>RGPS01000080.1 GCA_010084195.1 Terriglobia bacterium
GTCCAGGCGGGTTGAGGTGATCACACCGTACGTGGGCGTGCGCAGTGAAGAGCCGGGCTGCGCAAATACAGGGTGGTTCGGCAGGTTGAAGAACTCGCCGCGGAGATCGAACTGCTGTTTGCCATCCATCATCTTGAACACCTTGTTGACGGAAGCATCCAGGCTGGCAATTCCGGGGCCAACCAGGCTGTTGCGGCCTGCGGTTCCGAAACGGAA
This sequence comes from Terriglobia bacterium, assembly GCA_010084195.1. Taxonomy (GTDB): domain Bacteria; phylum Acidobacteriota; class Terriglobia; order Bryobacterales; family Bryobacteraceae; genus BOG-234. The sequence continues at coordinate 217 of RGPS01000080.1, forward strand.
GTCCGTAATTGCCGCAGGATTCTGGCCAACGCGATCCACGAAAGCTCCGGTATTGAAGTACTGGCTGATCGTCTTCGGGCCGTCGTTGCCATTCTGGCCGACAACCACGTCCGGAGCACACCAACCGCCGGCACCATTTTGGATGTTGCCGGGGCCACAGAACGGGGTGAACGGGAAGCCTTTCTGGAAGGTCACGATGCCACCCAGCTGCCAACCGCCCAGAACAGCGTTCATCACCGGGTTGCTGATGCCAAAGCGACGACCCTTACCGAACGGGATTTCGTAGAGGAACGAGGTCGTGAGACGCTGCCGGAAATCGAACGCGGAAAGACCACGATCACGCCACAAGGCGCGATCCGGATCCATCGGCGTGAGGGGGTCGCCGTCCGTGGTGCGAACACCGGAACCGTTGTCAATCGACTTCGCCCAGGCATACGAACCCAGCAGCGTAAAGCCATTGGCGAACCGATGCTGCAGACGAGCCTGCAGGGAGTGGTAGTTCGAGTGGGAAGCCGCGTACATGTTCTGGAACGCGCCGTTGAACTTCGGGAACGGCCGATTGTCGTTCGGATTACCAGCCTTCAGTTGCGGCAGGTTGTAGCTGGAGAGACGACGCAGCTTAATGCCCGCAGAACCCATATAGGTTACTTCGAGCGACATGTGCTGCGTCAGTTCTCGCTGCACGGAACCCTGCCACTGAACCACGTAGGACGTACGCTCACCGTACTGATTGATCAGCAGGAAGCTGGGCGCACCAGCCTGGGTGAAGAGACGGTTCCAGGTCAGGTTCGGGGTGGTTGTGCTGGCGGTTTCTGCCTGGCGAATCGTGAACGGAATGTTGCGCACGATATCAAAGACAGCGTTGCCGATATCGCGAACGTAGTACATACCGCCGCCGGCACGAAGCACGGTCTTCGAGTTCAGCTGGTAGGCAAGACCGACGCGGGGGGCCCAGTCATTGCGATCGGGTTTACCGGCGCCACGACCGAAGCGGCCGTCACGGACCAGTTTCCAGGTAGCGGGTGCCGGGAAGGCGGGATTACCGTCGTTCACGTTGCCGGTACCGGCACGAACGAAGGTTGGCTCCACGCTGTTATCCCACTTGAAATCAACGTTCACGATGGCATCGTGCTTGTCATAGTAGGGGGACTCGTACTCCCAGCGCAGCCCCAGGTTCAGGGTGAGTTTCGGCAGGATCTTCCAGGTATCCTGCACGTAACCGGCAAGGTAGGTATTGCGGAAGTTGGCGATGGGCGCGCCCACCTGGCCTTCCGTGGTTGACATCACGCCCAGCATCATGTCTGCCATGGGTTCGCTGGTGTACTGGCCATTCCAGCTAAAGCGCCCGCGAGGTACAACGGCACCAATCTGGTTGTAGCGAACACGGCGATATTCGCCGCCGATTTTGACGTTGTGCTTACCCTTGGTCCACGAGAAACCATCGGAAAGCTGAAAGGTTGTATTCCAGTTTACGAACGGGCAGTCATTGCATTCGCCCACATTGGTGAAGCCGGAAATCTGGAACACCGGTACGCCCCAGAACAACGGGTCCTGGGAAACGCCCTGCAGCCCAAGTTCCCCCACCACGTTGCGCTGGAAGGCGCGCTGCTGTGAGTTCTTCGAGTTGAAGTAGTTCATGCCGAACTTGAATTCATTCACTTTGTTCGAGCCGATCACCATGGTGTGGCCGATCACGCCCTGCTGGCCGAGAATGTCCACCACGTTGCCCTGGTCCGCAACGGCAGCGGGAATGTACTGCGGCTCCCGGGTCTGGCTGAAGCGGAAGAAGTAGGTTTGGTTATTGATGGCGGTCAGATCAACGCGGGCCGTACTCTGGGCCCCGTCCGTGCTGCGGCCTTCATCATTCAGATAGTTGCCGGCGATGCCCAGGGCACCACTGCCACGCTGGTTGGGCAGGGGGAACCAGTCGTTCAGAACCTTGGTGGAGGTCGGGTGAATGCGGCTGGCCGGAATTGTGGCACCCGGGAAGATCTGACCGGGATTCAGCGGATCACGAATCGCCTTGTTCAGGAACCCGAAGTTGCCGGAGCGATAGCGGGCATCCGGCAACGTACCGGTCTGCGTGAGGGAGCGCCGTTCGCGCAGCCCTTCATAGTTGAACATGAAGAACACTTTGTCCTTCCCGTTGAAGAGCTTCGGTAACACCACGGGGCCCGAGAACGTACCGCCGAACTGGTTGCGTTTGAACGGCGGGTTCACGCGGGCAAAAAAGTTCCTGGCATCGAAATAGGAGTTGCGGACGAACTCAAATGCCACACCATGGAACTGATTGGTACCGGACTTCGTCGAAACATTGATCTGCGCGATCGCACGACCATATTCTGCACCAAAAACCCCGGACTCAACCTTAAATTCCTGCAGGGCGTCAATGGACGGCAGAAAGAGGTAGGTATTGAAGTTCGGATCAGTATTTTCCATACCATCCAGCGAATAGTGGTTGTAGTGAACACGCTGCCCGGCAACGTTCAGCGCGAAGCTGTTCCGTGCACCGCCCATGCGTTGCTGGCCCTGCGAAGAGGCCGGACCAATCGTGGTGGCACCGGGAATCAGCGAGGCCAACTGGAGATAATTGCGACCATTCAGTGGCAGTTCCACGATGCGGCGATTTTCAATAACGGTGCCGATCGATGTGGTTTCCGTGTCGAGCACCGGCGCACCGCCTGTCACATTGACGGATTCGGTTACATTACCGACCTACAGGGAGATGTCAATACGGGCGACCTGCCCAACCTGCAATTCGATACCGTTGCGGGTTTGCGCGGAGAAGCCGGTCAGTTCCGCTTTCATGTTGTAGACGCCGGGAGGTAAAGCGGGCAGTGAATAGGTGCCGGCTGCGTTGGTTGTAGAAGTGCGTTGAGTGTTTGTCGCGGGATTCGTTACAGTGACCACGACCCCCGCCAGGACGGCACCGGAGGGATCCTGTGCGGCACCGGAGATTTCTGCAGTTGGCCCCTGAGCCAGACCTGCGACGGAAAAAGCAAGAAGGGCAGACGCTGCCCACTTCATCGTTCGATTCATTTGACCTCTTGGTGATTAAAGACATGCTTCCCACAGCGACAGTCGAACTATCCGTAACGCGTGGTTGTAAAGACATCAGTCGCGCCGGGTTGTCCACCGGCGAAGCGGGTAGTGTCCTAGCCTTCAGGATACCACCGGGAAGGGAGTTTTCAGGAAGCCCGGGCAGACGAAATGGCACGACGCACGTCGGTGTGAGTGAAGGGGTTGCCCTTAAACAGCAACGCCTCTCCCCGTTCCTTTGCCAGTGCATAGGAGAAGCAGTCTCCGAAGTTCAGTCTGGCCGGATGCCCGCTGCCCTTACCAAAGTCGCGATAGGCTTCGCGCGCGATCTTCGCCTGGTGAATTGTCACCGGCTCGATTACAATTCCAGCGTCTTTGACGAACTCGTCAAATTTCCGGCTGACAACAGGATCGCGACTGCCGTCCAAAACCACGGACGCTTCTACGAAGCTAACCGCTGACATGTGGCAACTTACGGCAGCCTCAATGGCATCGGCAAACCATTCGGCGTCGGGTTCATCCCGGAATATTGCAATCAGGGCCGAGGTATCGATGGTCATTTCGGGAGACCATTCTCATCGTAGAGAAGTTCGCCATGATCTATGGATCGACAGGGTTCCTTCAACCGACCGGCACACTCCCGACCGATCGCTAAGAAGATGCCGGGACAAAGATTCCTGGCGAGTGGAACCCAGTCGCCGGAGCCGCTCACGGACGGCTTCAGTTACCGCCTCGGTCATTGTTTCACCAGCACGGGCGGCCAGTTCCCGAACCAGCTGGTGAGAAGCTGGGTTCTTCAGATTTAGACTCATTGTCTACCCAAGGTTACCCAAATGCCCGGCATTTTATCCACCCAGGGAATATACTCAGACTTTACCCCTTTCCACTACACCTAACCCCATGTCCAGCCCAATGAATCGTTACAGTTCACGCATCACGTTGCCACCCGCCCAGGGTGCCTCCCAGGCCATGCTCTACGCTACTGGCCTCACGCCTGCCGATATGCCCAAGGCCCAGGTCGGCATTGGCAGCGTCTGGTATGAAGGCAACCCCTGCAACATGCACCTCCTCGACCTCTCGGCAAAAGTCCGTGAAGGCGTGCAGGCGGCGGGGTTGGTTGCCATGCGGTTCAATACCGTCGGCGTGTCGGACGGTATTTCCATGGGTACGGAAGGCATGAGCTTCTCGCTGCAGTCGCGGGACCTGATCGCCGACTCCATCGAAACCATCATGGGGGCCCAGTGGTACGACGGCCTGATCACCATCCCCGGCTGCGACAAGAACATGCCTGGTTGCGTGATGGCGATGGTGCGGCTCAATCGCCCGGCCATCATGGTCTACGGCGGGACCATTCGCGCGGGACACGTGGGCAACCACGACAAACTCGACATCGTGAATGCTTTCCAGAGCTACGGCGAATTCATCGCCGGTCGTATTGACGACGCAGAGCGCGAGTGCATCGTCCAGCACTCCTGCCCCGGTGCCGGTGCCTGCGGCGGCATGTACACCGCCAACACCATGGCCGCAGCCATTGAAGTGATGGGCCTTTCCCTCCCCTATTCCTCCTCAACCCCTGCGGTGAACGGCCAGAAGGAAGCAGAGTGTCTCCGCGCCGGCCAGGCGATGCACCGCCTGCTGGAACTCGACCTGAAGCCTCGGGATATTATGACCCGTGCGGCGCTGGAAAACGCCATGGTGGTCGTCACCGTTCTGGGCGGCTCTACAAATGCGGTGCTGCACCTGGTAGCCATTGCCCGCTCGGCGGGCATTGATCTCACTATCGACGACTTCCAGGCTGTCAGTGATCGCACTCCCCTGCTGGCCGACTTCAAGCCCTCCGGCAAGTATGTGATGGAAGACCTGCACGCTGTCGGTGGCGTCCCGGCTGTGATGAAGATGCTGCTCGCCGAAGGCATGATCGACGGTAGCTGCATGACAGTCACAGGCAAAACGATCGCCGAAAATCTGGCCGATCTCCCCGGGCTCACTGAAGGTCAGCAGATCGTCTATCCTCTCAGCAAGCCCATCAAGGCATCGGGCCACATCCAGATTCTGCGGGGCAACCTGGCCCCGGAAGGTGCAGTTGCCAAGATCACGGGTAAAGAAGGCCTTCGCTTCTCCGGTCCGGCCCGTGTTTACGACTGTGAAGAGGAGATCCTCCAAGCCCTGGAACGCAAGGAAATCGGCAAGGGCGACGTTGTCGTCATCCGCTATGAAGGCCCCAAGGGCGGCCCCGGCATGCCGGAAATGCTTACGCCAACCTCCGCCATCATGGGTGCCGGTTTGGGGAAGGATGTTGCTCTCATGACGGACGGTCGCTTTTCGGGCGGTTCGCACGGTTTCATCGTCGGCCACGTCACCCCGGAAGCGCAGGTGGGCGGCCCCATTGCCCTCGTCAAGGCCGGTGACATCATCACCATTGATGCCGAGACCAACGAGATCTCGTTCGCGGTATCCGACGAAGAAATCGCTGCCCGTCGCGCTGCCTGGACGGCCCCGCCGCTCAAGGCAACCCGAGGGACACTGGCCAAGTACATCCGGCTGGTAAAGTCAGCCAGCCAGGGCTGCGTTACCGACGAAGAATAGACCCTATGCTCGGGATTCCGTGGTTCGTTTGGCTGGCAGTGGCCGGCGTCACATCGGCGATGATCGGAATCCACTGGGATATTTCGTGGCACAGATCGATTGGGCGGGATACATTCTGGACTCCCGCCCATCTCGCCATCCAGCTTTGCGGCGTGATCGCCGGCATCACCTGCGGCTACCTGATTCTCTGGACTACGTTTGCGCGCAACTCCGCGAAAGCCACGGCAGCGCGCGCGGCGTCGGTCCAGGTGCTCGGGTTTCGCGCCCCGCTCGGAGCCTTCATCACCGCCTGGGGCGGCTTCACCATGATCACCTCGGCACCGTTCGATGACTGGTGGCATTCGGCCTATGGTCTGGACGTCCGTATCCTGAGTCCGCCGCACGCAGTTCTCGCCCTCGGCATCTTCGCAGTGGAACTGGGCACCATGGTGCTGGTGGCGTCGCAGATGAACCGGGAGCGCGATGAAAAAGTGAAGGGCCGCCTGCGGATGATGTTCGCCTACGTCGCTTCCATGGTGCTGATTGCGGCTATGGTTCTGGTGCTGGAATTCACGGGCCGTATCTGGCTACATACTGCAATTTGCTATCGGATTATCGCCATGCTGGCCCCGGTCACGCTGGCGATGGCCCCGCGTGCCACCGGGATGAAGTGGGGCAGTTCAGCGGTAGCCGGGATCTACACGGTCTTCCTGCTCGGGATGGAGTGGATTCTGCCCCTGTTCCCCGCCCAGCCAAAACTCGGCCCGGTCCTGCACGAGGTTACGCAGTTCATCCCGAACGGCTTCCCCTTGCTGTTGCTCCTCCCTGCCCTGCTGATGGACTGGCTGCGGCCACGTATTGCGCACCTCGCCAATTGGCGTCAGGCCCTGGTGATGGGTTCGTTATTTCTGGTTGCGCTGCTGGCGGTCGAATGGCCGTTCGGCACCTTCCTGCAGACCGAAGGTGCCCGCAACTGGATCTTCGGCAGCCATTACAGGGAGTATTTCTCCGGCCCGAAAAGTTACGCGGCCACCTACCGTTTCGTTCGCTACGAAGCCACCACGCCTGAGTTCATCACGGGCTGGGCTGGCGCGTTCCTCGCGGCCTTCATTGCCAGCTGGCTGGGAATGGTTCGCGGAACCTGGATGAGCCGTGTCCTTCGTTAAACGACTCACTCTCGCCCTGGGTCTTGCCATCAGCCTGGCGGCAGGCCTTGCCCAGGGCCACGTCGGCAGCCCGGATGTGTTTTTTCAGGGGAAGGCGGGCCCCTATTCCTTACTGGTCGCCATACGTCCGCCCGATGTGATCCCCGGCGTCGCGCGCATCGAGGTTCGGGTTCTGGGCGGAGAAGTTTCAAAGCTCGAACTCACCCCGACGCCCATGACCGGCGAGGGAGCGAAACACCCTCCTGTCGCCGACCTGGCGGAGCGCTCGGTGTCCGATCCCCGCTATTTCGAGGGCGCTCTCTGGCTGATGCGGTATGGCTCGTGGGAGGTGCGCATCCACGCCACAGGTGCAGCAGGAGAGGGTGAACTCCGTGTCCCCGTGCCCGCGCTGGCGCTCAAGACCCAGCCCATGCAGGAAGGTATGACTTACTTCCTGATCGGCATGATGATTTTCCTCACCGTCGGCATGGTCGCCATTGTAGGGGCCTCTATGCGCGAGGCAAAGACGGAACCCGGCACGCAGGTGCGTGGCTGGTCCCGTCGCACGCTCTTCGGAATGGGCGTGACTGCTGCCATTATGTTCGGCCTGCTGTGGTTCGGCAAGAGCTGGTGGGCTGACGACGCCCGCAGTTACACCCGCAATCTCTACAAGCCGCTCACGCTCGAAAGCCGTCCCGACCAGGGGCATCTGGAAGTCCAGCTCAAAGACCCGGGCTGGATGGAGATGCGAAAGCTCGACGACCTGATTCCGGACCATGGCCATCTGATGCACCTCTTCCTGATCCGGTGGCCCGCTCAGGACTACGTTTTCCACCTGCATCCGGAACAGCATGCCACCGGCTTCTTCGGCACTCAACTCCCAGCTATGCCCGCAGGCACCTACCGCCTGTATGGCGATATCGTCCACGAAAGTGGCCTCGCCGAAACTGCGGTGGGAACGGTAGACCTGCCCAGCATCACGGGCACCCCACTCACGGGGGATGACGCCGGGGGGCCGACGCCCACTGCAACTGACAGTTTCGACCTCCCCAACGGTTACCGGATGATTCTGAGGCAACCGGGTCCGGTGAAGGTACGGGAAGTAACAGCTTTCTCGTTCGCGATCCTGGACCCCAAAGGCCAGCCGGCCCCGCTGGAACCCTACATGGGCATGGGTGGCCACGCGGAGTTCGTCAAAGAAGATGGTGCTGTCTTCGCTCACGTCCACCCCACTGGTTCGGTCCCGATGGCCTCGGTGGCTGTCGCTTCACCCGAGGCCATGATGGCCATGCACCAGGCCGAGGTTGGCCCGGTAGTTACCTTTCCGTACGGTGTGCCAACTCCCGGACGCTACCGGATCTTTGTACAAATGCGACGGGCGGGGCGCGTGGAAACCGGAGCGTTCGGCCTCACGGTCACCCCCTGAGCGGCTCGCGGTATCCTTTCATTTATGGCATCAACAAAAGTAACGATCAACAACAACGGCTCCATCCGGATTGAGGGTGACTTCGAGATCTGCGATCCCATGGGCGCCGCTTTCGGGCTGGGGGGACGCGCCGCCATCGGACTCTGCCGCTGTGGCCAGTCCCAGAACAAGCCGTTCTGCGATGGAGCACACCGTATGGCTGGTTTCTCAGACAACGTGGTTGCCCGCGAACTGCCGCCTCCTGCCCCGAAGGCATAGGTACCACAAACACTTCTGAACTTCCAACCGGCGGCCAGCTGCAGACTGGCCGCCGGTTCAGGTTTCAGCCCGCCTATTCCAGCCGAATGCTATGATGGGCCGGATGCGACAAGCCCAGGCGCGAAGTGACCAGAGCGTCAATTGGGCGGAGATTCCGTGGCGGACGCTCGGTATCGGGTGGGGGCTGCTGGTCACGGCGGCGGTCATTTACGCCCTGCTGAAGCATCTTTCCCTGCAACTCGCCGTGCCTGTTGCTTTTGCCTTCGCTGCAGAGTTACCGTTCTATGTGATGGCGGGGGCACCTCCGACATGGCTGCGCCGCCCTGCGATTCTCTTCGGAACGTGCCTGCTCCCGTACCTCGTCTACACCGTCCCCTCCGGCCTTTTCGCCTGTACGTGGGCCTGCTGGCGGCCATCCTGCTCTCCAAAGTTTTTGAACAGATCTACCCTTCGGCAATTCCGAAAACGCCGCTCGGAATTCTCGGCCACCTGATGCTGATCCGTACGGCAGCCGTCGCGGTGATTGGGATGCGCGGCGGAACCGGAGCGCAGTACGTCTTCATGCCGAACCGGGACGAGTGGTTGGCCGGGCTGAAATGGTTCGCCCTGATGCTGCCTCCGGTGCTGACCGCCCTGTGGGCGACTGGCCTCTGGCTTCCTCGGGAACATCCCCCCTACTGGAGCCTTGTTCCACAGTTCCTCGGTATGCTCTGGGTGGTCGCCCTTTCTGAAGAGTTCTTCTTCCGGGGCATGTTGCAGAACTGGCTGGAAACCGGAATGGGGAACCGGATCGCCGGGCTGCTCGTCACATCAATCATGTTTGGCAGCGCACATCTCTGGTTCCACGGCGCGTTTCCCAATTGGCGTTTTGTGATTGTCGCCACCGTCTTCGGCACTTTCTGCGGCCTGGCGTGGCGGGAAAAACGCAGTGTGCCCACCAGCATGGTGACCCATGCCCTGGGAGCCACTTTGTATCGGGTATTTTTCCATTGACTGGCCACGTGATGACACTCCGCCTTGCTTCGTATCTCCTCCTGGCTCTTGCCTGCCAGGCGAGGGACCTGACGCGCTACGCCATCGTCCTGAATGACGCGCCGACGGGTCGTGCGGGCAACCGCGCTGCCCTGCTCGCCGCCCACCTGCCGGTCCGCAACAGTCTGCAGGCCCTCGGGGCACACATCACGAACGAGTCGCATACTCTGCTGAACGCCATCTTCGTCGAAACCGAGGGCATATCCCCGGCAGAACTGGAAGCGATCCCGGGAGTTCGTTATGTAGCCCGCATGCCCGCGCTGCATATGACGCTCGACCGCGCCACCGAACTGCTCAATGTACCCGCCGCCTGGAACGCGTTCGGGGGGATGACGAACGCCGGGGCGGGCATCCGTATCGCGGTTATTGACTCCGGCATTGAGGCCACGCATCCTGCCTTTCAGGACGCCACCATGAAGGCCCCGGCCAATTTTCCGGCCTGCAGTATCGCCAGGCTCCCGCTGGTGCCCCTCGACTGCAAACAATTCACCAACAGCAAGGTCATCGTCGCCCGCAGCTACGTAGCTTATGTGGCCGCAGGGACGGGAGCGATCCCCGCGCAGAATTCGCGGCCCGACGATTACACACCCCGCGACCGCGTCGGCCACGGGACCGCCGTGGCGATGGCCGCGGCAGGAGTCCGCACGGTGGGACCAGCGGCGACAATCACCGGAGTCGCTCCCCGCGCATGGCTGGGAAGCTACAAGGTTTTCGGTTCTCCCGGCGTGAATGACTCGACTTCCGCCGATGCCGTTCTTGCAGCTCTCGAAGACGCTTTCGCCGACGGTATGGACGTGGCAGTCCTCTCGCTGGGAGCGAGTGCATTTTCCGGCCCGGAGGACGCCGGAGCCATCTGCGGCTACACAGCGGGCAGACTCTGTGATCCCTTCGCCTCCGCTGTGAAAAATGCCGTAACCGGAGGGATGGTGGTGGTCGCGGCTGCCGGTAACGAAGGTCTGAGCGGAACTTCGGTCCAGCCCACCTGGGGTTCCATGACCACACCGGCGCACTCACCAGCAGCGATTGCCGTCGGGGCTATAACCAACTCCCACAGCTGGTCAAATGGCCTGAGCGTTCCTGGTTCCGGGGCGTTCCGCGCCCTGCTGGGCGCGGGCCCTGCACCAACTGCGGAATTGCGCCTCTTGGGCGATGTTTCCACGGTTGGGGATTCGCAGGCCTGCAATCCTGTGCCTGCCGGGTCCTTAAGCGGGACCTATGCTCTGGTGGATCGGGGAACCTGCACTTTCGCGGTCAAGGTACAGAACCTGGCGTCTGCCGGGGCTGCCGGGGCCATTATCATCAATGTTCCCGGCGACAATTCCGTGCTCGCTCCGGGGGGTCTGGCAGGCACAACCACCATTCCGGCAGTTGTGATCGGGTACGACGATGGCCAGACCATCCGGGCGTACCTCCTGGGTCAACCGGAGGCGAAAGCCTCCATGAGCTCCACCCTGCTGCCTTTCGAAGCGACGGGCAAACAAATCGCCGCCTTTAGCTCTCGTGGTCCGACGCTCGGCAGCGGCGGGCTGAAGCCAGATGTAATGGCTCCAGGGACGGATCTTTACACCGCAGGTCAGAGGTACGACCCCAACGGCGCCCTCTTCTCGCCTTCGGGCCACCTGGTCTCGCAAGGCACCAGTTTCGCGGCCCCCCTGGTCGCCGGCATCGCTGCCCTGGTGAAACAGGCTAACCCCGCGCTGAGTCCGGCGCAAATCCGATCCGCAATTGTGAATACGGCGACTGCCGACATTACGGAATCGAACGGAAGTGCGGCGTCGGTGCTGGCTGCCGGGGCAGGACGCGCCAATGCCGCAAATGCGATTGCCGCCAATATCGCCGCTGTTCCCGCCAGTGCTTCATTCGGGCTGCTGAGTGCGGTGGCGAACCTGCCTCTGGTGCAGGCAATTCAACTCACCAATACCGGCAAGGCTGCTGCAACTCTGACCCTGAGTGTAAAGCAGGTCCAGCCGGATTCCCGCGCCAGTGTAGCCCTCGACCGCGCCTCGCTGATTCTGGCTGCGGGGCAGACCGTAACGGTGAACCTGACACTCACAGGCAACGTGCCGGCACCGGGTCTGTATGAGGGCTCTGTGGTCATCGAAGGTGCCGCCACGCCGTTCCGAATTCCCTACATGTACATTTCGGGCGACGGGATTCCGTGGAACATGATTCCGCTGTATGGAGATGGGGACGACGGAACCGTCGGCAAGACGTCATCCGGGGGCGTGGTGATTGCGGAGATCACGGACCGCTACGGTATCCCGGTCGCGAACGCCCCCATTCGGTTCACTGCCGTGGCTGGGGGCGGTGCCCTTCGCAATGTGGATACCTTCACCGATATCTATGGCTTTGCCGGTGCCGGAATCACGCTTGGCCCGGACCCGGGAGTGAATACCTATGTCGCCACGTCCAGCGGACTTTCGACATCCTTCAACATCACTGCCCGGAAAGCTCCGGTGGTCGCCACAAATGGTGTTGTCGATGCGGCCAGCTTTACCCCAGGCGTAGCGGTTGTTCCCGGTTCCTACGTCGCGATCTACGGTGCCGATCTGGCACCCTCCACGCAAGTTGCCACCACCGCTGCCCTGCCGGTTTCCATGAACAAGGTCAGCGTCAGCTTTGACGCCGGGTCGCTCAGCTTCCCGGGGCGGCTGCATTTTGTTACGCCGGGCCAGATCAATGTGCAGATTCCCTGGGAAATGCCCCTGAATGGAACTGCGCGAATGAAAGTCTCGGTGGAGAGCAGTACCACCGGCCTGTATGCACTGCCGCTCACCGCTTACGCGCCAGGGATGTTTGAGTACCAGTCGAGCGGCAGCAGTTTTGTCGCAGCCCGCGACGAGAACTTCGCGCTCATTGGCCCAGCCAATGCAGCTAAACCGGGTCGCAACATCCAGATCTATTGCAATGCCCTTGGTCCCGTCACCAACCAGCCCGCCAGCGGTGAACCCGCGCCAGCCAGCCCTCTGGCGGAAACCACCACGACGCCGGTGGTCACTATCGGCGGCCAGAACGCCACTGTACTCTTCAGTGGGCTCACGCCCACTGTGGTGGGGCTCTACCAGATCAACCTGACGGTGCCGAATGTCAGCGCCGGAGCGAAAACGATCACCGTTACCATTGGCGGCGTCACCAGCAAGCCTTCAAGCATCCAGATACAGTAAACTGGCTGCGATATATGCGCATCCTGTTTTTGTTTGCTTTCTGCCTCGCCGCCAATGCTTCCGAGGCTATTCGCCTGGTCGAATCGCACGGTGACGCCAACACCCTTCGAACCGCAATTCTGGCTGAAGCTAAAGACGCCGATCTGGCCAAAGGCTCAGCCGTCATAACTGACGGCGGCAAGCTCTTGTTCGTCACCAGAGCCACGGCCCAGCCCAAACTGCTGATCAACGAAAAAGCCGGGCCGGCCATGGCAAAAGCCGGCGATCTCTACTACGCGCTGGCGACCGTTGAGACTGGTCGCACTCACAATTTATGCAGTCCAACTATTGGATTTATGCGGCTGCCGGCTATTCTGCGGCCACGCCTGCGGCCCTGATGGTCTGGCAGGATGGCGAAGTGAACGTGGACCGCGCTGCCGCCTCCCACACCCTGAACGTGATTGACAACCTCACCGCGAAAAAGCAGATTCCGGTCATCGTCCATGTCTTCATTTCGCCTGGGATCGCCAATGGCAAGCCGATGCGCAGCGTGGAGTACGACAGCGTTACCGATACTTACCCGAGGTTCCTGCGCGACGAGATTCTGGCGGAAGTTGCCGCAAAGTACAACCTGCGCAAGGACGGCTACAGCCGCGCGATCATCGGAGAGTCTTCGGGGGCCATCTGCGCCTTCAACGCGGCGTGGTTCCAGCCGGATCAGTTCGCCCGCGTCGTGTCCCGCATCGGCAGCTTCACCAGTATCCAGTGGAAGCCGAACACGCTGGACGGTGGACAGTCCTACCCCAACAAGATCCGCAAGGAGCCGAAGCGAAACATTCGCGTCTGGCTGCAGGATGGGTCAGAGGATCTGGAAAATGAACATGGGAGCTGGCCACTGCAGAACATCCAGATGGCGAACTCCCTGAAGCGCCAGGGTTACGATTTCCATTTCAGCTTTGGCAACGGCACCCATACACGCCTGGGGGGTCAGGTGGAAGCTCCGGCGGAGTTGCGCTGGGTGTGGCGGGGTTACGACGCTGCGAAGACCGACGAGAAGTTCGAAATGGAATCGGACGAGGCCGCGAAGCCCCTGTGGCGCATTCGCGGCTTTAACAGATAGACCCTAACCGTTAAAAGCGAGTGAAGCTGCGCCGACGATCCCGGCGTGTTCTCCGACCTCGGCCGGGATGATAGGGATGGTGCGTTTCAGGAGGCGGCGGGTTCGCTGCTCAACATCCTCGCGAAGGGTGTCGAAAAGGACTGGCCCGGCCTGGGCAATTTGTCCGCCCAGGATCACGACCTCAGAATCGAGCACGTGCAGCAACCCGGCAATGGCCCCGCCCAGATAGCGCACAGCGCGCGCGATGATGGCAGAAGCCACCGCGTCGCCCTGCCCCGCGCACTCAAAAACGTCTGCGCACGTCACGGAGAGAGGGTTCGCGCCAAATCTGGTCCGCAGCGAGGACTCACAGCCTCGCTGGATCGCGGCCAGAGCTTCCACCTCGATGGCTCGGGCCGAAAAGAAGGTCTCGAGACACCCCCGATTGCCACACAGACACCACGGGCCGTCGGGATCGGTTGTGAGATGCCCGATGTGGCCGGCGACACCCGCATGGCCCCGCAGCAACACGCCACCTGACACAATGGCACCACCAACGCCGGAGCCGAGGGTCAGCATCAGAGCATTCTCACGGCCCCGTGCCGCCCCGAAAGCTAACTCGCCGGCTAACGCGGCGCGGGCATCGTTGTCCGCCGCCACAATGGCCCCAGGCGCGAGCCACGGTGCCACCAGATCGCTCAGCCGCGAGCCCTCCAGATAGTCCATCCTTCCGGGGAGGCAGTCAACCAGGGTATCGAACGGACGGACGATACCCGGGCACCCAAAACCGGCACCAGAAAAGCGTTCGCCAAGGGCTAAACGTGAAATCAGGGCCTCAGCCGCAGCCAGAAATCCGGGGAGCGTCGATGGCGTGGGCACCGTCTCGCGCCGAAGGAGCTGGCCGGAGGTATCCAGCACCCCGGCCTTCAGATTCGTCCCGCCAATGTCGAAGCCGAGGGTCAAGTTAGGTGGGGCCACCCTATGGCGTGCACTTATCCGCGCTGGTCTGCATGGAGGTTACGTTCAACTTATCCCCCTCAGGCAGGCGAATCAGGAAGCCCTTGATCTCGCCCCTGTGGCCGGATTCCGCGCCCTCGTTGTTGTACTGCACACCCATCAGGGAGAGCTTGCGCTTACCTTCCGGCTTGGACAGGGCCCCCTTCAGTTCGTCGCCGACAGACTTACCGGGCTGGCGGCTCCTGACGGGCTCACTGGCCAACGTGACGGTACCGTTGTCGCCGGTCATCGGGCCCAGGCAGCCGGTTACGGTTACCAGCGCGAAGTCCGGCACGGGAGCGGGGCCCTCTTTGGCGACCAGCATAATGCCGGCGGTCTCACTTAATGAAAGATCCGCCTTTCCCACCGGAAACTCATTCAGTTTCAGCAGGTAGGCCATGATGTCCAGATAGGTGCCGTCCGGCAGACTACGCGGAGCATTCCTCGGCATGGTATCCCGCAGGATCGTGTACATGTTGTGGAGGTTGTCTTCCCGCCACTGCTGCATGAACTTCGCCCCAATCAGGACGTTGCCGGAACCCCGGTGGTCATCGCCATGGCAGCGCGCACACTGAGCGGTATAAGCAGCCTGCCCCCGCTCGGCCTGAGCAGAGGTGTAGACGCCGTCCCAGACCGTTTTGGGAGCACCAAACAGGGCAGGAGCAAGGCAGAGAATCAGAATCGGACTATAACTTCTCACAATGGCAAGATTTTATCAGTCCGGCTCTTACAAAATCCCGCGAGCCGCAATTCCAGGCAATACTGTTATGAAGTCATGCGAACGAAACTGTCCATTTTTCTTCTTGCTCTGGGAATCTGGAGCTCGGCCACCGCGCAGGTGAAACTCCTCCGCCACCCCACCTATTCGAAGGGAAAGGTAGCGTTCAGCTACCTGGGAGACATCTGGATTGCCAATGAAAACGGCTCCGGCGTCACTCGCCTCACCGACAATACAGCCCGTGAGATCTACCCGCGTTTCTCGCCCGATGGAAAGTGGATCGCCTTCTCTTCCAATCGCGAAGGCAACTACGGGGTCTATGTGATCCCCACCACGGGCGGCAAACCAAAGCAACTGACCTGGCATTCAGCCGACGATAACGTGGTGGGCTGGACCCCGGACAGTAAGAAAATCACCTTCAGTTCCACGCGCGGCAATGGCGTCTTTCCGAACGTGACCACACTGTGGGAAGTTCCCGCTGACGGCGGCATTGAAGTTGCCGTCGAGACCGACTGGGGCATCTGGTCCAGCTATTCAGCGGACGGCAGGAAGATGGCCTTCACACGTCACCCCCAGACCTGGTCGCGCAAGCACTATCGCGGCAGTTATGCAGCCGACCTTTGGGTGGAAGACCTGGCAACCAGGACCTTCACCAAACTGGGAAATCCCGAATACAAGGGCAATATGCTCTGGCCCATGTACGGCACCGTCTCCGGCGGCAGCGGCGAGATCTACTTCGTCTCGAATGAGATGCCGAACGAGAAGACCGTCAAGCCCGGCAGCGCGGAAGTGATGAAGAGCGTGAACAACATCTGGAAGGTTTCTGATAAGGGTGGCCGTGCGACTCAGGTGACGCGCCACGAAGACGGCAACCTCTTTTTCCCCAGCAGCTCCGCTGACGGCAAAGTGATTGTGTACGAAGACAATTTCGGACTGTGGAAACTCGATGTAGCAAGCGGCAAGTCAACCGAGATCCGCATTGAAATCACAACGGATCCGAAGGAGAACGAAGCCGAACTCATCACCCTCAACAGCACTGCCCAGGCCTTCAGCCTGTCACCCTCCAACCGCCGCGCCGCTGTTGTCGCGCATGGCGAGATCTTCACGGTTGCCACGGACCGGGGCGAACCCCAGCGTGTCTCCGATACAGCCTGGAAAGAACAGGAACCTCGCTGGTCCCCCGATGGGAAATGGATCGCTTTCGTGTCCGACCGAACGGGGCGGGAAGAGGTTTTCATCTCCGACGAACTGGGCAAGAATCCAAAGAAACTGACCACCGTGGATTGCGATAAAACTGGCCTGGTGTGGGCCCCCGACTCCAAATCCCTGCTCTGGTCCGGCTCCGACCACAAACTGCGCCGCGTGGAGATTGAAACCGGCAACGAAGAAATTCTCGCCTCCAATGAGGCCGGCAATATCGTCGGGGCCCAGTTTTCTCCCGGTGGCAAGTGGATCTCGTACTCGAAACAGGACACCCGCCTGCGTGCCCATGTCTACGTCAAGGAACTGGCCACGGGTCAGGAGCACGTCATCACCAGCGATGAATTCCAGACATCCTCCGGCGCAAAGTGGACTGCGGATGGCAGGAAACTGCTGTTCCTGGGTGGAATCACCGTGCCCGGCATTGCACAGATTGGCCGGGGCACAGCCATGCAGCTCTTCTCGGCGGCATTCCAGGCGGTAGAAAAGGATCCGACGAATCGGGACATCAATACCGAGGCACAGGCCGAAGCGCCTGAAACACCCACGCCGGGGCCTGGCCGCGCCGGACGCGGGGGGCAGGCAGGTGCGCCTCCGGTCCAGATCAAGATTGACTGGGAGGCGCTGCCGCGACGTATCACCCAACTCACGCGCCTGGCTGGCTCCGTCGGTTCCGTAACCCCTTCGCCGGATGGCAGGATGTATCTGGTCTCAACGCAGGGCGATGGTTTCTACGTGATGAATGAGGACGGTTCCGGCATCACCCGCCTGAACACGACGATCACCGATACCATTGCCCCCGGGCGTGGTGGCCGCGGCGGAGGCTTCGGCTTTGGAGGCGGCGGGGGTGAGCCACAGTGGACTCGCGACAATCGCGGCATTTATTTCCTCTCAGGCGGTGGCCTGTATACGGTGGCTGTCACGCCGCCGCCTTCCGATTCCGGCCCGGCAGGCGCTGGTGGACGTGGCGGCAGAGGTGGCGGTGCAGGCCGGGGGGGAGCCGTTGCCGACACCACAGCGGCAAGTGGGGCACCGCCGCGCCGCGTCAACTTTACGCTGCGTATGGAAATCGACACAATCGCGGAACAGCGCCAGGTTTTCGCAGAAGCGTGGCGCGTGATGAAGAATCGCTTCTATGACGCCGGCATGCATGGTGTGAACTGGTCTGCGGCCAGGGACAAGTACGAATCGCTGCTGCCGCACGTTGCCGACCTCGAAGAACTCCATAACCTCATCATGGAAATGATCGGCGAGCTGAATGCGTCGCACACCGGCATCACGGGCGGCTCACGAATTCCGGGCGAAAACCTCGTGGAGCGGGTCCAGACCAGATACCCAGGCTTCAACCTCGAACCCGATGCGTCCGGCTTCTACAAGATTTCCAGGATCTACAGGAAAGGGCCCGCCGACCACGAGTATCTGAAGCTCGCCACCGGTTATTACGTCCTCGCCGTGAATGACCATGAGCTCACTGCGGGTGAGAACTACTGGAAGCTGTTCAACGTACTGCCTGGACGAAAATTCGATTTCGTCGTCAACTCAAAGCCCTCTCGCGAGGGGGCCTGGAATGTGGCGATTGAGCCGATCAACACGGCAACCTTCAGCGATCTGCAATACGCCCAGTGGGTGGAAGACAAGAAGCAGATGGTGGCCAAACTGAGTAACGGCGAGTACGGTTATCTCCACATTCGGGCCATGGATGAGCCCTCTCTGCGCCGGTTTGAAACCGATCTGCTGGCCAACCAGGATAAGAAGGGCCTGATCATTGACGAGCGCTTTAATGGTGGCGGCGGCATTGACCAGGAGCTACTGGAACTGCTGAATCAGCGTGTCGCTTACCAGAAGACGCGCGGGCGTGATTCTGTTGACCTGGTTCGCCCCGGGAGAACCTACATGGGGCCTATGGTTGTGCTGCAAAATGAACGCTCCGCCAGCGACGCGGAGATGTTCCCGGACGGGTTCCGCCGCCTCGGCCTGGGCAAGATTGTTGGCATGCCGACGTACGGCGCGGTCATCGGGACGGGTTCATTCACGTTGCTCGACGGCTCGGCGATTCGGACGCCGGGCTCTGGTGTCTATACGGCGACCGGCGAGAACATGGAGAACTACGGTGTGCCACCCGACGTGCTGGTGGACAATACGCCGGCAGACTTCCTGAGTGGGCATGACCGCCAGATTGAAAAGGCGCTGGAAGTCCTGAAGGCTAAGTAGGCGTTAAGCCGCAGTTGCCAGGACTTGGGCCAGGACGTAGGGACCTTCCGGGATCACCGCGATTGTGGCACCGTGGGGCAAACCTGCGAGCAAGGCAGCGACGGCTTCCGGCAGGGTCGCGAAGGCCTGGCCCCAAAGCTGCGCCCTTAAGGCAGGAGCCAGCCCTGGCACGCAATAGAACAAGTCTGTGCGCCGGGCCACTAACGCCAGCTTTTCGAGTTGCCACTGGTCAACCGTCACCGGCGTCGCCTCAATCGCTTTGAGGAATGAGTCCGGGTCCGGATATTCACCCAACAGTTGAGTGAATTCGGGGCCACCGCTGCCTTCCGTACAGGCACCGACAACCAGGATGCGACCGCCGTCCCGCACGATATGGGAGGCGGCTGTAATGCCTTTCACGCACTGGTAGTAGGTGAGGTCAAGAGGGTACCCGGCTCCGGTCGTGATCACGGCATCCACCGGCGCTGGCAGCGCCTGCAGCAGAACCTTTGCAACAAACTCGACCCCGGCCTTGTGCGCGGCTACCGGATCCCCGGCGAAGACCTGGGCGATGCCGCGATCCCGGGCCAGCGCCACGTCCAGCATGAAGCTGTGACCCGCCATGGTGGCGATTTCGGTCAGTTCGCGATGCAGGGGGTTATCGATAATCGACCCTTCCACCGCACGAGGTTCCCGCATGAATTTCGGGCTGTGCAGGACCTTGATGGTCTCCTGCGCGGCGAGGCCCGGGGCCACCAGTTTGCGGCCTCCCGAGAAGCCCGCCATCAGATGGGGTTCTATGAAACCGAGGGTAATTCTCAGGTCCGCCGAGGCGAAGCGCCTGTCAATGTAGACGGGTGTTCCGGACTTGGTGCTCCCCAAATGCTGGTGGCTCTCGAAATCCCGCGCTTCGTGGTTCTCTACCCGATACTTTGACGCAATTTCCGGCCCGGCGATCTCGATGATCTCAGCTTCTGTGGCGGGTCGATGGAGTCCCGTCGCGATCAGAATAACGATCCCCTCGCGGGGAATCCCGGCCTCCTCCAGGCGCTGCAAAACGTGGGGCAGGACCTTGCGATTCGGAGCGGGACGAGTGATGTCGCAGACCGAAATTGCCGCAGTCTTCTTGCCTCGCGCCAGATCCCGAAGCGGGGCGCACCCGATTGGGGCATCCAGAGCTGCGGAAATCGCACCGGCCTGATCGGCCAGCGCCGTTGCCGACTTCACGTCGAGTACCACGTAGTTGTAGCCCTCGGGGAGTTCGGCAGCTATGCCGTCACGTCCGAAAGCCAGATGCATATTCTTTGACATAAACTTATCGCCCCGTAAACTTCGGCGCGCGCTTTTCGAGGAAGTGCGCCACGCCTTCTTTGAAGTCTTCGCAGGTCAGGCTGGCCAACATCTCGCGCTCGGCCATTTCGAACGCCTCCGGCAAGGTCTGCGATAACCCGGCCGCCACCTGTGTCTTAATAATCCGCGTGGATCTCGGACTGACGCCAGCCGCCAGTTCTGCGGCAAAAGCATGGAAGCCATCGGCCGACATTACACGGTTGACCAAACCCATCCGATACGCCTCGGCAGAGTCCACCAGCCGCGCGGTGAACAGCAGATCCTGAGCATGCCCCAGGCCCACCAGGCGAGGAAGGATCCACGCCAGCCCGAACTCGGCAACCAGGCCGCGCCGGGAAAAGGCGGTCCCAAAGCGAGCCGATTCCGTCGCAATCCGCAGGTCAGCGTGAAGAGCCAGCGCCAGCCCCAAGCCAACCGCAGGACCATCCACCGCGGCGATCACCGGCTTCGAGACTTCCGGCAGGGGGGCACGACGTCCGGAGACTTCATTGGCCACCTGCGTGCGCTCAATAACGGAAGTCAGCAGGGACATGTCGGCACCGGCGCAAAAACCGCCTCCGGCCCCCGTCAGCAGGATGACGCGGACATTGTCATCGGCATCCGCTTCGCGCATCCAGTGCGAAGCTTCCTGCGCCATGGTCAGGGTCCAGGCGTTGCGTTTTTCGGGCCTGTTCAGCGTCAGGGTGGCGACACCATCGGCAACTGCGTAGAGAGTCTGAGTGTTCATCTGCGTTTATCCTGAATTTGCCCGAAAGTAGTCGCAGCGTCCGCATAGGGAATTGCATTGAGGACCATTTCGGTGGTCTGCGCGCGCGACCCGGCGGGCGGCGTCACATAGGTTCTGCCAATCAGTATGGCCTTTGGAAACAGCCCGCTGGAAGGCGTGTTCGCCGGCGCGATGCGCAGCAGAAGAGCCTGGTCGTCAATGCCGTCTACTTTCAGATAGTAGGCCGAGGGGTGAATCGGGTCTCGTTCCAGCGTGGGCCAATATGGCTTTAGGGCAGTGAACTCCAGACCCTTCGCCCGCGCGGCAAGCCGTGACCTTTGCTCATCGGTAATGGGACGGGAGACGACGGGCAAATCGAGGAGCAACCCCGCAACCGTCACCGCATCGCCTAATCGCAACGGCAGGTCGAAGAGGGAAGGCGTCATCCTAAGTCCAGACCTTTGAGATACGCGCGGAAAGCCCCGCCGAGGGCCTCATGTTTCAGAGCGAGCTCTACCGTCGCCTGCAGGAAACCGAGCTTGTCGCCCGCATCGTAGCGCTTACCTTCAAACTTCACGGCATAGATCGGTCGGCGTCGCAGCAGCAGTCGGAGAGCGTCAGTCAACTGAATTTCACCACCTGCGCCGGGCTCGACCTTGCCGATGCAGTCGAAGACATCCGGGGTCAGAATATACCGCCCGATGATGGCAAGATTGGACGGTGCTTCGCCGGGCTTCGGCTTCTCCACCAGGTCCCGAATGCGGAAAACATGATCCGTGCTGCCGTTGTAGGATACGGACTCCGCATCAATACAACCGTACGACGAGATCGACTCTTTTGGCACCTCCATCACGGCCAGTACCGGCGCGTTGAAGAACTCGTAAACATCTATCAACTGGCGTAAACAAGGCGTCGCCGAATCAATCACGTCGTCCGGCAAAACGACAGCGAAAGGCTCCTGGCCGACCAGCTCTTGCGCCCGACTCACTGCATGTCCCAGGCCCAGCGGCTCTTTTTGGCGGATGTACGCGACATCTGCAAGATTCGAGACCTGCCTTGCCTGAGAGAGCAGTTCGGCCTTATTGCGGGATGTCAGAACATGCTCCAGCTCAAAGCCGACATCGAAATGGTCCTCAATCGCAGACTTCCCGCGACCGGTCACGATGACGATATTGCGGATGCCCGAATGTAAGGCCTCCTCCACCCCGTACTGGATGATGGGTTTGTCCACCACGGGCAACATCTCTTTGGGCAGCGCTTTCGTAGCGGGGAGAAATCTGGTCCCGAGACCAGCGGCGGGAAAGACAGCTTTGCGTACCTTGGCTGCGGACATTCAGTTATATCGTGGCATGGAGCCAGGCATGGAATCGAGTGTGGTAATTTGGAAGTTCCCCGATATGGCTTACGTAATTGCTGAACCCTGCATTGGAACCAAGGACACGGCTTGTGTTGATGCCTGCCCGGTTGACTGCATCCACCCGAAAAAAGAAGACGCCCGCTTCGAAGGCGAGGAGATGATCTACATCGATCCCATCGAGTGTATTGACTGCGGTGCCTGCGTCCCGGTCTGCCCCGTGTCAGCGATCTTTGCCCTCGACGATCTTCCAGAGAAGTGGTCTGATTTCACGGCCCGCAACGCGGCCTTCTTCGGTAAATAAAGCTCACCTGAAAAACAGAAACGGCCCGCCTCTTCATCGGAGGCGGGCCGTTTCGCGTTTTGAAGACTACGGTGTTTCGCCGGGAGGAGGCGCGTTCGGATTGCCCCGACCGCGACCGCCAGGTCGGGCCGGGGGGACCCAGCCGTCATTCGAAGGCCCGTTCTGGAAGAACTTCGCGTCCTTGCTCAGAGGGTGGCCTTTGGCGTAGGTTGCGTTGGCCTGTCCCCAAATCTTGCCTGCTTTGAGAACTTCGTCGTGCTCCTTCTGGATCAGGGCCTCGTATTCCGGGCCGCCCTGTTTGAAGCCCGAGAATGAGCTCATATCATTGTTGCCGGTAATCACCACATCGATGCCGGGAACGCGTGCGATCTCAAAGGCGTTCGCCACGCCGGTGGGCGATTCGATCATGACCACCACCAGTATGTTGTCATTGATCGTCTGGCGATAGGGACCGGCAAAGCCCCATAAGGAACCGGCCTGTCCCCCGCCCGCACTGCGGCGTCCGGTGGGTGGGTAGCGTGCCCATTTCGCCGCTTCCAGGGCGCGCGACGCATCGTCCACCGTCGGAATAATGAGGCCGAGGGCTCCTATGTCAGTGGCGTGCTGGATGTGAAACTCCTGGGCGTCAGGGAGGCGGATCATCGGCGTCGCACCGGCTTTCGGGCACGCGGCAATCATCGCTTCCACATCTCTGAATTCAAGGGTGCTGTGCTGCATCTCAAACCACGTGTAGTCGTAGTGCTTTGCGTATTCGCAGTATTGAGCGATATCGAATTTCGATTGCGTAAAGCTGAAGACCTGTTTGCCGTCAAGGAGCTTCTGTTTGGTCGTGTTGTACAGCGCGGGTTTGGCCGGCTGCGCTGCGGCCGGCTGGCTGAGAGCCACGCCGCAGGTCAGGGCGGCGACGCCGAGGCCAGCGGCGAGGAGGGTGCGTGATGTCATGCCGGGCAGTATATATGAAAAACGGAGTTGACGCGAGCCGCCTCTGCGTATCGAAACAGGATCAGGCGAACGGATCCCAGACGGTGCTGAGATCGAGCGTAAAACCCGCCACCGGGCCTTCACCCGCGATGGAATCGATCTCGCTGCGAACTTCCGATTCAGCGCCCGGGCGGTAGATCTCTACGCTGCGCGTCTTCGGATCAATGAGCAGGCCGAGGTGGGCTCCATTGGCAAGGTACTCGCGCATCTTTTGGCGAAGGATGGGCAGACGGTCAGATTTGGACCGCAGTTCAATCACGAAGGCCGGGCATAAGTGCCAGTAGCCGTCCTGACTCTCCTGGGGGAGTCGCCGAACCTGAGCCTTCGGTGTCCACGAAGCATCGGGAGAACGGCGGGCACCGTTCGGGAGGACATACCCAGTGGACGAGTCATTGCCGATGCCGATGCGATCAAGGCGCGACCAGTTACCCAACTGAGCGGCGATTTCGGCATTCTGCGCTCCGATAGTGGAGAATCTCGGGGGCGTGACAAGGAGGTCCCCCTCGGCCGTCATCTCACAGAACAGGTCAGGATACTCGGCACAAAAGTCGGCAAACTCCTGATCCGACATTGGCGGGACGGTCAGGGTAGTTCCAGCCACCAGTTGTAGTCGGCATAGCCCCGGTCAAACACCACCAG
>RGPS01000009.1 GCA_010084195.1 Terriglobia bacterium
AGGAACAGAAGGATGCGGCTCAAACCGCCCACCGAAAGTTCGCCCATCCCCAGTCCGACTTTCTGAGTCTGCTGGAGATCTGGAGACAATGTCCGTCAGGGGAGGGGCGTGGCGGTAGCAATACCTTGCGCCGCTTTTGTAAGGCGCATTTTCTTTCGTTTACGCGCATGCGGGAGTGGCGCGACATCCACCGCCAATTGGAGGACGCCTTCCCGCAGGAAGGCCGCGGGCCGCTGCGGGCTTTGGTGGCCCCTGCCGCAACCGACCGGGCAACCGACGAGGCGACCAACACCGTCCTCAACCTGCTGCTCATCCCGCCTTCGCTGCCGGGCATCGAAAAGAAGGTCATCAAGCTGAAGGCCGTGGTGATGTCCTCTCGCCCATTCCGCAATGGCTTCCGGCTCGGATTCAACTTCGTGCTCTACCTCGCCGGGCTGCAGGACATCCCCCGCGAGCTCTACGAGGCATCGGCCCTCGAAGAGCTCATCCCCTTTATCTACCGTGAGTTGCACGGGCTCGCCATGAGTTCCCTCCGGCGCGAACGCTCTGGCCATACCCTCCAGCCCACCGCCCTGATCCACGAAGTCTACCTCCGGCTCTCCGGCACCGCCGCCCCAAAGCTCGAAAACCGGCGCCACTTCTACTCCGTCGCCGCCCGCCTCATGCGCCAGATTCTGGTTGACCACGCCCGCCGTCACCTGAGCGAAAAGCGCGGCTCAGGCCAGCCCCTGGCGTCCCTCGAAGAAGCCTTCGCCTACTCCACCACCAAAGCCGCCGAATTCACTGCCCTCGACCAGGCGCTGGAACGTCTCGCCAAAGTCGACGAGCGCAAGGCGAAAGTAGTAGAACTCCGGTACTTCACCGGCCTCACCATGGAAGAGATCGCCGATGTCCTCAATGTCTCCGTCGTCTCCATCTACCGCGATATGCGCTTCGCTACCGCTTTTCTCGCCCAGCAGTTGAAAACGGCCTGACCCATGCCCGAAACCGACTGGTCATAAGTAGAAAATCTCTTCCATCAGGCCCGCGAACTCCCCCTTGTCCTCCGCGAGCGCTTCCTGGCCGAACTCGCCCCCGAACTCCGCGGCGAAGGCGGCATGGGCGCCGTCTACCTCGGCGTCCGAACCGATGGTACCGTCGACCGTAAGGTCGCCATCAAATTCGTGCGACGCGGCACGGACTCCCCCTCCCTCCGCCTCCGCCTCGAAGCTGAACGGCGTATCCTCGCCCGCCTCGACCACCCCAACATTGCCCGCCTCCTCGATGCCGGGGCTACTCCGGAGGGGCAACCCTACCTTGTCAAGGACTACGTCGAGGGACGCAGCATCATTGACTACGTCTCCCAACAGAACCTGACTGTTCAGCAGCAAGTGGAACTCTTCCTCCAGGTCTGCAGCGCGGTGGAGTACGCACACCGAAACCTTGTCGTACACCGCGACCTGAAACCCGGCAATATTCTGGTGGACGTCTCCGGCACGGTCCGGCTCCTCGATTTCGGCATCGCCAAACTCCTTGATCCGTCCGGCTTATCCCTGTCCCCATCCAGAACAGCATACTTTGCGCCGGGAGGGTCGTCGGGTTGCCAGCGGATCTTGTCGGGCGTCCACACCTCCTGTCCGGCAGCAACTGAAATCACGAGAGAACCAAGAAAAAGGCGGCGCCTGATCATGGTATTGAAATACCAGCCAGCCACCGCCTTCCACCAACCGATTCTTGCTATCGAATTCGCTTACCGTCCAAAGACGTAGCGGCCACGTCGCGGATCCGCCGCGCCATGCAGTGTCGTACCGTCCAGCTGAATCACAACCGGTGCCGACCCGTTGCTCCAGGGCCGCGACACGGTTACCTTGTGGCCCAGTTTGATCATCGCGTCCATGGTTTCCTGCGGAATCCGGTTCTCAATATTTACCTTGCCTGCAATGAACTCATGGTTCGCAAACGTCGCATAGAAATGCTCGCTCTGGAAACGAGGAGCTTCCACAGCCGCCTGTGGCGTCATGCCGAAATCGATGATGTTGAGCAGGACCTGCAACATCGCCTGATCCTGGTTATCCCCACCGGGCGTTGACATGGCAAGGACCGGTTTCCCATCCTTCAGTACCATCGTCGGGCTCAGCGTCACACGGGGGCGCTTCCCGCCCACCAGCGAATTCGCGTGCGCCGGAGTATTCACCAGCAGGCACTGCAGGCGGGTTCCGAAGGGAACGCCTGTGTCGCCGGCGATCACCGAAGGTAGCCAGGCCCCACTCGGCGTCGCCGCGAAAACATTGCCCTGAGCGTCCACCACGTCCACCGAGGTCGTGTCTGCTACACCTTCAGTTGGACGCGTTGTCTGCGCCATCGCCAGGGGTCCGCCGAAGGCTCCCGGACGGCTCTCCATCGAAGCCTTCAGCTGGTCAATTTCGCCCATCCTCTGCTTGCCGTAATCTTTCGAAAGCAGCGTTTCTTCGGGAATCTTCGAGAACTTCGGGTCACCGTAGTAGCGGTCACGATCGGCAAACGCCAGTTTCACCGCTTCGAGGACCGTGTGCAGGTATTTCGGCGAGTTATGCCCCATCGCCTTCAGGTCGTAGCCTTCCAGAATATTCAGGGCTTCCAGCATGACGGGACCTTGTGACCAGAAGCCGGGCTTCTGGATCTCGTAGCCGCGGTAGGTGGTGGTGCGGGGCGTATCGACCTCAGCATGGAACTTCGCCAGATCGTCATAGCGGATCAGCCCGCCATTTTTCTCTGAAAAGTCCGCGATTTGCCGGGCGATTGGCCCGCGATAGAAGTAGTTCCGAACCGCTTCGAGTTTCGCAATCCGGTTGCCTTTGGCCTTCTTTTCCGCAAGGGCCAGTTGCTGAAAAGTACGCATCAGGCTGGGCGTCGCGAAGATCTCGCCCGGAGCCGGGACATGCCCGTTCGGCTGGAAGAACTTCATGGAAACCGGCCACAATTCCAGGTACTGTTTGCTGGTCCCGATGTAGCTGGAAAGAACCTCCGGCGTGGGGAACCCACGGGTGTATTCGAGCGCGGGAGCCGCCACCTGGGCGAACGTCATGGTTCCGTATTTTTGAAGCGCCACGATCAGACCGTCGAAGACACCGGGCACCGTGGCTGCCAGAATACCGTTGGCAGGAATGGGAGGCATGGTCGCCTTCTCTTCCCAGGGCTCGGGCTTGCGGTTGCGGAAGAATTCGGGCGTGGCAAGCGCCGGTGCCGGTCCAACGCCCGAAATCACCACCACAGGCTTGTCCTTCATCTTGATGAGGACAGGCATCTCGCCACCGATACCGAAGTGATCCATCTCGGTGACGGACGCGGCGAGCACCGAGGCGACACCGGCATCGACAGCGTTGCCACCCTTTTCGAGGATCTGGACGCCCGCCGCTACTTCCAGGCTGTTCCCCGCTCCCACCATGTACTTCGTGCCACGGACCACCGGAAACATGGTTGCCGGATTCTGCGCCACCAGAATCGCACCACATCCCAGAACCAGGCCAAGGCCCGCGAAAACCCCAACTCGTTTCGACAGCTTCATCATTTAGCCACCCCACAATATTGTCTACCACTAAACTGTAAAAATGCGAATGGCGCAGGAAGTGAACGAGGTGAGGGAAGGGATGTGCCATGCCGTCAGGGGCCTGAGTCCCGCTCAGGCAGCGTTCCGGCCAGCTCCGGGCTAGTGGAATAATCTGGAAAACCTGGAACGTATCGTGCTGGCGGAATACTCGGGCATGAGCAAAATCCGGGCCGCTATTGAGGGTCTGCGCATCGAAGAGATGATTACCCGAACGGGGAAGCCCAAAGAAGCCGCTCCGCCCATCGCCACTCCCCATGTAGGCGGCACCTTGCGCTACCGGGCGGAGTTGCTTCGAGCTTGCCGGCCGTTACTCGAAAAAAAGCGAAGCGGAACCGGGGGCTATGGATCCCGAAGGTGTCGTCTTTCCGCGTTTTCTCTACGGCAAATTGAGCGAATTAAAAGTGCACCGGGCTTTCCGGTTGATTACCGCAGGGGAGCAAACAGCATGGTGGTGAAGTAGCGCTCCATGCGGTCCGGAAATACGGTGACCACTTGAGCGTCATTCCCCAGTTGAGCGGCTGCCATTACGGCGGCGGCGTAGTTTAAGCCGGAACTTGGACCCACCGGGAAACCGCGGCGGATCAATTCCCTCGCGGTCGTCATCGCCAACTCCTGGCGTACATCCACGGTCATCAGATCCGGCATCTCACTCGGGCGGAACAGCTTCGAGAGACCGTCGACCACGCCGGGAATCTGCGAGGAGAAGCTACAGCATTCGGCATCCACCGATTCGTGAATTTCTACGGGGCGGGCCAACACCGCGCGGAGGTTCGGGGAGTAGGGCCGAAGTCCCGCATACAGCCCGGCCAGGGTCCCGCCCGTTCCCACGCCACTGACGACGGCATCAAACGAAACCCCGGGCTGGGCTTCATCAATCTCCCGAGCGGTGTGCAGCTCATGAGCTTTCGCATTGTCCGGGTTGGAAAACTGGCGTGGCAGAAAGGCTCCGGTCTCCAGAGCCAACCGTTCGGACTCCTCAATAGCCCCCCGGACGCCCAGAGCCCCAGGTGTGAAACGAACCTGCCCACCAAAGCCCCGGATCATCAACACCCTTTCATTGCTGACCCCCTCGGGCATGACCGCTATGAATTGCAGGCCATGCTGGGCACATGCCAGCGCGAACGCAATGCTGGTGGAACCGCTCGACGCTTCAATCACGGTCTGGCCCGGTTTCAGGCCTCCCGTCTTCCGCGCCCGATGCAGAATAAAGGCCGCGATTCGGTCTTTTGTGGAGCCGCTGGGATTCAAATACTCCAGCTTGCACCAAATGGACGGACCCTCGGGAGTGAGTCGGATTGCAGCGAGGGGAGTGCCGCCGGGAGGAGTGATCAGGCCTGACATAGTGCGCCAGTCACCAACTATAGCGACAATGTGAGTTTGGACCGTCTTCGTCTCATTGTCGTGCTGCTTCTGGCCCCCACATGGTTGGACGCGCAGAACTATACGGTATCCACCCTGCTGACGAACCCACCGCTTAACAGCAGTACAACCCCCGCCAGCATTTGGATCGGCAATCCCGATAGTGTGACAACCGATGCAGCAGGCAACGTCTACTTCACCAGCCTCCACTCGGTTTTCCGCATGGGCTCCGCTGGCCAGCTGGTTCGTTTCGCTGGCACAACCCGGAAGGGATTTTCGGGCGACGGAGGCCCGGCTAATGCGGCGCAACTCTTCAATCCGTCCGGTGTGGCTATTGATGCCGCCGGCAACGTCTACATTGCCGACAGCGGCAACCACCGCGTCCGGCGAGTTACGCCCGATGGCACCATCGCCACCATTGCGGGTTCCGGGGCGGCAGGCTTCGCGGGCGATAACGGGCCTGCGGTTGCCGCCCGGCTGGATACTCCGGCGGCAGTAGCAATCGCCCCGAATGGCCAGCTTTTTGTTGTGGATTTTGGCAACAACCGGGTTCGCCAGGTTTCGGCGGCAGGCATCATCAGCACCTATGCCGGAACGGGGGCTGTCGGCCTCTCCGGCGATAACGGGCCTCCGCTGCGAGCGACTTTTAATTACCCGACCGGCATGGCTCTGACGCCAACCGGCGACCTGTTACTCGCCGACGCAGGCAACAATCGCATCCGGCGAATCGCCAATGGGCTGGTGAGCAGCGTTTCGGCCGGTTCGCTCAATTTTCCGGATGGCGTTCGCGCCGACAGTGCCGGTAGTATCTTCATTTCTGACAGTGGGAACTTCCGGATCGTGAAGGTGACCAGCAACGGCATTGTCTCGGTTGTGGCGGGCACCGGATCGCAGGGCTTTTCTGGCGATGGCGGCGGTGCTGCAGCGGCCGCGTTGAATTATCCCAATGATGTTGCCATCAGTGTGGACGGGACAATTTACATCGCCGACAGCGCTAATTCGAGAATCCGGGTGGTGTCTCCTGCCGGAATTATCTCCACGCTGGCGGGCAGCGACACGGCCCCGCAGATCTACAGTGCAGATTCGGTGGCAGTGAACGAAAGTGGCACCATCTACTACACCGACTCATTTCGCAATCAGGTATTTTCGGTCTTCCGCGGCGGCGCGGTCACCCGGGTTGCGGGCGACGGGACCAGAGGGTTTTCAGGCGATGGAAGTGAAGCGGCGGCTGCCCAACTGAGCGGCCCTCTGGGGCTGGGGCTGGATAGTGCGGGCAATCTCTACATTGCCGATACCGGTAACCATGCGATTCGCCGGGTGACGCCTGGAGGGGTCATCACCACCGCCGTGAATTCCGGTCTGAACTTCCCGACAGGCGTGGCCATTGACGGCGCGGGCAACCTGTTCATCGCCGATTCGGGAAATAGCCGAGTGGTTCGAGTGGCCCCGAACGGGACCGCCACAGCCATAGCGGCCAACGCGCGGGGCGTTGCCGTGGACACAACGGGTAACCTCTACATCGCGGACCAGGCCAACAACCGGGTTCAGCGGGTGGCACCTTCCGGGGCCATCACCACCGTCGCCACGGGGCCCCTGAAATCCCCCTCCGGCCTCAGTGTTGATAAGACGGGCAACCTCTTCATCGCAGACTCCGGAAACCATCTGATTCGACAGGTTGCTCCGGATGGCACAGTCTCCACCCTGGGTAGCATCGAAGGCTTCGGCGGCGATGCCGGACCCGCTGCACTCTCCAGATTCAGCAGCCCCCTGGCAACCGCCGTGGATGCCGTGGGTTACCTCTATGTGGCCGATTCCGGGAACAGTGCCATACGGGTTCTCCAACCGTCGGCGCAAGCGGTCGCCGTGGCTGCCGTAGTGGATGCCGCCAGTGCCGTGCCAGGCCCGATCTCCCCGGGCAAGATTGTCGTCCTGTACGGAATCGGTCTCGGCCCTGCGCAACTGGCATTGTTCCCCGGAACTGCCACGTCCGTTCCTGCATTGGTCGGCGGCACGGCGGTTTCGTTCAACGGCATCCCGGCCCCCGTGATTTACACATCGGCCAACCAGGTTGCGGCAGTGGTCCCTTATGCCCTGAGCGGGACCACGTCGCAAGTAACGGTCACCTATCAGGGACAGAGTTCGCTACCCGTGACGCTGCAGGTTCGAGCAGCGTCACCCGGAATCTTTACGGCCAACGCAAGCGGGGCGGGCCAGGCGGCTGCAATCAACGTCACCGACGGCGCGCTCAACACTGCGGCTGCCCCGGTGAAGACCGGAGACTACGTCGCCCTCTTCGCCACCGGCGAGGGTCTGACCAGCGGAGGTGTCGACGGCAAGTTCGCGGGACTGCCTCTGCCCGCACCCCTGGCGAATGTATCGGCTACGGTGGGAGGCCTGCCCGCCATCGTGCAGTATGCAGGGGCGGTTTTTGGAACAGTTGCCGGCCTGATGCAAGTCAACGTGCGGATTCCGGACGAGGTCCAGCCCGGCGGCTATGTGCCGGTAACGATCGAGGTGGGTGAGGTCGTGAGCCACGCAGGAGTCTGGATTTCGGTGGTTGCTTGCGCTCGCTCTGTTTCTGCTGAACGCGTGTATTTGCCGGGAGCTTGTTCTTATCGAGTTCGTAAAGAACCTCGACTCCAATGAGGGCTTCTTTACGGCGGTCGCGCGCTTCTATCGGGAATATCCCTTTGAACGCTGGTCTCCGTGGTTCAGCGGGGGTATGCCGATAGAGAACACCTATCAGCCCTTGCTGCCCATGTTCACGGCGCTGACTGCGCGGCTGAGCGGCTTGAGTGATCCGCGCTCACTCCATCTGGTGCTCGCCCTGGCCTACTGCCTGGGTCCGGTAACCCTGTTCTGCTTCGCTGGGACTGATCGAAATCGCTCCCGGTGGCGCTGGGGGCCGGGTTGGCGTATTAGCTGCTCTCGCCCGCCGAGTGGTTTATCCGATCCTCCGGGTGCCCTTTGAGCAGGTCCCGGGGCCTCTGCGGCTGTACAACATAGTTCACTTTGCTGAAGACCCACATAACCTGGCTCTGACGTTGCTTCCTGTTGCCTTCCTGTTCCTGCGGCCATCGTCTAGTCAGGCTGTGTGGTGCTGGCCAATGCTTTTGGTGCTATTGGCCTGGCTATCGGCGGAGTGGCAGTGGTCCTGGCCTTCGGCGGCGGCCTCCCGGTGCTGTTGGCGATTGGTTTCGCGGCCCTGTCTGTATTCCTGTTGCTGGTCGGGTTTACGAGGCGTTTGGGCAGTGAGATCGAGCGCTTCGCAATATACCTGGCCTACTGGTTGTGCCTCATCCCTCTCGGCTTTTTCCAGTTTCACTTCACCCTGGTGCCTCAGGGCAATCGGTACCAGCTCGAGCTGGAACTTGCGGTCTGCGTGCTGTTCAGCGTCGTTGCGGGCAGAATCCCACGACGGGGCTTGTGGGCGTTGTCGGCCGTAGTGCTTCTTGCCGGGACGTACCAGACAAAGATTATCCGGCGCTTTGCGAGAAGCCTGATCGTCCCGGTCGAGATGACGCAGACCATTCAGTACAAGACCTGTATGTGGCTGGACAAGAACCTGCCAGGCCAGAGGACGATGGTTTCGTGCGACACGGAGTTCATCTGCAATATATTCTCGAACAACCCGCAACTGAGTGGGGGACACGAACCATCTGCCCCGAACTGGATGCAGAAAGTTGCCGTGTACAGTATCTACACGGGCACGCCGACGGCGGCGGGAAGCGCTGAGAATTCCATCCTGTGGCTAAAAGCGTTTGCGACCAAGGCGATGACGGTTCCCGGGCCGAAGAGCAGGGAATTCTACCACCCCGTGCAGTTCCCAAATCGCTTCGAGGGAGTCCTGCCGGTGCTTTGGCACGACGAGGACGACACAATTTTTGCCGTGCCGCAGAAGTCGACATCGCTGGCCCGGGTTGTAAGCAAGAGTGACATCGTTGCCAGAGCTCCGATTCACGGTCTGGACGTGGAACCGATGAAGCAGTTCGGCCTGGCCCTGGGTGACCCCGCACTACCGACCGCAACGCTCGCGAACAATGTAATCCGCGCCAATATGCAACCGGACCAGGTGATTTCGCTGGCCATCAACCATGCTCCAGGCTGGACGGCAACGGTAGCCGGGCGGGAGGTGCCGTTGACAAAGGACCCGATCGGGCTGATGGTTGTCGCGCCAGGATGCAACGGACCCTGCGAGGTAAATCTGCATTACGGGTTGACCACCGAAGCCTGGATCTGCAGGCTGCTCAGCGGCCTGATTACGATCGGTATGTTGCTTGTTGCCGGAGTGCCCGGTATTTCCGCAGCAGTTCGAAAAGCACTACCCCTCCGGCCGTAGCCACGTTGAGGGAGTGTTTCTGGCCCAGCATCGGGATGCGGACATGGGTATCGGCGAGGGCAGCAAGTTCCGGGGTGAGGCCATCGGTTTCATGGCCGAAGAGCACACAGACCGGAAATCTGGGGTGCCAGTCGAACAGGTCGACGGCATGAACGGTTGTCTCGACCGCTGCGATTTCGTAGCCGGCCTCGCGCATGGCAATCACCATTTCCAGCGGCTGGCGGGTGTGTTCCCACGGGACCGTCTCCTCCGCGCCCAAAGCGGTCTTCGAGATCATATTCTGCGGGGGGAAGCCCGTGATACCGGCGAGCACGAGCTTTTCCAGGCCCGCAGCGTCCCCGGTTCGAAAGAAGGCTCCGACGTTATACAGGCTGCGGACGTTTTCCAGCAGCACACGGACCGGCAGAGGCTGAATCCCTTCGTATGATGTCCCGGCATGAGTGGCCCGAAAGGGCGTGCGACTATCCACCTCCCGAACATACCCTATACCCCGTTAAACTGGAGGGATGCTGTCCATTGTTGTCCCTGTTCACAACGAGGAGCGGTCCATTCTGCCGCTTTACGACCGTCTGACTGCGGTTTTGACAGCGATCAGCAGACCTTACGAAATAATTTTTGTCGACGATGCTTCCAGCGATAAGAGCGTAGAACTGCTGGCTAACCTCGTGAGGACCGACGGCGCACTGAAGGTGATCCGGCTGCGGCGTAACTTTGGGCAGACCGCGGCGCTTTCGGCCGGTTTCCATGAAGCACAGGGCACGGTGGTGATCGCGATGGATGGCGACCTGCAGCACGCCCCGGAAGATATTCCTGCGTTGCTGGTGAAGATTGACGAAGGTTATGACATCGCTTCTGGCTGGCGGAAGGAAAGAATCGACAATGCCATAACGCGCAAGATACCTTCCCGAATCGCCAACTGGCTGATGTCGAAGGCGTCGGGGATTGACCTGCGCGACTTCGGGACCACGTTTAAGGCCTATCGCGCTGAAGTTCTGAAGGATGTCCACCTGTACGGTGAGTTGCACCGCTTCATCCCGGCACTGGCCAGCTTCTACGGTGCCAGGGTGTGCGAGGTGCCGATCCAGAATCCGCCGCGCGTGTCCGGGGAATCGCACTATGGTCTGAGCCGGACATTTCGGGTTCTGTTTGATATTCTGACGATCCGCTTCCTGCTGCGCTACTTCACCAGACCAATGCATTTTTTTGGCGCCATTGGTCTGACCGGCGTAACGCTGGGCGGGGCGATACTGGGCTTCTGCGCCATTAAGAAGCTGGTGACACAGATCGACATTATTGCGGAACACGGCCCGCTGATGCTGGCGGGCGCGATGTTCCTGATGGCGGGACTGATGATGTTCAGCACCGGTCTGATTGGCGAACTGGTGATGCGGACCTACTTCGAATCGCAGGACCGGCGAATTTACGCGATTCGCGAAATTCTGACGCGAGAGAAGCTGGAAGCGACGCAGAGAGTCTGATTGGGTCGCTTCCAGGCTGCCGCTATTTGTCCAGCGTGAAGGCGATGATACTGTCGTCCACAACGGGGTTGTTGAAGAACCCACCGCCGGTTGCGGTGATAACGACGTACTGCTTGCCGTCGGCCCCCTGATAAGTCATCGGGGTGGCCTCGGCGGCACCTTTTAGTTTCCAGGTCCAGACTTCCTTGCCGGTTTTTGCGTCGAAGGCGCGGAAGCGGGCATCGTCAGTGGCACCCACGAAGACCAGGCCGCCGGCTGTTGCGATGGTGCCACCGTTGCCGGGGCGTCCGGTGTTCTGCTTATCGGCAGGGAGACTATCTGTCACGCCGAGGGGGACACGCCAGGCGAATTCGCCGGTGTTAACATTCACGGCAGTGAGGGTGCCCCATGGCGGCTGCTGGCAGGGAAATTGCTGGGTGGAGCCTTCGGCGGGGGGAATACTGAACCGGCCGCCACCGATCCCATCGTAGGGGCCAGTGGGATCGACACGGTTACCCTGGCCACGCGGCGTGGCGCGTGTGGCGTCGGCAGGACGATCTTTCAGCCCTGAGACCTGGCCAAGGTCATTGCTGTTGATAAAGAGGTAGCCGAGCTGCGGGTTGAAAGAAGTTCCGAACCAGTTAACGCCGCCGTGATTTCCGGGAAACCGAACGCCGAGACGATTGTAGCTGACGGGCAGGTAGGGTCCGCCAAGCTGAAGCCCTTCCATGAGTTTGCGGCAGCCAGCTTCAATTTCCGGAGTTACGGTGGCGACCTCATCCGCCTTCATCGCCATGCGAGAAAGGGGTGGGGGCTTGAGCGGGAACGGCTGGGTTTTGGAAGTGCGTTCGAGAGGAACTTCACTCTGTGCGACTGGACGTTCTTCCACACCGTAAATGGGCTTGCCAGTGACACGGTCAAGCAGGAAGAGGAGGCCGACCTTGTTGATGGCAGCTACCGCAGGGATCGTGCGGCCGTTGCGTTTGACGTCAATGAGCGCGGGGGCACCGGTCATATCGTAGTCCCAAATGTCATGGTGGACTATCTGGAAGTGCCAGAGGTACTTCCCGGTATTGGCCTCCACCGCAACAAGGCTGGTGGAGAACAGGTTGTCTCCGGCACGGTCGCCACCGTACTGGTCAACGGACGGGGCCCCGAAGGGGAGGTAGACGATGCCGCGCTGGCTGTCAATGGTAATGTGACCCCATATATTGACGCCGGTACGGTTGATCCAGCTGTCTTTGGCCCAGGTGTCGTTGTATTTTTCGCCGGCCTGGGGAATCGAATGGAACTTCCAGGCGACTTTGCCGGTACGCATGTCCCAGGCCCGAATGTCTCCGGCAGGGCCCAGCGGGGGATTTTCCTGAGTAGTCCCCCCGGCGATGACGAAGTTTTTATAGACGATGGGCGGGGCGGTGAGGCCATTGATGCCGGGAAGGCCTCGCATGATGTCTTCGGTGTTCATGTTCACGATGCCGTTGTCACCGAAGGCCATGTTGGGTCTGCCCGTTTTGGCGTCAACGGAGTACATTTTGCCGTCCCGGGAACCGAAGACGATTTGGGGAGCAGTCTTGCCGTCACCCGGCCAGTATTCGACACCTCGGGTTGCGGGGCTGCCGGTGGGGAGTTGGTAGTTCCACAATTCCTTCCCGGTCACCGGGTCAACGGCAACAAGGCGCTGGTACGGCGACGAAATATACATGACGCCATTAATAACGAGGGGAGTGTCCTGAGAGGGTGAGAAGCCTGCACCTCCGCGACCCCGGCCTCTGCCCGCAGCGGGCGGCGCGTCAGCATTATCACCAACAGGACCGCGACCCGGCGCACCGAAGCCGCCACGACCGGCGGGGGAAACATAGCCTTCGGGCTTCATGTGATAGGTCCAGGCAACCTTCAGCTTCGCGACGTTAGCGGGGGTGATTTCGGTCAGCGGAGAAAACCGCATCCCCCCGGAATCATGGCCGTAAGTGGGCCACTCTTTCGAGAGGTCTGGCGCTTTGGTCTGTGCCAACACCGTCGTTGGCGCCAGCAACGCAAAGGTGACGCATGCAAGCACTGAGCCTGGAAGTTGTTTTGTTGTGTACATGTGCGGTCTGATCGACTGTCAGTTTATCAGCGCGGGTCGGCTTGCTGACTGGACTTTTGGTTGGAAAGGTGCGCTAGACCGACCCAAACAGGTCGTCAAGCGTTGCGGCTGTCAGGATGCGATCTGACATTTGTTCGATTTCAGCGGACGGCATGGCCTCCAGGTGCTGAAGGACAGCTGGCGGGAGGGCACCAAAACGATGGGTCAGCATAATTGAAGCCGGACTACGTTCGCCTTGTTCGCGGCCTTGTTCGCGGCCTTGTTCGCGGCCTTTCGCCTGGCCCTCCTGCCTGCCTTGCTTCAGGCCCTTACGGAAAGGGAGGCCGAGAATGTTGTGGTCTTTGAGGTCGAGAAGTATGGGCATCTGATCAATTTCCTTTCCTAGTATCGCTCTTAACTTCCGGAGCCCGGCGACGAGGGTGAGTTCGGAGAGCAGCGCCTGGCGTTTATCAGCCGGGGCCCCGGCAATACGAGTCAGAATCCGGTGGACGGTGTCGGCCTGATCGGCGAACCTGGTCAGAATGGCCAATACATTGTCCTCCGGGAGTTCACTCTCGAGGAGGCTCTCGGACGGCATGTCGCGAATATCCACAATCTGGCAACGGTAGCTCCATCCCGGGCCCTGCAAGGCTGACTCCATGCGGAGAGGCTTCTGGCCAGGATACATCACAATCTGGACCGGGATTGACCCATAGCGGCGATAGATGGCCAGGGCATATTCCGCCATGCGAAGTGCCATCTTCGGGTCATGCGTGGCCTGTAGTTCGAGGTGAACCAGAACCCCGTCGCGGGTCCGCCCCAGAAGATCGGCCCGCCGGGTGCGAACTTCGTCGAGTTCGGTGCCCAGCCATTCGGCTATCTGGAGCCCGGTAAGCATGGACAGATAGCCGCCTTCCAGTTGGCGCTGGAGGAGGTTGTTTAGGGCGACGTCAAACTCGTTCATGGGCTCAAAAACAAGAGTGGCTGACTGAGCGTTTTTTTCTCTTACTTAAGTTGGGGATTTCTCCGGCAAGGTAAATAGCCAGGAGATGAGATCCTGCATCTCCTTTTTCGATAGCGGATAGACCGGCATAGGGGTGCCGGGCGAGAGTTTTTGCGGATTGATGAAGTGCTCAGCGGTCCAGGCTTCGGTTCGTCGTGCGGCGAGGCCGTTGAGACCAGGGCCAATTCGCCCGCCCGCACCGTTGACCACATGACAGCCACCACAGCTGTTTTTCTGGTAAACGGCAGCACCGGATGAGACGAAGTCCGGGGTGATGGCAAGAAGGTCTCCGCTCTCCGGAGTCAGCGCGGAGACAGCGGCGGCCAGATCGCCCATTTGGGCCGGCGAGATATCTACGGGGGGCATGGCAGAGCCAGGGCTGGTGGATTGGGGGTCGGCGAAGTGGCGGATCATCCAGTCGCGATCATGGCGGCGGGCGGCATCAGCCAGAACCGGGCCCGCTTTGGCTTCACCTCCCCGGAGAACGTTGTGGCACCGTCCGCAGTTTTCCTGACGGAAGTAGTGAAGCCCGGCCAGTTCGGCAGGTT
The DNA here is from genome assembly GCA_010084195.1 of Terriglobia bacterium. GTDB lineage: Bacteria > Acidobacteriota > Terriglobia > Bryobacterales > Bryobacteraceae > BOG-234. The sequence goes on from RGPS01000009.1 coordinate 14,337, forward strand.
TCAGCAGCATCCACTGAACAGGCCCTGAAAAGTCTATCGACGCGGCAGCGGTCTGCGGGGGTGTCCCGCGAACTGCCGCCAGCGTGAGTCCGCCCCAACCGATTCCAGCCAGCAGGACGATGCCGATGGCGAGGGTACGTTGTCGCACCTGCACCAGGTGACTACGGTCGATGAAGGGGGTAGCGATGAGAGCAAGGATGGCCAGAGTCGGCAGAATGACAGTGCCGACCAGTTCGAGGGGCCCTTCAAAGAGCTTGAGGCTCTGGAACAGGAACAGAAAGTACCACTCGGGACGGGGGATGTAGCTGGTATCCGTAGGGTCAGCTATCCGCTCCAACGGAACCCGGACCATGGCAGCGAGAGTGAACAGGATGGCGAAGGCGACGAAGATGGCGAGAGTATCACGGAAAACCTGCTGAGGGAAAAACTTTTTCTTCGGCTTTCCTTCGTCCTGCGGCTGTGGAGCGACGCCATGGCGGCGGACGAGATACACGTGAAAACCGATCAGCAACATGGTAAGGGGAGGTAACAGGAGAACGTGCAGGGCGTAAAAGCGGGCGAAGGTGACGACGCCAATTTCCCCGACAGACCCGAGGAGGCGGCTCACCCAGGGACCAGCTCCGGGCACGGACGCTCCGATCTGAGTGGTCACCACGGTGCCCCAATACGCGCGATTGTCCCAGGGGAGGAGGTACCCGGTGAGACCGTACGCCAGCGTGAGGAGCAGCAGAATGACTCCGGCAATCCAGGTGGCCTCGCGGGGTTTTTTGTAAGAACCCCAGATAAACACCTGCACCATGTGGAGGACGACAATGACGATCACCATACTGGCTCCCCAGTGGTGAAGTCCCCGCATGAGGCGGCCGCCGGTGACTTCAGTCATGATGTACCGAAGACTGTCATAGGCCTGACCCGCAGTGGGGGCGTAGTTGAACGCCAGCATGATGCCGGTGAAGAACTGAACCAGGATCATGAACAGGGCGACACTGCCGAAGACCTGGTGCCAGCCGCTGGAAGCAGGAATATCTTCGCCGAGGAAGTGGCGGATCCCGGAGGGAATTCCGGTGCGGTCGTCGAGCGCTTCGAGAAACTTTTTGAGTTGCTTTTTCATGCTGCACGCTCTGGGTTCGTCTCGTCGGTGGCCGTTGATTCACCGAACTGCCGGAGCGGTCCCAAAAAGAGGCGTCCGTTCCGGGTTTGGGCTACATAGCGATCCAACGGTCTCGGTGCCGGACCCGAAATGACCTTGCCGTCGACAGAAAAGAGCGATGCATGACAGGGACAGACGAATTGCTTCGGTTGCTCCTCCCAGTGATAGGCGCAACCAAGGTGGGTGCACTGTGGCCCGTATGCAATCACCTTGTCGGCTGCGGTTTTTACGACCCAGGCGGTGCGCTTTTCGGTGCTGACGCGCCAACCATCAATGCGACTTTGCTGGAAGCTCAGTTCAACGGGGGCCCCGGGCGCCAGGTGAGAAACGTCACCGGCGTCAACGAACGTCTCCTTCCGCTTCCGCCCGCCGGGGACCAGGAGGTATACGAGCGCTGGAACCGCGAGGGCCGCAGCCAGAAGTGTATTAAGAGCGAAGATCGCCTGAGTGTAGAAGCCTCGTCTGTTTGTCTTGGTCTCGATGGTCATCATTGTTCCTGACAGGAATGTCACGCACCATATTGCAGGATTTCGGGGGCGTATTGGCACGTTGGACGCAAGTTTTACAAAGACATAACGCTGTTGGTACAAGACGGCGGTGTGGAAGAGAAAGAAGAACGGTTACGGCGAGAGTGTTCAGTGCGAACGTCTCGCCGACAGGAAAGTTGTTTTCCGGACAGAGTGCAGGATAATAGAACAAAACCGGCCACGGGATCCCCGCTCGTGGCCGAACTGCGATATATTGAACCGGGGAGGAAAACCTTCTATGGCCTTCAAACTCAACGTAAACGGGCACTCCACTTCGGTCGACGTGCCACCAGATATGCCCCTTTTGTGGGTTCTTCGCGATGTTCTCAACCTGAAAGCAGCCAAATTTGGCTGTGGTATCGCGCAATGCGGGGCCTGTACGGTCCATGTGGCGGGCCAGCCGGTTCGTTCATGCTCATACCCTGTTTCCAGCGTGGGGACCAAGGCGGTGACGACCCTCGAAGGGCTCTCAGCCACCGGCAACCACCCGCTGCAGCAGGCGTGGGAAACCGTGGACGTGCCGCAATGCGGCTACTGCCAGGCGGGACAAATTATGTCCGCCGCAGCACTCCTCGCGAAAACGCCGAAGCCGACCGACAAGGACATTGACACCGCGATGAGCGGCAATTTGTGCCGTTGCGGCACCTACCTGCGGATACGCGAGGCCATCCACAAGGCCGCCGATATGGGGCCGAACGCTTCCGCGAAGACCGTGCAAACGGCGAGCAAGGAATAGGAGAGGAGACCGGACATGAAACGTACAGAGACCAAAAACGTGATGGATCGACGTTCTTTCTTCAAAATCAGCGCAGTAGCGGGCGGCGGCGTAATGTTCACCCTGCCGTTTGCCGAAGAGCTGCTGGCGCAGGGTCGCGGCGGCGCGGCACCTCCCCCTCCGAACCCCAATAACTTCATCAAAGTGGCGCTCGATGGCACTGTAACCATTGTGGCGAAGAATCCGGAAACCGGCCAGGGTGTGCGGAATATGCTGCCCATGATGATTGCCGATGAACTGGATGTGGACTGGAAGAACGTCAAGCTGGACCAGGCCGATTTCGACGATTCAAAGTACACCGCGCAGTCTTCAGGTGGCAGCACAGCGACGCCGAATGCGTGGACGCCTATGCGTCAGGCAGGCGCGGCTGGCCGTGCAATGTTCGTAACAGCAGCAGCCCAGAAGTGGGGTGTGCCGGAAACCGAACTCACCACTGGCTCGGGCAAAGTGAACCATGCATCATCGAAGCGCTCGGTGGGTTATGGCGAACTGGCCGCTGCAGTGGCAAAGTTGCCGGCTCCCGACATGAGCCGGGTGAAGCTGAAAGATGCTTCCGAGTACAAGATCATCGGCAAGAAGCACTCGGCTTACGACATCAGCAAGATCGTCACCGGCGCACCGATATTTGGCGTGGACGTGACGCTGCCGGGCATGCTGCATGCCTGCTTTGAAAAATGCGGTGTGTTCGGCGGTAAGGTAGTTTCCGCGAACCTGGACGAAATTAAGAAGCTGCCCGGCGTGAAGCATGCGTTCGTGGTGGAACGTCCGATTGTGACGGATGCGGTGATTCCGGGTGAGCCCGGTCTCGAGAACGGAATTGCGATTGTGGCCGAAACCTGGTGGCATGCCCAATCCGCCCGGCAGAAGCTGAAAGTGCAATGGGATGAAGGTATCCATGCTTCTGAAAGCAGCGTTGGATATCAAGCCAAAGCAGAAGCCATGGGTAAAGCGGCTCCGCAGCGTACCTTGCGCGCCGACGGCGATGCAGATGGTGCCCTCAAGTCTGCCGCGAAGGTAGTTGAGGCTTCCTATTCCTACCCGTTCATTGCGCACGCTCCTCTGGAACCCCAGAACTGCACTGCGATGTTCAAAGACGGCAAGCTGGAAATGTGGGGCAACAGCCAGCAGCCCGGGCGTGGCCGGAAGCTGGTTTCCGACACGGTTGGCGTTGCAGAAAGCGACATTTCGCTGCATATGGTTCGCGCGGGTGGTGGTTTTGGTCGCCGCCTGACGAACGACTACATGGTGGAAGCAGCCTGGATCGCCAAGCAGATTCCGGGCGTTCCGGTGAAGCTGATCTGGTCGCGTGAAGACGATATGCGACACGATTATTACCGTCCTGGTGGCTGGCAGAATCTGAAGGCGGGTATCGACGCTTCCGGCAAGATCGTGGGATGGAAGAATCACTTCCTCAGCTATGGTGATGGCGAGACATTTGCGTCATCTTCAGCGATGGGCCCGACCGAATTCCCGCAGCGTTTTGTGCCGAACTATACACTTCAATCCTCGGTGCAGCGCCTGGGTATTCGGACCGGCGCGTTGCGCGCACCTTCCAGCAACGCGTTTGCCTTCGTGATTCAGAGCTTCATCGACGAATTGGCGCATGCGGCTGGTAAGGACCCGGCACAGTATCGGCTGGACCTGCTGGCATCCGGAGCGCCTGTACCCGCACCGGCAGCACCTCCTGCAGGCGGCGGTCGTGGTGGCTTTGCGCCTCCGGGCATGAACGCCGAGCGCATGATCGGCGCTATGAAACTAGCCATGGAGAAGTCGGAATGGGGCAAGAAAAAGTACCCGGCAGGCACCGCGCAGGGTATCGCGTTCCATTTCAGCCACATGGGTTACTTCGCTGAAGTTGCCGAAGTTACGGTAGTCGGGACCAAAGTGAAGCTCAACAAGGTTTGGGTGGCTGGCGATATTGGCAGCCAGATCATCAATCCGAGTGGTGCAGAGAACCTGGTCCATGGCGGCGTGATTGACGGCATGAGCGAACTCATGATGCAGGAAATCACAGTAGATAAGGGTCGCGTTGTGCAGGGGAATTTCAATACCCACGGCATGGTTCGGATCAATCAGGCTCCGCCGGTAATTGAAGTTCACTTCGTGAAATCGACGGCCTCTCCCACCGGGCTGGGCGAACCCTCGCTGCCTCCGATTCTGCCGGCAATCGCCAACGCGATTTTCACGGCGAGCGGCAAGAGGCTGCGGCAGCTTCCGCTGTCGAAGGCCGGGATGAGCTGGGCGTAGCCTTGGTGATTACAGTACAGGGGGCTCGCCGGTTTGCCGGTGGGCCCCTTTTTTCTTTGGTCGTTCTGTTGCTTCTGAGCCTGGGCGTACAGGCGCAGGACCTGAAGACCGTCAAATCACCAGATGGAAAACTGGAATTCCGGATTTTTGTGGCGAGTCAGGAGGACACGGCATTGTTCCGACTCGCGTATCAGCTTTGGTACCAGGGGCAGATGCTACTGGATACCTCGTTCATGGGCTTTGACATTTGGGAGCAGGAGCCCTTGCTGGGGGAGAATGTGGGCCTGATTGGTTCATCGACCGAGTCCCAGGCGAACTGGAATGGCTTCAGCGGGCGCTACATGCAGAATGGCTCTCTGGGGAGGGCGCTGGAGGTGGAGACCCGGGTTTACAACGACGGCGTGGCATTTCGGTATCACCTGATGCGGTCGATGCCGATGTCCGATTTGTACTTATCGGAAGAAACGACCGAGTTTGCTATTGGGGGGCCGCTTCCAGCGGAGACTTCCCTGCCGCTGCGAACAGAACGCGCCGGGGCCGGGTGGATGGAGATTACGGAAATCCCGCGGCAGGGCTTTCCAAAGATGAACCTCGCCAGGGTGACCGACACTGTGCTCGTTTCGCGACTTTCCAGGGAACTGGGTAATGCCCGTTATGTGATGGCTGGAAAAACGCCTATGACGGGGCCCTGGAGAATAGTCGGCGTGTCCAGTACCAGAGACAGCCTCAGTACGAAGGGAATACAAGCAGATCTTCGGCGAACGATGCCACAATAGCCAGTAGTATGATGCGGGCACTGGTTAACGGGGCCGGGGGGTTCATTGGTGGACACCTGGTCCGGGATTTGAAGGCTAAGGGATATTGGATTCGTGGTGCCGATTTGGTGGCACACGAATATTCTCCGTCACTTGCAGACGAGTTTCTGCTGGGCGACCTGCGGGATCCCGAATTTTCGAGACAGGTTTGCGAGGGGATTGACGTGGTGTACCAGCTGGCCGCAGACATGGGCGGAGCGGGCTATATCTTCACCGGGGACCACGACGCCGCAGTGATGCACAATTCCGCGACTATCAACCTGAACGCTCTGGAACAGGGGCGTCTGGCGGGCGTGAAGAGATTTTTTTACTCGTCATCAGCCTGCATCTATCCCGAGTACAACCAGTTGGATCCGGATAACCCGAAGTGCTCTGAGGATTCAGCCTATCCGGCGGCTCCGGACAGCGAGTATGGCTGGGAAAAGCTATTCAGTGAGCGTCTGTATCTGGCCTATGGGCGTAATTATGGCCTCGATGTGCGGATCGCGCGATTCCATAACGTGTTTGGGACAGAGGGTGCTTTCTCTGGTGGCAAAGAAAAAGCTCCGGCAGCGATTTGCCGTAAGGTGGCAGAGGCTCCGGATGGCGGTGAGATCGAGATTTGGGGCGATGGCAAGCAGACCCGTTCGTTCCTTTATGTGGACGAATGCGTGCAGGGCATCAACCGCCTGCTGGAGTCGGATTTCCCCGGACCCGTAAACATTGGGTCTGAAGAGAGGGTGACGATCAACCAGATGGCAGAGATGGTGATCGGGATCTCAGGGAAGAAGCTCAGCCTGCGCCACATTCCCGGGCCGCTGGGCGTGCGGGGCCGGAATTCAGATAACAGGCTGATCCGGGAGAAGCTGGAGTGGGCACCGTCGCGGCCCCTGGTGGAGGGTTTGGAGAAGACATATCGATGGATCGCCGCTGAGACATCTTAACGTTCGTGGCCCGGCGAGAGACGGACAAACGTCGGAATCTTCGCGAATCCCATGACGCCAGCCCAGGCCTCAAGCCACGTGGAAAGCTGGTTGAAGCGAAGGGTGATTCGTGTTATTCAGCCCACTTCTGGTCACGGAGAACTTCTGTTCCGCTTCTTGCAATACGGGAAGTGGTGGCAACCTGACAACGGACGCCCACCTGACGGCACTGGCAGTTGAGCACAAGGCCGTGAGCCACACGGCTGATACCGATTTTCTACGCTTCGGGGACGTGCGGTGGGTGAACCCGCTCGTCGTTGCCAGTAAGAGGTAACCCCTCAGAACGATGGCGCCGAGCCACTTCGTGGGCCTCGGCGCCGTTCAGTTACAAGAAACGCTTCTGGCGGGCGCTACAACCGACAGATCAGCAGTTCGCGTTCATAGACGATCTCTGATGGCAAGTGGTCGTGCAACTCGATAAAGAGTTCTTCGTGCCCGATGACTTCCTGCTTCCAGGCGGCGCGATCCACTGCTTGCAACTCGTCGAACACTTCGACCGGGAAGTCGAGACCCTTCCACTCGATGTCTTCGTAGCGGGGAATCCAGCCGATAGGGGTTTCCCGACCGGCGGCACGACCACGGGCGCGATCTACAACCCACTTCAGAACGCGTATATTCTCGCGGAAGCCTGGCCACAGGAAGTTGCCATCGGCATCTTTGCGGAACCAGTTGACGTGGAAGATGCGGGGAGTTTCGGAGAGCAGGCGCTGGACCTTCAACCAATGGCGGAAGTAGTCGCCCATATGGTAGCCACAGAAGGGCAGCATGGCCATAGGATCGCGACGCACCTTGCCCACCGCTCCCGCTGCGGCTGCAGTGGTTTCTGAGCCCATGGTGGCTCCGGTGTAGACCCCGGCACTCCAGTTGAAGGCCTGGAAGACGAGAGGCATGGTGGTGGCTCGGCGGCCACCGAAGATGATCGCGCTGATCGGTACGCCATGGGGCGATTCCCAGTCGGGGTCAATGGTGGGGCATTGCGAGGCGGGAGCTGTGAAACGCGAGTTCGGGTGCGCAGCCTTCGTACCCTTTTCCTTAGCGATGGCGGGGGTCCACGGGTTGCCCTGCCAATCGGTGCACTGGGCGGGCGGAGTATCGGTCATGCCTTCCCACCAGACGCCGCCTTCGGGCGTGAGTGCCACGTTGGTGAAGATGGTGTTGCGTGAAAGTGCGGCCATCGCATTGGGGTTCGTTTTCATGGACGTGCCGGGGGCAACGCCAAAGAAGCCAGCCTCAGGGTTGATGGCACGAAGCTGACCGGTCGAATCGGGCTTGATCCAGGCGATGTCATCCCCAATCGTCCAGACCTTCCAGCCATCGAAGCCGTCGGGGGGGATGAGCATGGCGAAGTTGGTCTTGCCGCAGGCGCTGGGGAAGGCGGCGGCCACGTAGGTCTTCTCGCCTCCGGGGTTTTCCACGCCCAGAATGAGCATGTGTTCCGCGAGCCAGCCTTCGTCCCGTGCGATATTCGAGGCGATGCGCAGAGCGAAACACTTCTTGCCCAGCAGCGCGTTGCCACCATAACCGGAACCATATGACCAGATTTCCCGGGTTTCCGGGAAGTGAACAATGTACTTCTCCTTATTACAAGGCCACGAAACATCAGCCTGCCCGGGAGCAAGAGGCGCGCCAACAGAGTGTACGCAGGGCACAACACGCTTCACGTCCTTGTCGATTTCGGCGTAGACCGGCATCCCGATGCGTGCCATGATGCGCATGTTGACCACTACGTAAGGTGAATCAGTCAGCTGGACACCGATCTGCGCCATGGGGGAATCGATGGGGCCCATGCTGTAGGGCAGAACGTACATGGTGCGACCACGCATGCAGCCACTGAAGAGCCCCTTGAGCTTGCGGCGCATCTCGAAGGGATTAACCCAATTGTTGGTAGGGCCGGCAGCATCCTTCGAAAGGGAGCAGATATAGGTACGGTCTTCGACACGAGCTACATCGTCCTTGTCGGAGCGGGCGTAGAAACAACCAGGCCACAGCTCGGGATTGAGGCGGGTGAAGGTACCCCCGGCAACCATCTGCTCACAGAGCAGATCCCACTCTTCCTGAGAGCCGTCCACCCAGTAGATGTTGTCCGGCTGAGTGAGCTGGGCCATCTTTTCGACCCATTTGCGGAGATTTTTATTGCGGGCCAGAGGAGTCGCAGGGTTGCGTTGTTCGGTGACCGCAGATGAAGTTGACATTTGTTACTTCTAAAATACCAGCAGGCTCGCAGAGCTGCAAAGACTGCGGTACGCTCTAACAGATGAGATACCTTGTTGCCACTCTGCTGATGACCTTCGCAGTATCGACTGCCACGGCCGCTGAAACGATTCAGGCATTTGGACATTCGTGGACCGTCCAGCAGGCTTCCGACTGGTTTGTGGAGAATGGGACCCTGCGTCTGCGGGTAGCCGGAGAACCGCCAGCTGGACAACCGCGGCGGCCCCAGAAATATGCGCTGCTGGATTCAAAGCCTTACAGGAAAGTGACGGTGGAAGCGGAAATGAAGCATAACGGTCGCAGCCTGATCATTGTCTACGGGTGGCAGGACAAAGACCACTACAACTATGCCCACATCTCCAGCGATGAGGCGGCAAAGCAGAACGTCCATAACGGAGTTTTTCACGTATTTGGAGGGGAGCGCTCGCGAATCTCCTCGCTCGACGGCCCGGCATCATTTACAACTGACGAATGGACCCCTGTGAAATTTGTTTTTGATGGCGACACTGGCAAGGCGTATGCAGAAGTGAATGGAAAACGGAACCCCAGCCTGGATGCTGTAGATCTGAGCCTTCGGTGGGGCCGAATTGGCTTGGGGTCATTTAACGAGACCGGGGATTTCCGCAACGTGAAAATTACGGGCGAAATGCGCGAGCAGGGAACCCCAGGCCGCGATTAGTACCCACCGCCCAAACAGGAGTCAATGATGAGTCCGGCAGCGCTTTCAGGTATCAGTCTCAACGGCAAGTTTCTTGACGACCAGGCGAATGCCTCGCTGGACGTTACGTCGCCGGGGATTCCCTCTCTGGCGCTGGCACTACTGGATCCCCAGGGCCTGTTTCCTCCCGGCGAGATCGTGCTGGGTGACATAAAGGCGTCGGCAAAGGGTGCCGGTAACCTCGGATTCGGCGGCGGCCTCTCCAGGGGCACCGTGAACTTCAGCGGAGAAGCCGGAGCCCAGTTTGGAGTGGGCGTTTATTCGGATGCAGCAACCGCGATAAAGGCACTGGACCCCGCAGGAACTCTGCTCACGGAACTAAAACTGAGCCCCGAAGAGCCTGGGGCGAATGAGGGTGAAGTTAGTCGCTATGTGCTGGTCCGGGCGGGATACAACATCAAGGCGGCGGCCAAAGGCTCAGTGGGGCTGGGGACCGGTGTTTCGGGGACGTTTGGTGTGGAGGCGTCGAGCCACGGGCTCTTCGCCGTCCTGCATCGCTTTCGGGAGGACGAGCGCGCACTCCAGGTTTTGGCGGATACATTCGGCAGCGTGGCCCTGCCGAGCCAGATCCGACACGCCGAGGATCTGGCTCCGGGTACTTGGCTCATTGCCGAAATAGATGGTTCGGTCAAGCTACAAGCGGGAGTGCAGGCGGGCTATGATTTTTCGTGGCTCAGAGAACTGCCGAATGGTGCGCTCGCGGGCCCGATTGGCTTGCGCGTTCAACTGGGTGCCAGTGCGGCTCTCGGATTTGAGGCCTCGGGCAAGTTCGCACTCGTACTGGGACGGGAACAGGACGATCAGGTTCTGCGCCTCCGGCTCTACAAGCTCGCGAAGAAGGGTTGGAATTTTGCGCTCGACGCCCGGGCCGGAGTGAAGGCGATCCTGCCACCCTTCTTTAACAACAAGAAAAACAAAGTCGAGGATCTGGTTTCCGCCATCTTTGGGCTGAATGAGAACCAACTTGTGGAGGTTCTCAAGGACACGCGCAAGTTTGTCAGTTCCGAAGCGAGCCTGAGCGACAAACTGGCAGGGGTACTGATGGACCTCGGCGGGAGCTCGCTGCAGAAGGCCACAGGACTATCCGCCGATGAGCTTCGTGAGGCGTTTGAGACGGGTCGCCAGAAGGTGGTCGAATTCCTCGAAAAGCTCGACGAACTGGAGAAGATCGGCGGCCACGACCTGACCAGTATGTTGCTCTCGCTGGGAGGGCAGGATCTGAGTCGCCTACAGGGCGTCCTGACGCAAATCTCCGGTTCCGGCGATCCGGCGCAAGTGGCGGCGACTCTTGCCGGACTCCTTGGCCCGGCGGGCTTCGAGAGAACTCCGGCGGGAAGATTCATCGAGGCCGCTGTGGGACCAGCGCTGGGCGTGGTGACGAATTCTGAGACCGCCAACAAATTGCGCGCCGTCAGCGATCAGGCACTGGACCTCCTGAGCGGCCAAACACTTCAGCAACTGCTCGATTTCTTCCGCGGAAAAGTCCATTTCAACGAGATTCTGAAGATCGCGACCGAAACGGACTTTGACAAAATTGACAACCTGCTGAAGGCCCGTATCGCCAGCTTCCTGGGCAAGGAAACGGCTCTCCTCAAGGATCTGGAGCAGGTACAAGGCGCTATTCGCGGAGTGCTCGCGAATGCAGACAAGTTCTACTCGATGGCGATCGCGGCTGCGAAAAAAGAGCAGGAGTTTTCGTTCTCATATGCTTACTCACGCAGCACCACACGGACTGCGCTGGTGGATGTTACATTTGATTTGTCTTTAGCGGAGAACGGGGACCGGTTACAGAGGGCGATCGATGGTGATTTTGACGATCTGTTGCTGAACCCGGTGGAGGGCGTCACACTCCGGTCTGCGGAACTGACGCACAACATCCGGCGCAACGTGGCCACCGAACTGACCCTGCCATTTGGCAAGACAACGGATTCAGTCATCACCGTCTCCGACGCGCGTTTGAACGTGATCGAAGATGATGGCCGCGTCCTGGTCTACACGCTGGAGGCCAGTGATACCGAGGCGCAACGTTCTTCCCTGTTCCGCGCCCGAAGCGGTCGCAACAGCACGCTGACCGTCGGTGCGACCTTGCCGTTGGCGGTAAGCGGAGGCGTGAAGGTGTGGAAAGAAAACACATTCTCCTACCACTACAAACTGGAGCAGGCAGTTCAAAAGATGCGGGCCTCGCAGCTTTTGCACGACGCGGGACCTCTAATAACGGCCTACCTGCCGGACGCTTTCACGGGTAACGCCGGCTTTCCCGAGTGGGTGGCCGACCTGGATAAAGCCCTGGACAGCAAAGACCCCAATTCAGGCACGCTGGACATTGGCGATACCCTGATGAGCCTGACCCTGTCCGCCCCGCCGTCTTACCTGAAGGCCTGGACGTTTGCCAGCAGGGACCGTCTGGATTTCGCCTATACCAGCCTGTCCAAACGCCTGCAGGACAAATTTCGGAGCCTGGTGTCGCTCTACTACTTCTCTGATCCGGCCCGATACAAGAACCTGGATACGGCCGCTGCAGTTCTGGTCTTTTCCTGCCTGCCACTCAGTACTTCAGTGAAATTGAAGAATGGTCAGGCGGTGGTGGAGCAGTTCGATACGAAGACGGACCTGCACTGGTATTCAGGCACGATGCCTGTCATCCAGGCGATGGCAAACACGCGTCGCACGAAGGACGCCCTGTTGCTTCGGATGCGGGATGTGCAGCAAATGCTGCTGGGAATTCCGGCGCTGAAGAATTTGGCCAAAGACTACGAGCCCACACCGGAAGCCATCCAGGACGTCATTTCTTCAGCGCTGAAGAAGATGTTCCAGAACGATCTGGTCCCACAACTCCTGGGGGGCCTTTTGTTCCTGGAAGCGGAACTGGTGGATAACGCAGCCAGGATCGGCATGGAGATGGCTTCCTTCCAGAACGAAGCCACTACGCACCCGGCGGAAGCGCTGCAACATCTGGCCGACTTTGGAGAGAAGTTGGCAAATACGTTCAACCAGGTCTTCTCTGGCAGGACGTTTATGTCCGGTGCAGCTCAGGCACTGGGCACGCTGATGTTTATGGAAGCGGCAGCCGTGCTGGATGAGTTCAACCCTTCCGGTGCCAGGGGCTCAGTTGCGGCCATGATGAGGCTAACGGTGATACAAAGCGGCAAGGTCAGTATCGATGACATGCTTGCCGGCAAGATCAGAGACGAGATCGTGCTGAGCGAACAGACCTTCGTACACGCCTGATTTTTGATCAGGCCCGAAACGAAATACCCTGCGACTGCAGGTAGGTTTTAGATATTCGGGCGGCTTCCAGAGCCGGCATCGGATCGCTCCGGCCACCGCCATCCAGTTCCACCATGACCATACCTGCCATTTCGCCCTTGCCTTCCATAAGGTCCAGCAGGTTGGCGAGTTCGACACGGCCGAACCCGAGAGGGCAATAGCCTCCGTAGTATTTACCCCCGCTGAAGTCTTTGAGGTGCATGTGGTGGACGATGGAGAGGTGGTCCTTCACCAGTTTGGTGACAGCGGCGGGCTCGGCACCGCCCTTCACCAGCTGGCCCACATCGGGGCCAAACTTCACGTAGCGCGTATCGACCGAATCGAGCGTGGCGAGGGTTTCATCCAGCGTTTCCACAACCGTGCCTGTGTGGGGATGCAGCACTCCGGTGACGCCGAGATCGGTAATCGCTTTGCCGATTTCGTTGAGGCAGGCAGCAATGTCGGCTCGGTGTTCGGCAAACTGGAAGCCCGTTTGGGCACGACGCGCACCATTGGGGCCCAGAATCATGATGCGACCGCCATTCTTGCGGATGACTTTGGCCCATTCGACCATGCGGGCCACGCTGTCTTTACGCTTCGCCGGATCAACGAGGTCAACCGTGCAGTAGCCCGAAATCAGCGGCAGGCTGGCCGCTTCGAGGTGACGAAGAAGGCCGCCCTCTTTTTCATATTGATCGAGAACGTCGCCGAACGTTTCGAGACCAGCGTACCCGAGGCTGCCTAAGTCTTTGATAGCGATCTCAATGCCGCGTTTGTCGGGTCCGCCGGGCCAGGTGATCCCGGTGTGCCCAATTTTCAGCTTCTTCGGCTTCGGAGGCGTGGGGCCCTGCGCCTGGAGATATGGCACCAGGGCAGTGCCGAGACCGGCGGCCAGGGCGGTGGAGAAGCTGCGACGGGAGAGTTGCATCGGGGAATACCTCGTCTGCCATCATATTCGGTGAAAGGAGCTGTTGCCGATGAAAGGACAGTTGAAGGTAGCAACACCGGAGGAGTACATCGCCGCCGTTGATGACGCCCGCCGCGCCGACATCGCCGAACTCGACAGGCTGATCCGCAAGAACGCGCCCAAACTGGAGCCCTTTATTCACTCGGGTATCCTTGCCTACGGCCCGTGGCACTACAAGTATGCAAGCGGGCGGGAAGGCGACTGGTTCCGGATTGGAGTGGCCAGCAACGCCAGCTACATCTCGCTCTATGTTGTGGCCGGTGACGAGTCGGGCTATGTCGCCGAGCAGTTCAAAGAATCACTGCCCAAGGCCAAAATCGGTAAAAGCTGTGTTCGGTTCAAGAAGCTGAGCGACCTCGACCAGAAAGAACTCGTCCGCCTCATCCGGGCGGGAGCAAAAGCGCGGGGGAAGGTGTGACAGGAGTTCGACCGAGACGAGCAGGAAGCGTCGCGATGCGATATTGTAGCGGGATGCTGCACCGTCGCGATCTATTGGCACTGGTACCGGTCCTGTCGCTTCGGGGCGCTGCTAACGAAAATAAAATGACCCTCTGCATCCACCAAACGACCTCTGCTGCTGCGGGCTACCGCAAGTCACTGGAAGGGTATTCGCGTGCCGGTATCCGACTGGTCGAAGTGATCCGTCCCCACCTGGAGGCTTTCATCCAGAGTGACGGCTTACCTGCTGCGAAACGACTCCTTTCTGACCTTGGGCTGACTGCGGTCTCCCACGGCGGCCTCGCCGGGCTTTGGGCACCTCGCCCGGAGCGCGCCGCCGCCGTTGCGGAACTGAAGCGCCACGCGGAGATTGCGGCTGAGCTTGGCATCGACCGGATCATGGCACCCTGCACCGGCGCCGGGAAATTTACCGCCGATGACTATAAGCTTGCGGTGGACTACATGCGCGAAGCGGGCGAAATCGGCAAGCAGTTCGGGGTGGTGGTTATGCCCGAATTCACGAAGTTGTCCGCGTTCATCTCGACCCTTCCCACCGTGCTGCGCCTCACGCGGGAAGCTGGCCACCCGAACGTGCGGCCGATGCTCGATTTTTATCACTTCTGGGCAGGCCTGAGTAAGTTCGATGATCTGGAACTTCTTCACCAGGGTGAACTGCATCACGTCCACTTCCAGGATGTGCCCGATATGCCGCGCGAAATGCTGGACGGGATCACGCGGGAGATCCCTGGCACGGGTATTGCACCCATTCCGCGCATCCTGAAAGCCCTCGCAGCTAAGGGGTATTCCGGCCCACTGTCGGTAGAACTCTTCTACCCGAAGTACCAGGCGATGGATCCGTTTGAACTGGCCCGTACCATTCGGGAAAAAGGCGAACCATTGCTGTAGGTTAGTCCGGGTATGGTCTGGTGATATCTTGCCAGAGTGGATATAGGAATCATCGGAATCGGACGCATGGGCTGGGTTCATGCGTCGCACATGCTGGAACTGGAACGGGAAGGAGTGTGTCGGCTGGTCGCGGTAGTCGATGCCGACCCGGCGCGACTCCAAAACTTTGTCGCGGAGCAGCGCTATACGGGCCGGACGTTTGGCTCGATTGAAGAGTACCTGGCAGCGGATGTTTGCCGCAATACGATGGTCGTGACGCCGACGGTCCACCACAGACTGCACGCGATGGCGCTGGTTCGTGCGGGACACCGCGTGCTGCTGGAAAAGCCTCTGACGGGGACGCTGGAAGGCGACCTCGCCTGCTGCGAGGAACTCGACAGCCAATACCCAAACGCCCTGATGCTGGCCTTCCAGCGCCGTTATGACGCCGCTCTCGCGTATGGAAGAGACCTGATGCAACAGGGGGCAATCGGGCGCGTCTTCAAGATCTACTCCGCGCTCGAAGACTCCGGCCCTCCTCCCGATGAGTACCAAAGTGACGGGATTCTGCCCGACATGTCCGTCCACAATGTGGATGAGATTCTGTGGCTGGCAGGGGCATTCCCCGACCGGACGATGGTGGTCGGCTCTGTCCTTTACAACAAACACGTGGCTAAGTGCCAGGAAGACTTCGATGACGCCATGCTGTACATGTGGTTTGGGAGCAAATTACTGGGGCAGGTGCAGGTCACCAGAAATCACGTTTCCGGATACCGCATCGAAACCGTCATTTACGGCGAACAGGGGCAAATCCAGATCGGGCACTTCGTGCAAAACCCGGATGAGATTTTGGTGGAGGCATTTGGCAAAAGGGGAAAACACGAACCCATTGCAAGGCGGGTCTTCCCGGGAGGCAAGGGTGGTCCGGGGGCTCCGGAGTTTGTTGACCGCTACGGACCCGCCTACAAGACGGAACTCGTGGCCTTCATCGAATGCTGCCGCTCAGGATCGCCTTTCCCGACGTCCCATGCGGATGGATTGCGGGCGCAGAGGGTGATTGCTGCGGGGATGCGGGCAGTACATACGAGGGATGGCGCTGCGGACATCCCGTAGGCATATGATCGACCGATAATCGGGATAGGGCCGAGTCCCGGGGAGTCCGCCAGTCGCGATGCGGTGCCGCTTTTATTTGCCCTTCGTACCCCAGAAGATGTATGTACCCAGGCTTGAGGAGGTGGCGATATCGACCGAGCCGTCCTTGTCGATATCCATCGCCGTCACATGCGAGCCCACACCCGAGCGGTTGTGGATTAGTTCCGGCACGAACTCCGCGCCACCTGGTGCCTGCTTGTTTCGCACCACCCGATACCAATAGATCACTGCGGGGCCGTAGGGGTCCGGGTCGTTGTAGCCGAAGTGCGACATAAAGCGCTTACCAACAATAAAGTCCTTGATCCCATCACCGTCGATATCTGCGAAGGCCGCCCCATGCGGCTCCGTGAACAGGACATCGCCCGCATTCTTTGTGTCGTAATTGTCCATGAAGATATGCCGCTCGAAGCTGATCTCACCGGCCGCGCTGCGTTTCTGCTCGAACCACGCCAGCCCCCAGCCATGAGCTTCCAGGCTCGTCACCACGTCGTTCAGGCCATCGCCATTCACGTCGTAGACTCCCATTTCCGCCCCGCCCGCATTGCCCTGTGATTTGCCCCAGCGCCCGAACGCGACCGGATGATGCTTCCACAAGCCTTTCGTACCCGACGGTGGCTGCTCCCACCAGCCAAACGCGCAGACCACATCCAGACGTCCATCTCCGTTCACGTCACCCACGCCCAGCCCGTGTGAGCTGTTTGCTGCCCAGGGTCCCGGCTCTGAAATCGGAGTCAGCTTCCAGGGCTGCGCAGGGGCCGCAGGATCGGGACTCGCCAGCACGATCGTGCCACCCGGAATCCCCATCACGAGTTCGGGCCTGCCGTCGCCATCCATGTCGGCCATCTGCGTTTCTTCGATCCACACATCCGGCGTCACCACGTAACGGTCCCAGCGCCTCGCCTCTCCCCGCGGATTCACGAAGAGTACTCCGGGGCCATCGCCGTTGTTACCTGTGGCGCACCACTCGTCCGGCCACCCGTCGCCGGTGAAATCCCAGGCGAAGTTCACGGCGCACCCGCGCGGGTACTGGCTCGAAGGATCATAACTTTCGGCGACATAGATCTCCCGTGTCTGCGTGTAGTCCGGCCCCAGGTAGTAAACCGGGCCGGACACCAGATCCGGAATGCCGTCGCGATTCACGTCGGCCACCGCCGTCGACCAGGCGTAGAACAGCTCGCTCAGCCGCTGCATCCGGAAGCGGCTGGAGACCACCTCTTTCGGAATCGTTTTGGTGTTCAGATCGCGCACTCCAACGTTCCGAAACCGAACCTCGCCAGTGCCTCCGACGTATAGGCCCACCGGTCCAAAGCGTCCAAATTCCAGGGCCGAGGCGCCCGCCGCTGTCGTTACGGGGCCTTCATTCAATATGGCTTTCGTCGCCATCGCGTCCACAATAATCTCCAGCTCGTTCCAGTCGCCCGCGCGCAGCGTGCCAAAGGGACGTGCGCGCGGAATATCCGGCAGCAGGTCGATTTGCGGAGCCAGGGGGAAAGGATGCTCTGCCTTGCCCGTCCCCGGTGGGTTGCCGGCGGGAGTGTACAGCCAGGTCACCGCGTCTCCCCGCTTCCCCGAGGGCTTGTCCAGGGTCTTGCGGGTCAAAATCTTACCCTGCGCATCCAGCGTTACAGCATAAGCCGCAACATCTGCCACGTTCAGCGAAATCAGAATCCCCTTCAGCCCGCCCTCGGGGGTCTTCTCCGCGCGGAACAGGACCCCCGTCGAACAGCCGCCCGAGCACCGGAACGTGGCGAGGAACCCGAGATCCTGCCACGAATGGTCCAGCAATAGCCAGCCCCCGGCGGCACTTCGCGGTGTCCCGACAATCTCGCCGCTTTGCGCTTTCCAGTCAGCCTGTCCCAGGGTCCGAAAGCCATCGAGGCTGGAACCCGAGAATACATAGTCGGGCTTGAAGGTTCGAGGAGCCCCGTGTGCTGGTGAGAACGAAAGGATGCCCGTGGAAATCAGTAAATAGATTGTCGAGAGCTTTTTTTGCATGGTGACTCCGAATCAGGCGTGGGAAGGGGTCCCAAGAATTTTTGTGTTTCGCTCACAGTAGATCACAGCTGATCGCAGGACGCAATGGCTATTGCGTATGGTGTTTTTGATCCGGCGCAGGTCGAGCATGCCCGGCACACAAAGCAAAGACCCCGGAGGCACGAAGCCCCCGGGGTCTTTGGTTTGTTTTTGTAGCTATTGGCTAGAAGTACAACTTCAGAGCAAGCTGCAGTTGACGCGGCGTGTTGAGAAGATCGCCGCTGGACTGCAACTGACCAAAGGTTGCGCTCTGGATCTGTAGCGAACCAGTACCAAAACGCACCCGGTTGAACACGTTGAAGGCTTCCGCACGGAAGTCGAGGCGACGCGAAGAATCCTTGCCAAGAACAAAAGTCTTGGTGATGGAAATATTCTCGGAGAGGTTCCCGAACTGACGGAAGTTGGGGTTGAAGCGGGTCTGGTTACCGAAGTACTGTGTGGTACCGGCGAACTGCGTCCCGACCTGAGCCGGGAAGAAGGACGCGGGCTGCACGAAGCGGTCGCGAGACGGGTCAAACCCGCCCGAACCTTCGGCTCCACGCCAGCCATCATAGGTGGAAATGAGCGGACGGTTGCCGCCGGCGAACAGCACCGAGGGGGTCCCGACTGACGTACCCAGGCCAAGAGGCTGACCACTGGAATAGTAGCCGATACCGCTGACGCGCCAGTTGCCCAGCAGGTTGGCTGCAATGCCCTTATTGA
Organism: Terriglobia bacterium; assembly: GCA_010084195.1. Taxonomy (GTDB): domain Bacteria; phylum Acidobacteriota; class Terriglobia; order Bryobacterales; family Bryobacteraceae; genus BOG-234. The sequence continues at coordinate 33,166 of RGPS01000009.1, forward strand.
ACATTCATAGATGGCCGTGAACTTCGCGTTGTGGGTGATGTCGAAGGTGCCGATCGACTTTTCGTTACCGCGATTGAAGTGGTCCATCGCCGTGCCGCTACCCCAATAGCTGTCCGAATCGGTCAGGATCTTGGAGAAGACGTAGGAGGCGTTGAGGGTCAAGCCACTGCCACCACGACGTTCCACGCGGATGATACCTGCATGATAGGTCGAGTGACCGCTATGGTCACCACCACCACCGTAGGTGTCGATGCTGTTGTATTGCGGGAAGGGACGCAGCGAACGCGCCACCGTGGCACCGCTACCCCACCAGCCATCCTGCGCAGGGCCGGAGGTATTGGTGAAGGTCGGGTACGGCGACTTGAAGCCGGCGGCAGCCGCTGTGGGCGACGTGACCAGGCTGTTCATCAGAGAGAAGCCGTACTTCGTGAGATTGGCTGGATTGACCTGGTTGTAGTTCAGCAACTGCGACTGCAGCCTGGATCCCAGAGAGGCGTTGTAAGAAGCTTCGACGAGCATCTTCGAAGACAACTGACGCTGCACCGAGAGATTGAAGAAGTCAGAGGTAGGTAGCTTGGTTGCTTCATTACCCTGCCACCAGGGCATGTTGTCCTTGTTGGCGAACGAAGGATCAATGAACGGGGGAACCGGGTACGACGGGAAGCCGTCGCGCAGGATCATGTTCGGATTGATACCGTTGCTGCCGTTATCGGGAACACCATAGGTCTGAGTGAAGCCGCGCTGGTGAGTCGAACCACCAACCGTAGTGACGGCACCATAGGAACGACCTGCAGAACCGCGGACAACAGTCTTGTCATCGAGCTTGTAGGCGAACCCGAAGCGGGGGCCCCAACCGCCGTACCAGCTGTCAGCCAGGGTACGTGTGCCCTGACGGCCAGTACCTGTGCCGGCGTAAATGAGGGCGCCGGGGATGTTGCCGGCGCGGGGATTCGGCGTGGTGGGCGAGAAATCACTCCAGCGATCTTCGAGGCCCGTGGGCGGCATCTGCACTTCCCAGCGCAGGCCATAGTTGATGGTCAGCTTGCTGTTGACGCGCCAGTCGTCCTGAATGTATCCAGCCCAATAAGGCCACTGCTGCCCGATAAACCGGATGGTGTCGATAGAGCCACCGTTGGCATAACCGAGCAGGAATGAGGCGAAGGAAGAACCGCCCAACTGGGGGTTGTTGACGTTCGGGACACCAGTATTCAGGTAGCTGAAGCTGGCGCAACCGGCGATGCACTGACGACCAAAGCCATTGTAGTGGCTGATCTGCATCATGCCGCCCATCTTGAAAGTGTGGTTATTGCGAACCCAGGTAAAGTCGTCGTTGTAAGAGTAGATGGTGTTTTCGCTGCCATTGTTGGCGGGGCCACCCCAGCTGGTGAGATCGCCGAAATTGAGATTGAGCAGGTTCTGGTCGCAATCGGGAACGTTGCCCAGACAGACTTTATCCTTCCACTTGATGCCGCTCTGGATGGTGGCTTGTGGCGGGTCGTGGTTCTCCCGCCAGTTGTTACCACCAGCAAAGAAGTGGTTCAGCTTGGTGGGCGAAAGCGTCCAGTCCCAGCTCCAGCGAACAACGTCCGAGTGACGCTGAGTGTCGTTGTAGTTGGTGTAGAGACCCGGCAGGGTCGCGGGGCCATTCGCACTCGGGCGAACATAGGACCGGTTGTAGCCGTAGTAGCCCGACATGCGGTGCTTGTCATTGTAGATGTGGTCGCCCTTCACGCTGATCTTGGTATTGGGACGAACTTCGGAACCGGAGGCAACGAAATAGTTGTTTCGGACGTAGGCCACGCTTCCGACCGCTCCGTTGTTGTTGGGCACAAGCTGCCCTGCCGATGTGAACGCGGAGAGCGCTTTCACGGAAACCGGGTCAAACTTACTGGCCGGAATCACGTTGCCAGGAAACGGCGTGCGCGTAGTAACGCCGTTGGCAGTCACCTGAGTGGTGGGGTCATAGATGGGAATACGGGTGGTAGCACCGTTCAGACTGGTGACCCAGTTAGAGAAGTCTCCACCGTACATTTCCTTGGTGGGCACGTTGGCCGTGAACCCTGTCGCACCAGCGCGATTGCGGAAGGCTTCGTAAGAGGTAAAGAAGAACGTTTTGTTCTTGCCCTTGTACAATTTCGGGATCCAGACCGGACCACCGATGCTGCCGCCAAAGTCGTGCTGCTTATAGACAGGCGTCGCGAGACCCTGGCGGTTGTTGAAGAAATTGTTGGCGTCAAACGCGTTATTACGAATGAACTCGTACGCAGTGCCGTGATATTCGTTGGTGCCGCCCTTGGAAACGAAGTTCATCAGACCGCCGCCGGCGTGCCCGTACTCAGCCTTAAAACCGTTGGTATCCACGGTAAATTCGCTGATTGCTTCGAGCGAGGGCGCGTTAACCGCCACCCAGCTCTGCTGCAGAGCGCGAGTCGTGTTGGCCGAAACGCCGTCCAGGTTGGTGCCATAGCTGGCACCCTGACCGCCGCCAAGGATAAAGCCGTTGTCGCCGCCAAGGTTCTTGGCTTCGGGGGTGGTGTTGGCCAGATCGAAGGGGCTGCGCATCGCGCCGCTGACAACGAGAGGCAGTTCGTCCACCATCTTGTTGGTAACGGCTGCCGTCGACTTGGCGCTTTCGGTAGACAGCTGCAGAGCCGACGCTTCCACTTCAACAGCGGTGGTTGTGGAGCCGACTTCGAGAGTAACGTCCGCCCGGACATTGGTTCCGGCGTTGAGCGCCAGACGTGAAACGACGGAGGGACGGAAGCCCTCTTTTTCGACCCGTACCGAGTAGGTACCGGCCTGCAGGCTGGGAATGGCGAAATCGCCCGTCCCACCTGAGGTGAAGTTAACTGCTGAGTTAGTGTCTGCGTTCGTGACGGTAACGCGGGCGCCAACAACAACTGCGCCTGAGGAATCTTTCACCGAACCCTGAATTGTGCCGCGTTCGGACTGTGCGAACGCCGCGATGGAGCAAAGCAGCAACATTGCTGCAAGCTTGATGCGATTCATAAAATCTCCTGAAAACCCTAGCGAAACACTAGTGATGATACCAGGTACCAGGGTGTATTTCAACACACAGCGGAAAACGTTTGGGAAAACTCAGAGGCCGGCGGCCAGCCGGAGCCAGGAAGCATAGCGCGGAGACGCTTCGTCCCGGTGTGCGCAGTCGGGCTCGGCACGATGGGTGCAATCGGCAAAACGGCAGGTTCCGGTATCGAAGTCCGGGAATGCCGTGCGGAGTTCTGCAAGGGTGAGCTGGCCTGGATCGAAGGCCCGAATACCGGGGGTGTCGATCACGCGGGCACCATCACCAAGGTCAACCAGGGACGAGGAGGTGGTGGTGTGCTGGCCTCGCTTTGATCCGTCACTAATGCCGCCGGTCCTGGCAACGGCGGCTCCCGCAAGAGCATTCAGGACCGAACTCTTGCCCACACCACTGTGCCCGGCGAGGACAGAGAGTTTTCCTGCCAGCAGGGTTCGGAGCTCTTCAATACCCTCGCCCGTCCGCGTGGAACAGCGCACCCAGGGGATAGCAAAACGATTGGTGGCCTCCTCGATTTGCTCGGGAGTGGAGAGATCGGCCTTGTTCACGCAAAGGATGGGATCAATTCCGCCCCGGGCGGCGGCCACCAGGTAACGATCCACGAGACCGGGGCGGAATGGGGGATCGTCGATTGAGGCGACAATCACCAGGAGGTCAAGATTCGCAGCGATCACCCGCTGCCGGTGTTTGTTGGCGGGGTCGGTACGGGACAGGGTAGTGCGGCGCGGCGCAATGGCGATTACTTTCTCGTGAAGGATGGCAACCAGATCTCCGGGTGCCACGGGCATTTCACACTTTACCCGACGCACCTTGCCTTCGAGGTTGACCGTACAACCACCCTGCCCTGCCCCAATCACCAGAGCATTCGGCTGAGGCGGAGCTGCTTTCTGCGCCCCCGGAACCTTCTTCCGGTACTTACGGATGCGCTCTTCTTGCTCAAACTCAGCGAACTCGGAAATAGGCCGGCCTCAATTTTTGATCAGCTCAATATCGAGCGTGATCTTCACTTCGTCACTCACGGCAACGCCGCCGGCTTCCATGATGGGGTTGTAGAGGATGCCGTATTCTTTCCGGCTGATCTGCGTGGTGGCAGTCGCCCCAATTTTGATCCGGTTGTTGGTGTCCTTGATTTCGTCGGTAGGGCCGTCAAGCGTCAGGACAACCTGCTTCGTAATCGCGTTAATGGTCAGGTCACCCGTGACCTTCAAATTACCCTTACTAACCGCCTGTACGCTCTTCGATCTGAACTTCATGGCCGGGTATTTCTTCACATCGAAGAACTCCTCGCCTTTCAGATCGCTGTCGCGCTTGGATTCGCCGGTGTTGAGGGTAGTGCAGTCGATAGTTGCTTCCACCGCGGAGGCTGCGGGATTCTTCGCGTCGTAGATGATGGTGCCCCGCACGCCACCAAAGGTGCCTCGTACGGTGGAGATCATCATGTGCCGGACAGTGAAGTTTGCCTGGCTGTGCAGGGGGTCAATGCGCCAGGAGTTAGCGGGAGCCGCAGCAGGAGGTGCCTGCGAAAAGAGTGCGGCAGCCAACAGGAAAGTCAGGCCGATTGTCTTCATTTCTTTGGCTTCCACTCTTTGGCGCGTTTCCGGGCTTCAGCGAGTTGTTCGGGAGTCATTAGCCTGGTGATGTCGTCCAGCATGTCGGCGATGGATTCATGATCGCCGCCTTTGGAACCTGCAGAAGCCAGCGTGTACCACATGCAGGCTTCCACCAGATCGGCTTTTACGCCTTTGCCGAACTGGTAAAGGATCGCCACGCCAGCCTGCGCGAACGGGTCCCCTTGTTCGGCCGCCTTGCGATACCAATGCTCCGCCTGAACCAGATCCCTTCTGAGGCCAATGCGTCCGGTCTCCAGATTCTTGGCCAGGTCGTACTGCGCTTCGGCGTCTCCCTGGAGGGCGCGTTCCAGCAGGCGCTCGCGGAGAGGCTTTTGAGGTGCGGCTTCCTGAGAAAAAGCTGCGGCAGCCAGCAGGAGGGATGCAAGGATCAGGCGCATTAGAATTTCGGAGCGTAGTAGCCTTTGCGGGCTCGGACGACAACATCTTTCCGGGATTTGGTCCTCACCTGAACGGGGTGATAGAGCCCGTCTGTCTTGAGCGGTTCAGGGCGATAGAAGATGTTGTACTGGTGGCGGAGTTCGTTCGCGATGTTCTCAAAGCTCTGGTCAAGATCTTCCACCTTGAACGGGAAGAAGGCCTGCCCTCCGGTTTCTTCGGTCAGGTACTTCAGGACCTTGTCGCCATCCTGATCATCCCGTTTGGTGTTGGTGGAGATGGCGTAAATAACGACGTCGGCCTTTTGCGCCATTTCCAGAGCCTGGTCGCGGGTATAGCGGCTTTCCGTATCGTCTCCATCGCTGATAAGAATCAGTGCGCGACGAAATTTGTCGCGGGGCTGGTCGAGCATGAGCTTATCTTTGGCGGCGAAGTATATGGCGTCGTAGACAGATGTCCCGCCACCGGGGCGCATACTGCGGATCCCTTTTTCCAGTGCCCGCATATCGTTCGTCAAATCGCTGATGAGCGCGACCGTGCTGTCGAAACCAACCAGCATCATGCGGTCGGCGTTGGGCCTCAGGACACTCTGCATGAAGCGGATAGCGGCTTCCTGTTCAAACTTGAACTCGGTGCGGATGCTGTTGCTGGTATCGACGAGAACGGCGAGGCGCAGAGGAAGGTCGGATTCAGCGGTGAACTCCTGGATGGTCTGCTGTTTCTTGTTCTCAACGATGTCGAAATCGTCTTTGCCGAGGTCGGTGATGAAGCGGCCCTTCTTGTCGGTGACGGTGAACAGAACGTTGACGCGGGTAACGTCGAGCGTGATGCGGGTTTCGACTTCCTGGCCGGGCGCACCCGCAATCTGCTGGGTGGACATGGACTGCTGCCCTTCAACCGGCTTCTTCTGGTTCTTCTGGGCCAGCAAAATACCGGTGGCGATCAGAGCCAGAACGAGTGACTTCCGCAATCTCATATCCCGTCATTCTACCTGTTCGGGAGGGTTCGGGTGTAAGCCTGGTCTGGGCAGGGACTGTTTCCACTCCAGAAGTGCATGTGGCAGGGGGGCTTCGATGGTGGTGGTTTCGCCGGTTGCGGGGCTGCGGAAGGTAAGCCGATGGGCATGCAGGAAGTACCGGGCCCAGGGTGAACGGGCTCCACCGTACATCATGTCGCCTGCCACCGGATGCCCGAGGGCTGCCATGTGAGCACGGATCTGGTGGGTTCTGCCCGTCCCGAGGTGGATACGGAGGAAAGTGTAGCCATCGAAGTTTTCGAGTACCTCCCAATCGGTAAGGGCGGTTCGCCCACGGTCGAGACGCGCCGTCATTCGCATGCGATTGGCCGGGTCGCGCGTGATGGGTTTGATAATGCGCCCCGAGCCGGTGAGCCGACCTTCGACGAGCGTGAGGTAGATTTTCGTTACCTTGCGCGATGAGAACTGGACAGCGACATCGCGGTGAGCCTCGTCATGCCGCGCGGCGATCAGAACGCCGCTGGTGAAACGGTCCAGGCGGTGGACGATTCCCGGACGCACGTCACCCCCCACGGAAGAGAGGTGTTTATACCGATGGAGGAGGGCGTTAACTACGGTGCCGGAGTGAACCCCGGCTCCGGCGTGGACCACCATACCGGCAGGCTTGTTGATGACGATGACCGAGGGGTCTTCGTAGAGGATTTCGAGCGGGATCTCCTCGGGAACCGCGCTCAGGCCTGGAATGACTCCAATAGCGAACTCGATCGCATCCCCTGACCGAAGAGTTCGGGATGGCTTCTCAACCTTGCCGTTGACTGAGGCCTTGCCCTCCTTCACCCAGCTTTGCAGGCGCGAACGGCTGTATTTGGGGAGTTGGTCGTGCAGGAAGGCGTCGAGTCGTTTTCCCTTGTCGCCCTCTTCCACAGTCAGTTGCATTCACATTCAGGATAAGCGTTGTGATATCTTCAGGCTCGGTTACTATCAAGCTTGACCCAAACCAGACCTTTGCGATGGGCGTTACTCGCCCTGCTCACTCTCGGAATGTTCTTCTGCTACGCGCAGAGGGGAACGCTGGCACCAGCCGCGCCTTTCATGATGAAGGAGTTACATCTGAATGCGGCCGTGATGGGCCTGATGCTGTCGGCTTTTTCATGGAGCTATCTGGCGGCTCAGATTCCTGCGGGCTGGCTGGTTGATCGCTGGGGCTTCGCCCGGGTTTATGCGGTCGGTTTCACTATATGGGCGGTCGCCACGGCCCTGATGGGCTTCACTGCTTCCACGCTGGGAATTCTGGCGGTTCGCCTTCTGGCGGGCCTTGGGCAGGGGGCGATCTTCCCGGCCAGTAACCGGGCGGTGGCTACCTGGTTCCAGGCTGGTGAACGCGGGGCGGTTACCGGTGTCTACATCGCCGGGAATCGGCTGGGACAAGCGGCGATAGTCGCCATTGGCCCGCTTGCCATCAAAATGTTTGGGTGGCGCTACTTCTTCATGGCGGCTGGAGTTGCGGGTGTGGTCTGGTTGATCCCGTGGCTGTTCCTGACAAAACGCTGGGAACCGGAGCCGCCTTCGGTAGAGACCCGGCAGAGTTCTGCGGGCAGCATAAAGCTGCTGGCGAACAGGAATATGGCCGGGATCTTTTTTGGATTTTTCGCTTACGACTACGCCTGGTTCCTGTTCATCACATGGATGCCCGGGTATCTGATGCTGGAGCGGAAGTTTGGGCCTAGGGAGATGGCGATTTACTCGGCGGTGCCCCTGGTGATTGTTTCCGTGGTGATCCTGTTGGCGGGGATGTTGGGCGACTACCTGGTCCGGAAAGGGGTGGACGAGGTTCTGGCCCGGAAGAGCCTGATCAGCCTCGGTCTGGCAATTTCCTGCCTGATTGTTCCGGCTGCGCTGGTCCAGGACAACGTGGGCTCCGCCATTCTGCTGGGACTTTCTTTGGCAGGTCTCGGAATTGCGGCACCCAATACGTGGGCTTTGACGCAGGCAGTTTGCCCGAAGGAGTTTGTTGCCACTGCGAGCGGCATGCAGAATATGGGCGGGAATATCGGTGGGGCCCTGGCTCCGGCTGTAACCGGCCTCATCGTGCACCAGACAGGATCGTTCGTGGCGGGCTTCGTACTGACCGGAGCGGTGCTGGTGGCGGGAATTCTGTGCTACTGGTTCTTAATCAGCCCGGTAAAGCTCAGTCCGGTAAAGTAAGGCGCGGCATTGCAGCCACAAGCTGGCGCGTGAAGGGATGTTGAGGGGTTCTGAAGACGGCCGCCGGTGAGCCGGATTCGACCAGACGGCCTTCGTGGAGAATGTCGACCCGATGGCTGATTCCCGCGACCGACAGCAGGTCGTGCGAGATGAAGAGTATCGCGGTGCCTCGCTCGCGGTTGATCCTGCCAAACAGTTGCAGAACGCCCGCCTGCGCGATCGCGTCGAGCGCGCTGGTAGGCTCATCGGCCAGAAGCAGGGCAGGACCATGCATCAGCGCAAGAGCGATCAACAGGCGCTGCCCCTGACCTGTTGAGAGTTCGCCCGCACGTTTACGAAGGAAAGCGGTATCGGCAGGAAGCTGGACACTTTCGAGGAGCCCCCGGTGGTTGGCAGAACGCGAGGCGTGGGCTCGCCATGTTTCGTCGAGAAGAGTTTCAACGCGCAAGCGGGAGTTCAAAGAGAGACCAGGGCTTTGCGGTACATAGCCGATGCGCCGTCCGCGAATGGCACGCATCCCGCTTTCTGAAAGTGTGGTGAGTTCGGTCCCTTCCAGGCGGATATTGCCCGTGACCACGCCTCCCCGATAGCGCAGGAGGCGCAGCAGCGCCAGCGCGAGCGTGCTCTTACCCGAACCACTCAACCCGACCAGCGAAACAATCTCGCCGGGCGCAATGGTGGCAGCTACTTGATGGAGAACTTCGGTGGTACCGTAGCTTGCCGAGATACGGAAGTCGAGGACGCTACTCAAATCGGAGCCACTCCGCGTTCCAGAGGATTTGGGGCGGCACCACGACGGGCTGCACGCCTTTGAGGGATGGCGAGACGGCGACAAGATAGTCCGGGTTCAGGAGATAAATGATGGGCTCTTCTTCACGAACAATTTTCTGGAATTCGTCCACCAGGTTCTTGCGGTTGGCTCGTACGCCTTCAGCGGCTTGCGCCAGTTCCAGTTTGTCGATCCGCGCTTCCCAGGCGGTGGCGGGAGTTTTCTGCGCGGGCCACCAGGCATGCTGCGCCCCGGAACTGAGCCAGACATTCATCTCCTCGCTGGGGTCAGCATCCACATTTTCGAAGCCCAGAAGAGCGGCTTCGTAGTCGAGAGATTTTGAGATTCGGTCCAGCAGGGAACCGAAATCCAGGGTAACGACATTTACCTTAATCCCGAGAGCCTTGAGATCATCGGCAACAAGGGAAGCCATTCGTTCGCGAGGGCGCTTCCCGGCCTGCGTAATTAGCGAGAATTCGACCGCGTGATTGCCTTTATCGCGGAGAACGTTGCCTCGCAGAGTGAAGCCCTCTTTCGCGAGTTGTGCCAGCCCACCTTTTGTATCAAGGACAGGAGGCTTGAGGGCTGCATTCACCCAAAAGCGATTGGCTGTGGAGATGGGGCCGACGGCCGGGTGGGCGTGACCCTTGAAGACAATGCGGGCCATGTCCTCACGACGGATGGCGGAACTGACAGCGTGGCGGAAGGCGGCGGAGGTGAACCAGGCGCGCTTCCATTCGGGGAGGGTTTTCGCGGGCGCCTGATTGAACCAGATGAACTCCGGATCGAGCGAGGGGCCGAGACTCCGTACCGAGTTGTTTTGAGTCTTCTGCAGACGGTCAAATGAGTCTGCATCCAGCTTGTTAATGAGATGAAATTCGCCACGCTGGTAGCGGGTTAGCGCGATGTCGGCGTTCGCCTGGATATCGAGGCGAATGGAGTCGAGATAGGGGAGCTGGACACCTTTGGCATCACGCTTAAAATAGTGAGAATTACGGCGCAGGAGAACGAAGGTCCCGGGCTGGTATTCCGCCACGAAGAAGGCCCCGGACGACGGCGGGAGTTTGGTTTGGACCGGTGGAGCGATGCCGACGCTGTCAAAGAGCCGGTCGATACCGGGCTTGGGGGCCTTGTAGCGGAGGGTGATCTCGCGAGGGTTCGCCACCAGGATTTCGGGCGCAGTGTCGCCAGCCCGCAGCGTATCACCAGTGGGGGAACCGGATTTCGGATCGAGGGCGCGACGGAGAGTCCGTTCCACGTCCGCAGCCGTAAGGGGAGTGCCATCCGAAAACTGAAGGTTGGGACGGAGTTTGAAGGTGATGGCGCGACCGCCTTCCTTCACCTGAAAAGACTCGGCAAGTTCCGGTTGCGGAACGTCGGTGGTTCGGTTCACGCGCAGCAGGACACCGGCGGTGAGGTAGCGGATGGTCTCGGAGTTGCTTTCCGCAACCATTAGAACATCAAACATTTTGGGGTCCCCGTTGATGGCGAAGCGGAGTTGCTGAGGAACTGCAGCGGAGAGAACCAGCGGGAGCAGCAGGAGGATGTGCTTCACAGGGCGGCCTTTCGGGAAGGAGTGAGAGATTCGAGGCAGATCATGACCAGAACCAGCAGCGCGAGCGGGGCCAAGGTCCAGGGATTGGCCTGGACAACGTCGGGGTGCTGGAGGTCTCTGAGGAGGTTGCCCCAGGAGGGCATGGGATCGGCTACGCCCAGGCCGAGAAGCCCCAGGCTCGCCTCAGAGAGAACGTAAGCAGGAATCAGGATTCTGAACTGAACAAGCGCCAGCGACCACAAATGGGGCCATGCGTGAGCTGTGGCAATGCGCCACGGCCTGAGGCCCGCGGCGCGAGCCTGGAGCAGCCAGCCCGCATCCTTCATTTCCACGATGGAGGCCGTGAAGGCGCGCCCGGGGATGGCCCATCCGGCGACGCCCATCAGGGCAAAGGTAAGGGTGACGGACACAAGCGGGTCAGTGTTGAGCGAGAGTTTGGATCTGAGGATGATGAAAAGGAAGATCCAGGGGAGAGAAAGAAAGATGCCGTTAGCAAGTGACAGGGTCCAGGCGACGAGGCGAGAGGGTAGTGCGGCGAGGGCCGAGAACAGGAGAGCGAGAAGGACCGAGATGGTGGCCGCGGAGGGCGCGAGGAGCACGGAGACACGGGTGGCGTACAGCAGCCGGGAGAGGCGGTCACGACCCAGATCATCGGTGCCCATCGGGAAGCCAGGCTGGGGACTTGCGGATGCCATATCGCGAAACTGGTGGTCGTAAGGGTTGGGGGCGAGCCAGGGTGCTGCGAGCCCCAAAACAACAACCAGCGCGAGAAGAATGGTGGCGGGTCTGGTCATCGCGTCAGGTCTCCCATCCACTGGACTCCGGCCACGAGTGAGGTGATGATGAGGCCAAGCGCGGAGAGTAGAGGCAAGTCCCGGGCGAGGGCACCTTTGAGGGCGAGCTGGCCAATACCCGGGACATCGCAGAGGCCTTCGATGGGGATCAGCGAGCCGAAAGCGAGAACGACAGCAACGCCTGCAAGGGCGGCCAGTTGTGGCGCTGCGGGGCCCAGCACGTAGGTGATGGCAAGACGGGCAGATCCAAGTCCACGGGCTCTTGCGGCGAGCAGCGCGGGGGAGCTGTAGAAATCTTCCAGGATGCTGCGGGCAGTGCCGAAGACGCGGGGGAGGAGCGCCAGCGCAACAGCGAGCCAGAGTGGCCATTCCCGGAAGAAGAAAAACAGAGCGAGCACTGCCGGCGGGATAGCGAGCAGGAGGCCGCTGGTGGCTACCGCTGAGAGTTCGAGAGTCAGGCGGCGGGGCCAGACGGACAACCAGGCGAGGAGGCTTCCCAACGCGAGACCTCCGAGGGTTCCCCGGACGAGAAGGCCCGCGCTAATTGAGGCGCGGTGGCGAAGAAGTTCGCTGACGGGGAGGTTGAAGGCTTCGGACTTACCGAAATCTCCGTGGGCGGCGCGGGCCAAATAGCGCAGGTAAAAGCGCGGAAGACCATTCTCAACTTCGCGTTGCGCATGACGAGCCGCGATGGTGGCAGGGGAGAGGTGGGGATTCAAGACGTCTTCGTCCACATCAAACCCGGGGCTGTAGCGAACCAGCGCAGCCGCAGCAAAGCCCCCGATCAGGATGGTGGCAATAAAGGTGAGGAATCCAAGGGCGAGGCGTCCTGGTGCAAGTCGGCTGGCGAAGGTTGACTCGCGACCGACGGGGGTCATGCCGCCGCGTCCGATGCAAGCGCGGGTGGAAGGGGCTGCTCTTTGCGCCGGAGCCACTTACTGCGGTACATGCGGCGATCGGCTTCGGCGAGAAGTTCCTCGGCGCCGGCGCCGTCTTTCGGATAAATTGCGATTCCAACGCTGAGCGAAAGGTCGCTGGGTTCCGGTGTGGTTTGGCCGGCACCTTTGACCACGTCGCGGAGGCAGGCTACCTTTTCTTCCAGACGTTCAAGGCCAGCGGATGGAATCAGGATAACGAATTCGTCGCCTCCGAGACGGGCTACATAGTCGTCGTCTTCGCATTGCTCTCGCAGGCGGTCCGCGATGATGCGAAGTACCTTGTTTCCAGCGAGGTGGCCAAACCTGTCATTGACCATCTTGAAGCCATCCAGATCGCAAACAACCACTGCGAGTTCTGTGTGGTCGCGCTGAGCCCGCGAAACTTCGTTATCGAGAGACAGGAAGAGAGAGCGGGCGTTCGGAAGATTAGTCAGGTAGTCGGTGGTGATCGACGTTTCCAGCAGACGATGGTGCAGGGCGTTCTCGATGGTGAGGGCAACCTTTGAGCAGATCGCAAGCAGAATGCGGAGATTTTCCCGGCTGAAGGCGTCGCGCTCCGACCGGTACAGAGCGAGAACGCCCAGCGTGCTGCCGGTGCCGTTGAGCGGGACTGCCAACGCGGAGCGGAGCGTGCTGTATTTGGTCGGATCGTTGAGATAACCGGCTTCCACCGAAGGGTTGCCGTTGAGGATGTGGCGGTTATTTTCGGCGACCCAGCCCGACAGGCCCTGACCTGCCGGAATCTCCAGGGAAGTAAAAAGGCGGAAATTATCCCCCGAGACGTACTCGGGAATTAGCTTCTCTTCGCGCTTAATGTAGACCGCGATCGTGTCGTAGGGGATGAGCCGCTTGAGCCGCACCCCAACAAACGCCAGGGCTTCGGGCAGGGTGAGGGCGTTGCCGAGATCCTGGGTCAGTTCATAAAGCATCTGCGCTTCCTGTGTGGCGGCAGCAATGGAAGACAAGGGGTCCAGGGCAGGCATCTCCACCTGCCCGGGAAGGGTCAGCACTTTTTCATTTTCTGCGGACTCGGCAAAGCCGGTGGCCGGAGCCAGGCCGCGCTCAATCCGAATTTCGGTGGAAAGTTGCTTACTCTTCTCCCCTCCCGTCCGGACCGCAAGCTCTTCCAGTTCGCGATAGCGGCGGTGGATGATGTCCACGATTACCGGATCGAAGGCCTTACCTGCTTCGGAAACAACTATGCCCATGGCCTCGTCGAGAGGGAGCGCCCGGCGGTACTGACGGTCTGAGGCCAGGGCGTCAAAGCAGTCCACTACGGAAAGGATGCGGGCGCCCAGGGGGATTTCCTCGCCAGCCAGTCCGAAGGGGTAGCCGGACCCGTCCCATTTTTCGTGGTGAGCGCGAACGATGGGAACAACAGGGTACGGGAACTTGACTTCCTCAAGAATTTCGGCACCGACCAGAGGGTGGATCTTCATCTTCTCGAATTCCTCAGGAGTGAGGCGGCCCGGTTTGGAAATGATGTGTTCAGGAACTGCCAGCTTGCCAATGTCATGCAAAAGGCCGGCAGCCTGAAGTGCATCCAGATCGGTCGGGCTCATGCCTACTTCCTTGCCGATTTCGAGGGCGTAAACCCGAACTCGCTGGAGGTGCTCGTGGGTAGTGGCGTCCTTGGCTTCGATGGCCAGTGCCAGAGCTTCAATTGTCCGCAGGTGAAGCCCCGCCATATCCTCAACGTGCTTTTTGTCTTTCTCCAGGCGGTCCAGATAGAGACGGTACGAACGGTAAACGAAATAGACGATGGGGAAGAGAACCAGAGGCGCGTGCCAGGATTCCAGTTCGCTGAGCATGACGATTAGCCAGGTAACAGCGGCTGCCGTCATGTGGTACGGAAAGACCCAATAGTAGGTTCCGTACCAGGTTTTGTGAATGGATTTGCCTTCGGTCAGGCCGATGACCCCGGCCACCAGACCGGTATTGACGATGAAGTAGGTTGCCGCAGCAATCCCCAGCCGGAGTGGGTGAAGCGGGCCCAGCCAGGAAAAATTCAGCCAGACGTGGAACATCTGGTGGGCCGCCATTGTCGCCAGAATGATGGAACAGGTGCTGAACGCAATCTGGACCGAACGAGGCCGGACACGGGGGCGCCAGAGACATTGAATGATGGTGCCGGCCGCCCCGAGCGCAATCGCTTCCGGGAGACCAAACTTTGCCACCCCGACAAGAATGAACAGAAAATTCACCGAGAGAGTAGCGAAGACCATCGGGAGACGTACCTTGAAGCCTGAGGTCAGGACTGTGACAAGGAAGTACAGCCAGAATTGCTGCGGATCGTGCGAAGCGAAGCGCATGATTTGCATGGCGAACGCAACGCAGCCCGCAGTGATCGTGAGGGCGATATATACTCTGGCCCGAGTCGGCATTTGGCAAGCCAACTATAACATTTTACATGGCCTTGTCGATGCTGTTTTTGTGAATTCCGGGGGTATTCCCGGTACAGTACCGGGGTAACGACGTGGAGCTTGCGAACCGTGCCCGGACGTGCACACCCGGGCTTTCTGCGGCTGCCGACTGGCCACCTGTACCCTTTGTGGCTGGTATACTTCCAGGGAAGGCATGCTGTTTGACACCCCGATCTACCTGGCGTTTCTGCTGCTCATCGTCGCTGTTTACTGGCGCCTGGGGTTTCGGCAGCAGAACTACTTCCTGCTGGCTGCCAGCTATTTTTTCTACGGCTGGTGGGACTGGCGCTTCCTCAGCCTGATCGCCATTTCCACGGTGGTGGACTATTTTTGTGCGCTGGCCATTTCGCGTTCGTCAAATTCCGCCAAACGACGCCTGCTCCTTTCCTTCTCTGTCGTTTTGAATCTGGGGTTCCTCGGGTTCTTCAAGTACTTCAACTTTTTCGCCCAGTCAGCGCATATGATGTTCGCCGGCTTTGGAATAGATATTCCAAAGCCGGTTCTGGAGATCCTGCTTCCACCCGGGATCTCGTTCTATACCTTTCAGGCACTGGCCTACATCGTTGATGTCTATTTTCGAAAGATGGAGCCGTCTGAAAATTTTGTCGACTACGCTCTTTTCATCAGCCTGTTCCCCCACTTGATTGCCGGGCCTATCCAGCGCCCGTCGCATCTGCTGCCGCAAACACAGAGCCCGCGGGTTTTTGACAGCGAGAAGTTTTTCGCCGGGCTGCAGTTGATTTGCTACGGGATGTTCCGGAAGTGCGTGGTGGCCGATGGCTGCGGGTTGATCGCAAACGCAGCTTTTGAGGGCCGACTCGGCGGACATAATTTACCGGCAATGCTGATCGGAGCCTACGCCTTCGCGTGGCAGATATATGGCGACTTTAGCGGCTACAGCGATATAGCACGCGGTTCTGCTCAATTGATCGGCTTCCATTTTATGGTCAACTTCCGCCAGCCCTACTTGTCGCGGAGCCTGCAGGAGTTCTGGCGACGCTGGCATATCAGCCTGAGCACCTGGCTGCGGGATTATCTCTACATCTCGCTGGGCGGCAGCAGGGCAGGCGAGGTGCGGACCTACTCCAACCTTATGTGGACCATGGTGATTGGCGGCTTCTGGCATGGAGCAAACTTCACCTATATTGTTTGGGGCTTCATCCACGGAATTGGCCTGGCAGCGGAGCGAAGCCTCGTGAAATTCCACCTCCTCAAGGATCGGAAACACCCCGAGCTCGAACGCGATACCCTGAGCGATCCACGGGCGTGGGTGAGCCGGATCGTTCTGTTTCATGTTGTGTGCGTGGCGTGGATCTTCTTCCGGGCGACCTCTGTGACCGAAGCCTTCCGGTTCCTGGGTGGCGCAACTACCTGGCAGTGGCTTCCGGAGCACCGCGCCGCCTTCGTGTATCTGGCTTTCCTCGCCATCCCCCTGTTTGCGCTGGACCTGTTGCTGGAGAAACGCGACGAAGAATATCCGTTCGAAAAAGCGACCTGGGAGATTCGGGTGGCCGGTGCCGTGTCCGCAAGTATCCTGGTTCTGATGTTTACCGCCAATCAATCCAATGCTTTCATCTACTTCCAGTTCTAGCGCTACCAGTTCCGGCTCTGACAGGCCCAGGTTGCTGCGGGCCAGCGGCGTGCTGCTGGGTGCCCTTGTCGTGGTCGCTGCCGGTCTCGAACTGGCTGCGGGAACGGTCGGCGTTCGCTCCAGCAGGATCCTGAGCCGGATGAACACAGAGCACAAAAGCCTCCTCGGATTTGCCTCCAGTGCCGCGCACCCGAAGACGGTCGTGATTCTGGGCAACTCGCTGCTGGTGGAAGGTGTGGACTATCCGGCAATGCAGAAAGATCTTTCCGCCGCTGGCTGGGAATCGCGGCGCTTCGTAGTGGAACAGACCGGGTACTACGACTGGAAGTTCGGGTTGCGGCGATTGACGAGTGAGGGCTGCAGGCCGGATGCCATCATGCTGATGCTGAGCGCTACGCAGTTCGCCCTCAATTCTTATGCAGGACCGGCCTTCGCGTACAACCTGATGCGCGCGACCGATGTGGTGGACGTTATGCAGACCACTGGAATTCACCCGACCGAAGCGGCGAGTTTACTCCTGGCCAGGGAAAGCATTTTTTTCGGACTCCGCCTGGAATTCCGTAAACATCTCCTGTTTGCCCTGGTGCCGGGAATGAACGATCTGGTGCCCCATCTCACGCCTGCCGGCAAACCAAGTCCCCATGCCTTCGTGCGCGCCCAAGTACTGCGGCGGCTCCCGGAACTCGTCGGCGAGGCAGCTTCGCTCGGGCAACATCTGATTCTCGCCATTCCACCAGTGGCCGTTGGCGATGACTATGCGGCTGACGTTATAGAGGGAGGGCGCCTGACGGGGCTTCCGGTCCTGTATCCCATCCGCACAGGCGACCTGGCCGCAGATCAGTTTCAGGACGGCTTCCACCTGAATGCATCAGGGGCGCAGGTATTTAGCAAAGCCCTCACTTCGGCTATGTTGCAGCAATTGAATTCCATGAGGCCGTAGCGGCTCCCCCTTGCGATAAGATCAATTTGGATTTTTGTCTCTCTAAATACACACGTGAAGGGTCACCCATGTTTCGCAATTCTGTAGTTTTGTCGATCGGGCTGTTCAGCGCTCTTGCGCAAGCCCAAACGCCGGTTGTACCGGCGCCCGCGCCGGCACCGGTGGGGCCAGTCGTGCCCGGTCCCGGCCCCGCACGGGCTGGACGCCCCGCGCCCCCGACCCGCGACCCGCATACGCCTGGCTACGTTTCCGCTAAAGAACTACCCGACGGGACATTGCCTTCCCCAAAGGAGGACGGGAATTTCATTCTGGGACCGACGCACACTGCGGCGCCGGAGATGAGCGTCCAGGAAGGTGTGCCACAGGGGACTGTCTTCAACTTCACAATGGAATCGAAGGACAGCAAGATTTATCCTGGAATTACTCGTGAGCAGGGGACTTTTGGGACCCCGGATGCGAATGAACCTTCGAAGCTGATTGTGACGACGAGCCACCCAGCACCGTATACGCGACGAGTAGCCGTCTATGTACCGAAGCAATATGTCGCAGGAACAGCGGCTGCGTTTATTGTCGGCGCGGATGGGATCGACAAGGCGCTGTTCACGGCTTTGGATAATCTCATTGCAGCGAAGAAGATTCCGGTGATGGTGGGGATCTCCATCAGCAACGGCAGCGGCGATGCACAGGGCAGCCAAAGGGGCTTGGAATACGACACTATGTCCGGCCTGTATGCGGAGTTCGTGGAGAAGGAAGTGCTGCCTCTGGTTGAGAAAGAAGCGGATGTGAAGCTGACGAAAGACCCGGAGGGCCGCGCGACGATGGGCGGGAGTTCGGGCGGGTCAGCCGCGATGATTATGGCCTGGTATCACCCGGAGTGGTATCACCGGGTTCTGACGTACTCGGGAACCTATGTAAACCAGCAGTGGCCGTGGGACCCGAAGATCCCCCATGGCGCATGGGCGTTTCATGAGTCGCTGATTCCGAAGAGTCCAAAGAAGCCGTTGCGGATCTGGATGGAAGTTGGCGACCGGGATAACTATAACCCGAATATCATGCGGGATGACATGCATGACTGGGTTTTGGCCAATCAGAATATGGCTCGGGTGCTGGCTGCTAAGGGATATCATTACCAGTTTGTGTTTGCGGTGAATGCAGGACATACGGATCGCACGGTGAAGGCTCAGACTTTACCGGAGGCGCTGGAGTATGTTTGGCAGGGTTATCCAATCAAGTAAGAGTTCGAGGGAGAGATCAACATGAAGATACGTAATTTTGGAATTGGGTTGTTCGCTGGTGTTTTGATAATGGGACAAACTCCGCCCGCGACCCCGACACCGGCACCTGGGGCTCCGCCCGCAGCTGCTCCCGGTGGGCGAGGGGCTCGGCCCCAGGCTCCTGCTCGTGATCCGCATACGCCGGGCTATGTGACGGCGAAGGAATTGCCGGACGGGACGAATCCGTCACCGAAGGAAGACGGGAATTTCATCATGGGGCCGACTCATGCTCCCGCTCCGGAGATGACGGTTAAGGAAGATGTTCTACACGGGGAGATTTTTAACTTTGTAATGGAATCGGCGGATAGTAAGTTCTATCCCGGAATTGCACGGGAACCTGGGCCGATGACTCCGGATCCGAATGATCCGACGAAGATGCTGATTAAGAGCAGCCCTAAGCCATACACGCGCAAGGTTGCGGTATATGTTCCGAAGCAGTATGTGAAGGGGACAGTGGCTCCGTTTATTGTGGGCGCGGATGGTCCGGACCAGATGCTGTTCACAGCGCTGGATAATCTGATCGCGCAGAAGAGAGTGCCGGCGATGATTGCGATTTCGATTGGGAATGGCAGCGGCGATGGTCAGGGCAGCGAGCGGGGTCTGGAATACGACACCATGTCGGGTAAGTATGCCGAGTTTGTGGAGGCGGAAGTTTTGCCGCTGGTGGAGAAGCAGGCGGGCGTGAAGCTGACGAAGGACCCGGAGGGCCGGGCCACGATGGGCGGGAGTTCCGGTGGGTCGGCGGCACTGATTATGGCCTGGTACCATCCGGAGCTCTATCATCGGGTGCTGACTTATTCGGGGACGTATGTGAATCAGCAGTGGCCACTGGATCCGGCTTTACCGCATGGCGCGTGGGAGTTTCATGAGAATGTAATTCCGAAGAGTCCGGTGAAGCCGATTCGGCTGTGGATGCAGGTGGGGGATCGGGATAATTTGACGACCCGGGATGCGTATCATGACTGGGTTTTGGCGAATGAGAATATGGCGAAGGTTCTGGCGGCGAAGGGGTATCATTACCAGTTTGTGTTTTCGCAGAATTGCGGACATACGGACCGGGCGGTGAAGGCCCAGAGTTTGCCGGAAGCGTTGGAGTATGTTTGGGCCGGGTATCCGGTGAAGTAAGGTCAGCGGACGTCCGCCTGGCGCAGTGGTCGCCGGGCGGAGTGGTAGATGCGCACGATGCGTACGCGGTTCAGGTGCTCGTCAATGCGGAATACGATTCGGTGAGTGGTAGAAGAGGTGGCGAAGGTTGTAGATCCGGAGAGCGCGCTCCGGGACTCGCGCGCAGCGAAACGGCTGTATTTCGAGGGAATCTACGGCGTCGAGGAGACCGTTCCACCAACGTACTGCGCCCCGTTCGTCTGCATTGTCGTTGACGACGTAACGAATGTGCGTCTCGGCGTCTTGCAGAGCCGAGGCTGAAATCTCAACGTGAAAAACCAAACTTCTGGCCCATGGTGAGCAGGGCTTCTCGGGCTGGGGAGACTCGGCCCTGGTCGAGGTCGCGGAGACCGGATTCTACAGCTATGGTGAAGTCGGCGGCTTCGTCTGATTCGGTCATGAGACGGACGAGGTAGGCCTCGGCACTGAGGCCCTGGCGCTGGGCGCGCTCGGCTACATTGGCAAGGGTGTCTTCGGAGATTACTACCGCCATGGATTTAGTGTAGCTTTTTTAAAAAGGACGAGGGGGCATCATATTGGGGCCTGTACCACATTTGCCCAGCTACAGCCGTCACAGTCCGAGACTTCCGAGATCCTGCAAATCGCGCCGAATGTCTTCGTGGGTGATGCCAGGCCCCACTTGATGGGCTTTCAGGAAGTCATCCAGTTCGAAACGAGTCTCAAGGCCCAGCAACCGACGCACCTTGAGCCTTCGAGATGCGGTCTGACTGGAATTCGTCGAGTGCGAAAGCTTCCAGAAGGCGGCGCGACGGGTCGGCTTGTTCGTCCCCGTGTTGGGCAGTCAGATTCATTTGTCCACCTCTTAGTCGAAAAGTTGGCCGAAATCCATCTCAACGGCGGGGCTGGTGGTGCGGTAGATTCCGTCGGTCACGGGGATGCGGTTCTGGGCGGTGTAGATGTGGCCGTTGCCTGTCTTGGGGTCGATCAGCCAGATCCATTCGACACCGAATTGGAGGTAGTCGTCGATTCTGGTTTCCATGCGACTCACACGGTCCTCGGGGGAGAGGATTTCGACTACGAGGAAGGGCGGTTCGGTCAGGATTCGGCCCGTGGGGCGGTCGCCTTTGACGATGGCGACATCGGGGAGGCGGACTCGGGTTGCGGAAACTCGGGTACGGACTTCGGTGATGGGGAAGAGGTCGAGTTGGCGGCGGCGGGTGAAGAACCAGGAACTGATGGCCATCTGAACCGTTCCATGGTCGATTTCACCCACGTTGACCTCCATCAGTTCGCCATCGACGAACTCGCGGTCGCCATCTTCGTAAGAAGTTGCGAGGTATTCTTCGGGACTGGTCAAGAGTGCTTGTGGCATTGCGGACGTCCAGACTTCACTATGTTCGCACGAATTGCCCGGTGTGCAATTTCGGGTGTGGACACGAGAGGTGAATCGCGGGAAACTGGCTCATGATCCGAAGACTGCATGTTCCGCTGAGAAATGCCGAGGATGTTATTCCGCACCTTGCCAAGCCAGAGCACTGGAAGAAAGGATACTCAGCTTATGAACTGGCCGTGACCTGGGCCCAGACCCCGCTTGACTTCCCGGTCAGAGTGCGCGCCGCGCTGCGGACGGCTCCGGAGTACGCGGACGCCGAACTGATTGACGGTTTTTTCGAGCGCGAAGTGGACTTGGGTTCCGCAGGTAGAAACAGCCAAACAGACTTGATGCTGGTGGCGGAGCTTGGAAGTGAACTGGGGATCATTGCCGTCGAGGGGAAAGCTGAAGAGTCATTCGCGGACTGCGTGAAGGACTGGAATGACAGCGCAGGAAAGCATCGGCGATTAGTGTCACTGTGTCAGACCCTGGAGTTGGATCCTGAACGAGTGGGTGACCTGCGCCATCAGTTACTCCATCGAACAGCTTCCGCAATCTACGAAGCAAAGCGGTACCGCTGCCGCCACGGGCTGATGCTTGTACATTCCTTCAGCGCGACGCACAGAGGGTTCAGCGACTTCGCCGCGTTTTCTGCTGCGATGGGCGTTCATATGGGACAGGCAGGCCGTTGCTCCGCCGCGCGAATGTGCGAGGGTGTCAGTTTGCGATTGGCGTGGGTCGCCGACTCACCCCAGGTTTGACAGCACTCCGGTGCTGTCTCCGAAGCTCTTCTCTTCAATCCCCATTCTTTGGAGCATGGAGAGATAGAGATTGCACAGCGGGGTTTCTTTGGGGTAGCGGAGGCGGCGGCCTTGTTTGATTGTTCCTTTGCCCCCTCCGGCCAGGGCGATAGGCAGATCGTGCTCCAGGTGCAGATTTCCGCACTTGATTCCGCAACCGAACATGACCTGGGAATTATCGAGGAGCGTCGTACCGCCTTCGTCCAGCGACTTCAGGCGCTTCAGGAAGTAGGCCACCTGTTCGACGTGCCAGGTGACGCACATCTCATATTTCTTCTTCTGGACAGGTTCTTCGGCGTGGTGGGAGACGGAGTGCATACCTCCGCGCATCCCCCCGATGAAGCTGTAATCGTCGTTGGTCTGCGCATCGGCGGTCATGATGGTGCCGATTCTGGTGGTGTCACTCCAGAGCGCGAGCACCATGATGTCCATCATTAGGCGCAAGTGGTCCGGACGGCTTTGAGGGATGCCGGGGCCGGGGCGTTCCAGTGGGAACTTTCCTGCATTGATCCAGCGTTTCTGGGGCTTCAGAGAGGCCTCTAACCGCTGCTCCACTGAGCGCACAGATTCGAAGTACTCGTCGAGACGAACCCGGTCGCCGGAGCTGCCTTGTTTGCGGAGGGCTTTGGCCTGGTCGCGCACCAGATCGAGAACGCTGGTTTCATCGCGTTGCAGCGAGGTGAGCAGGCGCGGGTCGTTGGGGTCCATGCCAGAGATTACCGGAGCTTTATTGGAGCGGAAGAGGCGATCAAAGGCGAGTTGGGGGACGATCTCTTTGGCGACAGGGGTATGCGGATCGCGCCAGGAGATAAACGAACCGTACATGCGGGCGAAGCCGCCACCGGCCGTGTCGATGCCGGCCCGGGTGGATTCGACGCCGAGTTCGAAGCTGGGGAGCGCGGTGCGGTCACCGAGCTTTTGGGCCATGAGCTGGTCAACAGAGGTACCGCCCGCATCAAGGTCGTCACCCGAGGTACGTTCGACATAGCCGCCGGAGAGCCAGGCAGGAACTTTGGGCCAGTGGCCATTGCGGCCTACGGTTTTTGCGTTCCAGAGATTTTCGAGGAGCGAGAAGTCGTTGCGGAGGTCGCGAAGGGGCTTGAGGTGCGGGGTGAGTTCGAATTGCTCAGCGTCACCGGCCGGGGTCCAGAGTTCCGGCACCACGCCGTTGGGCATGTAGAGAAAGACCGAACGGAGAGGTGGTTCGGAAAGCTGATTCGTCGCCGCAGCGGGAGCCATGGACTCAAGCCAGGGCAGAGCAAGGGCGGCACCGGTCCCTCGAAGGATGGTTCTGCGCGATATTTTTTTGGCTGGCATGAGCAACTCCTTTGTCTATTTAACCACCATTGGACGTTGAATTTTTGCCGGTGGTGGGGCTGCGGCACTAATGGTGACCTTGCCGCCCTGGCTGTTGCGGAAAGGGGTGCTGAGGACGATTTCGCGAATCAGGGTTCGGGCCCGGTAGTTGTCTTTTTGCAGGGTGTCGGCGAGGTGCTGGATGGTGCAGCTGTCTCCGTCCTGCAGACTTCTGCCCAGCGCGTACCCGAGGATCTTGCTGGTTACCTGGCGGACGAAATCATCCTTCTTATCGAGCAGAACTTTGCGAAGTTCGGCGGCCCCGTCGAATTTCTCTCCGGAGGGGAGGGTGCCGGTTCCGTCGATGGGAGTCCCGTCAAATTCTTTGTCGCGCCAACGCCCGGTCCAGTCGAAATGTTCGAGGGCGAAGCCCATGGGGTCCATCAGGTTGTGGCAAGCCGAGCAGGCGGGGTTGACGCGGTGCGCGAGGATCTTGTTGCGCATGCCGACGGCTGTTTTGGCGGTGCTGGCGCAGTTTTCGAGGCAGGTGACCGGTTCCAGCAGGGGCACGTTAGGCGGCGGAGGCGGTACCGGCGTCCCCAGAATGGTGTCGAGAATCCACGCTCCGCGGATGACCGGGCTGGTCTGGCGGTAGTGGGACGTGAGGGCCATCACGGCTCCGGAGGTGATGACGCCGGCGCGGCGGTTGTCGGGCCACTGAACCAGCTTGGGTGTGTCGCTGCGGAAGTCCTTGAGCTTATCTTCGAGCTGGTAGAACTTCACGAGGCGGTCCGTCATGTAGGTGTAGTCGGCGGAGAGAAGTTCCAGCAGGCTGCGATTTTCCCCAAGGATGCGCTCGAAGATGAGAATGGGTTCGGCGCGGAGATCGGCGGCAACGGGGGGCGTATAGAAGGTGTTGAGTTCGGTGAGCATTGGCGCGACGCGACCACCGAGGTCCTGGGTACCGAGCCACTGGCCGATGAAGGTGCCGGTGAAAGTTCGGGATTTGGGGTCGTCGAGCATGCGGTCAACCTGCGCGGCAAGAACTTTGGGGTCCTGAAGGCGGCCCTGGGCGGCCAGAGTGGTGAGTTCGTCGTCCGGACTGGTGGACCAGAGGAAGTAGGAAAGACGGCTGGCAAGTTCAAACTGGCCGATCGGATAGATGCCGGGCCTTTCGTTCCGGTGCTCCATCTTGAACAGAAAGTCGGGGGAAATGAGGACGGCCCGGAGGGCTAGTTTCAGGCGCTCTTCGTAAGGGTCGCCCCGCTCTGCGGCGCGGTCGTAGAGGGTGAGGAAGGGGGTAAGGTCAGCAACTTCGACTGGCCGGCGATAGGCCTTACGGAGGAAGGTACGGAGAACTTGTTCGGCGGCTTTGCGCGGCTGGAGGATGTCGCCGCCAGGTTCGGCTCCAAGAATGCGGTAGTGTTGCGCAAGCTTGTCGGGACCCGGCGTGGTGGGTTTCTGCTGGATAGTGAGGTTGGTGATGGGACCCGTAGTTGCGCCTTCGTAGATGATGGCGAGTTTGCGCAGGCCGCGTGCGAGGCGAAGGCG
Organism: Terriglobia bacterium; assembly: GCA_010084195.1. GTDB lineage: Bacteria > Acidobacteriota > Terriglobia > Bryobacterales > Bryobacteraceae > BOG-234. The sequence continues at coordinate 57,824 of RGPS01000009.1, forward strand.
GACGTTGTATGAGGGGAGCCCGGGACCCCGGCCTCCCCGGCCTCGGGCCTGCGTGGCAACGAGGGGGACTGCTGCGGCGTCATCTACCGACAGAGAGAGTTTGCCGGTGAGTTCGCCCGAGACAGCGACTCGGATGTCGTAGTCGGTGTCGAGATAGATGGCCTGGAGGACGGCGAATTCCTTAGTCGGCATCAGCGGACCGGAGGCGTTGTGAACGCGGAGGAGATCAGGTGTGATGATGGCGCGGTCGAGGATTTGCTGGGCCGCTTCGAGATAGCGCTCGGTGAGGAGCGGCGGGACATAGAGAGTTTCGCCGTTGGTGTCGAAGCCGGAGCCACCGGTGCCGTCGTTGGGGAAGATTTCAGAGACGTTGAAGTCGATACCGAGGAGGTCGCGGATAGTATTGCGATACTCGCGGCGGTTGAGGCGACGGAGGGCTACGGCTCCTGCAAAATCACCCCCCGTGCAGGCAGTGAGGCGGAGGCGCTTGTCAATCCAGCTGGCAACGCGGAGGCGGTCGTCTTCGGTGAGTTTCGAATCACCGGCCGGCATGGTGCGGTTGCGGAGCTGGGTGGCGACATCGCGCCAAAGTCCGCGGTCAGCATCGACATCTTTAGCCGTGGTGGCTTTGAGGAAGTTGATGTGGTTCTTTGGGTTGGCCGGGTTGTGGCAGGCGCTGCAATTCCGGGCAAGGACAGGGCGGACTGCGCGGACAAATTCGTCGGGAAGCGTTTGGCCAGGGGCCAGGCTGGCGGACAGCAAAATTGCAAACGCGGCAAGACTTCGTGTGAACATGCGGTTGTTACAAGATACCAGTGTGGATGATCAGGCACCAGCGGCTCGCGTTTTGATCAGTATCCGGCGTTTCATCGGAGCCGGTGCCCTCTGACGGACGTTGCAGCGCCGTATACAAGCGCCGTATACAAAGGACCGGCGCGATAACTTTCGATATCTACCTGCCGGAGTGGCTGGCACGGTACAACAAATGGATCTTTGGGGCGCTGTTTGTGTTAGGGGAACTCGCCGTGGTGGTTATGTGGTTCCGGCAAGGTCAGATGTAGTACATGAGCGCTTCCTGGCTGTGAGCTTCGGCGTCTATTTCGGCGCGGGCATCGTCGACTCGGCGGCAGACCTGGGACAGGGTGGTCTGGTCGAGAATACCGGCGATAGAGTCGCGAACTTCGCGCATGACCATGCGCGTTCCACACGTGCGGATATCGACACACTCGTCACACTTCCGGAACGCGGTTTCGCTGGCGCAGGGGAGGGGGGCCAGAGGGCCTTCCATAACGCGGATCACAGCTCCGATGGTGACGTTCTCGGGGGGCTGAGAGAGGGCGTAGCCGCCGCCCTTGCCCTTCTTGCTTTCCACAAGACCTTCGCGTTTCAGATTGAGGAGAATGTTTTCGAGGAAGTCCTGCGGGATAGATTCCTCTTTGGCAATTTTGGAGATGAGCGTGGGGCCTGTGCCATAAGAGCGCGCAAGCGAGTAAAGGGCTCGGAGCGTGTACTGGGTCTTCCGGGAGAGGGTCCGCATAGTTCGATTTAATAACGTTCGCTTCTATGCTCTCATTCGGGGGGCTGCAAGCCGGAACTCGCTGAGCATGGGCCGGTACGCACCTGACCATTTGGCCACTTTTCTGGTGATCAAGCTACCCTGAATGAGTTATGATACTCGGCTATGACGGAGAAGATTCTTCTGGCAGGTATCCTGGGCGGACTGGCGATGTTCTTTTGGAGCGGGATCGCGCATGTGGCGTCACCGTTGGCTGAGGTTGGGATCAGTCAGATTGAGGTGGCCAATGAGAAGCCGTTTCTGAGCGCGATGGACATCGTGATGAAGGGGCGGCCGGGGTTGTACATGTTCCCGGGAATGGCAAAAGGTGAGTCACAGGAGGCTTACGCGAAGAAACTGGAAACGAGTTCTTCCGGGATTTTATTGTACGCTCCGGCGGGTGCGAGGATGCTGGAAACAAGGCAAATGCTTGTTGAAATCCTGGTGGAGGTAGTGGAGGCCCTGCTGTTGGCGTTCCTGCTTTCGAAAACATCGCTGAGCGGCTTCGGACCTCAGTTTGGCTTTGTCCTGGTGGCTGCTGTGTTTGGGACGATGTGGACGAACATGTCCTATCTCAACTGGTATGGGTTCCCCCTGAGCTATACGCTGGCATATTGGTTCATGCAGTTTGTGGGCATGGTGATCGGCGGGCTGGTTGTGATTCGGGTTGTCAGGAAGTGAAGCCTGAAGATCGGCATCTGGAACGAGTCCGCCAACTTTGCCTGGCGTTACCTTCTACTTCTAAGGAACCTCAACGCGGAACTATTGCTATCAATGAGTTAGGCAGCGGCCTCCAGTGGCACTAGTTTGTAGCCGCGCTGGGCAGCCTGCTTCTGG
>RGPS01000081.1 GCA_010084195.1 Terriglobia bacterium
CACCCGGCAGCGCCGGCAACAGGGCTTGCATATCGTGCCACTCGGGGCTGGTGGGGTGGACAACTTCGACGGCGACGGAGGCTTGAGGGAAAACAGGCGTTTCGGCACTGCGCCAGGTAGCAACAGCGGCAGCGGCACCAAGGAAACGTCTGCGGTTGAGATGTCTGCGGGCCACGCTGCGATTTTATCGGGTTAGGAGACGTGCGTGTATCGTTTAGCGCATGAGGGGGGGGGACAAGGGTGTTCTCAAGCGATACATCGTGCCAGGCAACCCGGTTCTATGTTGTTGAAACATATGGATTGGAGTTTTGGCATGGCGCCTGCATTGTTTGCTACGTGGGGAAATCTATGAACTACGGCGCGGCGTTGTGCCTGACGGTGGTACTGAGTGTTGGAGCGAGGCCGGCGGTGGCTTCAAGCATCCTGCTGAATGAGAGCTTTACCGGAACTACGGCACCGGGCTGGAAGATGACGGGGCCGGCGAAACTGACAGCGGGAACGGTTGATACGCCGGGGAATGGCTGGTTGCGGCTGACGGGCAACAGTACCAATCAGGCGGGCTTTGCGTATATGGATGACGCACTGCCGTTCAACTACGGTTTGGACATCGATTTTCGGTACAGTGTTTGGGGTGGTACCGGCGCGGATGGGTTTGCTTTGGTGATGTTTGACGGGAGCGTGACACCTGATTCCGCAGGCGCATACGGCGGGTCCCTGGGTTATGCGCAGCGGAGCGGAGTTGGAGGGCTGCGGGGGGCGATTCTGGGGATTGGGTTTGATGAGTTTGGCAACTTTGCTAATCCGACTGAGGGCAGACAGGGTGGAACCGGGTTTTCGCCGGACACGATCACTGTCCGGGGGCCCGGGGACGGCACGGCAAATGCCCTGACGAGTTGGGGGGTGGCGAACTATGGCCTGATCGCGACGACAGGTAATCTGGTGGGCAGTGTGATTCAGGCAGGGAACTCGGGGGTCCGTCCCACGAGTGATGCAGCCTACCGGGAGGCCGAGGTGATTGTGGATACCACCCAACTGGCGGAGCATAAGTTGCAGATCACGGTTCTGGTGAAACAAGGGGCCTCCGGGGAAAAGGTGGTGGTGGCGAATTACGATGCCTACAACGAAGTTGTGGCGTACTACGGGGGCGTGGAGAATATTCCGGCGACGATGAAATTTGGGTTTACGGGGTCGACGGGGGGCAGTACGAATTACCACGAAATTCAGGCTATGCGGGTGACGTCGCTCGAGGATGCGCCGGGATTTGAGACGGTGGCCCCGGAAGGATCCACGTGGAGCATGGTGGTAGCCGGGGCGCTGCTGGTGGGAGTTTCGAAGCGCCGACGCAAGCGTACGGCGGCTTAACTGCTGGTGGCAGAAGGGGGGCGGGGTTCGGGCGAAGAGCCGGGGCACCGCGTTTAGACGGTACGGGGCAGGCTATATCGACCTGCGCGGCGTGAGTGCTGATGAGGTGTTCTGTAGCGATACACCGGAACGGCAAATTGATTCGGATAGTGTTGAAAATAAGGGGACATATGTTTGGTACGAAGGCTGCATTGGTGATGGTGTGTGGAGAGCAGCCTAAATGAAATGCGAATTGTGCAAGAAGCTTGTGGGGCGGACGGCGAGAACGTCATTCCTCGACTACGTGAAGTCGATCATCGGAATTTACCCGTGGCGGTGCACTCATTGCGGCAAGAAACTGTACAGGGTCCACCCGGAACAGTTCGCCCTGGTGGCGAGCCTTTGCGTAGTGGGGCTTTGTGTAGCGGCGGTCGGGGTAGCGTGGTACAAAGCGCGGCATCAGGATCCTCGGCCGCGCGCGGTGGCTCAGGGGCCTCCGATCAGAGTTCATATTCCGGGTGTCACGGGACCGGAACAGGGGACGTCGGCACCCTCTGGCGGGGGTGTGCCCCAGGGGCCGGTCATCTACATGTCCAGTATTCTTCACAACGAGGACATTTCGGAGATGGCGGCGGCGAAGATGGGGGGCGACGTGGTGGTTCGTCTGATTCGAAATTCGGCACATTCATTCCGGGTGGACCCGCGGTCCCTGATTCAGTTGAAAAAAGCGGGGACGCCGGACGAGGTGATTCGGGAAATGATAGAAGTTACCCGGAACCAGGGCGGCGGCGAGGGTTATCAGCCAAAGCCACAGCCACAGCCACAGCCACCCACAGTGGAAGCGGGAGAAGCAGTAGAAGCGAGTTACGTACAGCCTTACCGTGGCGAGGCTCATGCGGGCAATTCGCTAATACCTTTGGGTACCGGAACGCGGACTTTTCGTTAGATCGACAAGTCCCGGTGGGGAAGGGCCATAATGGTGGGTGGTATCCACCTTTGGCCCCCGATTCAGACAAGCTCGTATTTTTGGCGGACGATGATCCGGCCGTCAGCGCTCTGGTGAGCCGATGGCTGGAGCTGGCGGGTTATGAGACCTGCGTATTCAGTTCGGGGGAGGCTTGCTTTGAAGCCCTTTTTGAAGACGACCCTGCGGTAGTTCTGCTGGATGTTGAATTCCCGGGTCAGAACGGCCTGGAAGTTCTGGATCTGATTCGGAGCCATCACCCGCATCTGCCGGTGATTATGCTCACTGGCGATGAGAAGGTGGAGACGGTTGTACGGGCGATGCGGTGCGGGGCGTTTGATTACCTGACGAAACCCCTGGACCAGAGTCGCCTGCTGACCACGCTGCACAATGCGACTGAACAACTCCGGCTGAGTACTCGGGTGGCGCAACTGGAACGGGAAGTAGCGGGGGGCTATGCGGGCATCATCGGTAATTCGGCGGCGATGAAGCAGGTGTTCCGGCAAATCGACAGGCTGAGCCGGTCTGATGTAACGGTGTTGGTGCGTGGGGAGAGCGGGACGGGTAAGGAGCTGATCGCATGTGCCCTGCATGATTCGGGAGCGAGAGCGCGCGGTCCCTTCGTGGCGGTGAATTCTGCGGCGATTCCGGAGCCATTGCTGGAATCAGAATTGTTTGGGCACGAGCGAGGTGCCTTTACTGGTGCTGTGGATCGCCGGATTGGTAAGTTTGAAGAGGCCAACCGGGGTACTATTTTTCTGGACGAGATTGGGGAGCTTTCTCCGGCCGTGCAGGCCCGGCTGCTGCGTGTGTTGCAGGAGCGGACATTCAGGCGGTTGGGCGGGAGCGCGACTCTGAAGTCGGATTTTCGCTTGCTTTCGGCGACGCACCGGAATTTGGCTAAAGAAGTTGAAGATGGCCGGTTTCGCGAAGATCTGTACTTCCGGCTGGCGGTTTTTGATCTGGAGATTCCTCCGCTAAGAAAGCGGGCTGAGGATATTCCGGCGATTGCGCTGCATTTCATGCGGCAGTATGCGGGGATCAGCCAAAGTTCGGCACACGGTATTTCTGCGGCGGCGCTGCAAATGCTGACGTCGTGGAGTTGGCCTGGCAACGTTCGGGAGTTGCAGAATGTGATCCAGCGGGCTTTGGTTGTCGCCGACGGCACGGATTTGCAGCCTCGGGATCTTCCTGAGAAGATGCGGGGGGCCGCGGGGGCGACGTATGTTCCGGGGGCATCAGAAGGCGTTGGGGCGGAAAGCGGCACGCTGGAAGACGCTTCCCGCAACCTGATGCTCCGGGCCCTGGAGCGATACGCGGGAAATGCTTCGGCGGTGATGCGGGAGCTGAATATTGGCCGGGCGCGGTTCTACCGGATGCTGCGCAAATATGATCTGGAGAGCCGAATAGACGAGTTCCGCCAGGCAAAAGAGTCGAGCAGCGGGAGGGGATAGCCAGATGTACGGGATGATTAACAAGGCTCTTCAGCACATGGTGGTGGAAGCTCATGGCGAGGAGGTCTGGGAGCGCATCCGGACCCGGGCCGGGGTGGAGGTTGAAGTCTTCATCAGCAACGAAGGCTACCCGGATGAGATCACGCACCAGTTGGCCGGGGCCGCCAGCGAAGTATTGCGGGTTCCCGTGGAAGAGGTTCTGCGCACGTTCGCCTCTCATTGGGTTTTGAACACGGCACGGCAGGAGTATGGAGACCTGATGGCGACGGGGGGGCGGACGTTGCGGGAATTCCTGCTGAACCTGCCGGATCTGCATACGCGGGTTGCGCTGATATTTCCGGAACTGCGCCCCCCGGAGTTTGCCTGCAGCGAGGTGACGGCGAACTCGCTTCGGCTGCATTATCGTTCCACGCGGGAGGGCTTGACGCCTTTTGTGGTGGGTCTGGTGGAGGGCCTGGGTGAAATGTTCCAGACGCCGGTAGAGGTTGTGCCGGTGACAGAGGCGCATGGCCCGGGGCGGGATGAGTTTCTGGTTTCGTGGCCGGGTTAGGAGGCGTTCCAGTGGGGCTGTCGTTATCGGCAGACGCCTTCACAAGCGTCTTTCCGTTTCATCTCGCGTTTGATCGGGACCTGCGAATCGTGCAGGCCGGACCGTCGCTGCTGCAACTGTGTCCGGAGGCGCGGATTGGCACATCACTGGGGTCTTTTTGTCGGATTGAGCGACCGACTGCGGTGGCTACGTTCGAAGAGATCGGCATAAATCACCGGCAGGTGTTTGTGCTGGCTTGCAATGAGGGTCGGCTGCGGTTGCGGGGTCAGATGTTGCCCGTGCCCGAGAGTGGGCTGGTGGTATTCCTCTGTTCGCCGTGGCTGGCATCTCCGGCAGAGATGAGATCGCTGGGCCTGACTCTGAACGATTTCGCGGCGCATGATCAGGTGGTTGATTTTCTGCAGGTTGTGCAATCGAATGTGATTGCGATGACTGATCTGAAGGAACTGGCGGGGCGGCTGGCGGAACAGAGGAAGGCACTGACCAGCGCCAACGAAACACTGGAGCGGCAGTTTCAGGAATTGCAGACGGCACAGGCCCTGACGCGAAGCATTCTGGAGACCTCGCAGGATGGATTTCTGGTAACCGCACCGGATGGCCGGAGCATCAGTTTCAACCGCCGATTTCTGGAGATGTGGGATATTCCCGGGGAGCTGGAGGACGAAAACGCTCCGGGGGTTTTGCGGGAATATGCGAGGAAGCTGGTGAAGGACCCGGATGGCTTCTCGAAGGGGATTCTTGCGTTGTTAGCGGCACCGGAAGTGGACAGCCACGACGTAGTCCACCTGGTTGACGGGCGGGTTTACGACCGTTACTCAAAACCGCAAAGGACGGGTGACGAGGTAGTCGGCCGGGTCTGGACGTACCGTGATATCACGGAACAGTGGCGCGCCCAGGAAGAACTGCGACTGAGCGAAGCGAGCTACCGGATGGGGGCGGAAGGGGCATCTGACGGAATTCTAACGGTTGATGCATCGGGCCGGATACTGTTTGCGACTGAGGTCTGTGAGTGTATCTTCGGCTATTCGCGAGAGGAGCTGCGGGGCAAATTGTTGACCGACCTGATGCCGCCGGAGTTGCGGGAACTGCACAGGCGGGCGCTGGGACGCTATCTGCAGCCTGGAAGCCGCGAGTTGAACGGGCAGGTGCTGGCGGTGCCAGGTCTGCGCAAGGATGGCAGCCAGGTGCAACTGGAGTTGTCGTTTGGTGAGTCTGTGGTGGAGGGCAAGCTCCGGTTTACCAGCATCGTGCGGGATGTTACGGAGCGGGGAAAGGCGGCGCGGGCGCTGGAGGAGAGTGAGAAGCGGTATCGGTCGGTAGTAAATAATATCCAGGAAGTTGTTTTCCAGACGGATAACACGGGGCGCTGGACGTTGCTGAATCAGGCGTGGATTCAGCTTCGTGGGGAAGCCGCAGCCGCCTGCATGGGGAAGCGGCCCGGGAAATATATCCATCGGGAGGACAGGGAGGGTGCGCTTCGGGTCTTCCGGTCTCTGATGAAGGGAGAGATGGAGGAGGCGAGGCACACGCTGCGGTTCCTGCGGGCCGATGGCGGGGTTCGGTGGGTAGAGGTTGTTGCGCGAACGCTGGTTGACGGCGGGGGGGCCACGCTGGGGACGACCGGGATGCTCACCGATATAACGGACCGAAGAGAGTGGGAACAGCGCCTGGAGAATTCACGTTCGGCAGCAGAAACCGCAAACCTGGCGAAGACGGAGTTTTTAGCGACTATCAGCCATGAGATTCGAACTCCACTGAATGCGATTGTCGGGATGTCCGAACTGATGGCGGATACCGCCATGACCGAGGAACAGAACGACTACCAGTCGACAGTCCGGGCGAGCGCGGAATCATTGCTGCATCTGATTGATGATCTTTTGGACGTTTCGCGGATTGAGGCGGGAAACATTGATGTTTTTGTGGCACCGTTTGATCCGGGGGAGGTCTGTGAGGATGCGATCAGCATTGTCCAGAGCCGGGCGAAGCAAAAAAATCTGGGGCTCTATCTTTGGCAGACAAGAGCTCTGCCACCATTCGTGATCGGGGACCGAAATCGGGTCCGCCAGATTCTGATTAACCTGCTGACGAATGCAATTAAGTTCACGACGGAGGGTCAGGTAACGCTGGAACTCGATTGGACGATTGAACCCGATGAACTGGTGGGTTTGGCATTGCGGGTTCGGGATACAGGGCCGGGGATTGCAGAAGGGGACAGGGAGCGGATCTTTGGGAAGTTCGTGCAACTGGGGCCGGCTTCGCGATTATCCAGAGGGACTGGACTGGGACTTGCCATATCGCGATCTCTGGCAACGGCAATGGGGGCGGAGATTGGGGTTGAGTCGACCCCGGGCAGCGGGAGCATGTTCACGTTGGGGATGACTCTGCCGCGGGCGGCGAAGCGCCCTGTGGAGGAGCTGCTGTTCCTGGAGAGATGCAAGAGCCAGGCGGTGTTGGTATTAGCGCAGCCTCGGTCAGAGTGGGTACTTCGGGCAATGCTGGGGGCGTGGGGGCTGCATCCGGAGTTTCGTAGCGACGCTGCAGAGGCGGCGAAGCGCCTGCGGGAGAAGCGGTTCGATTTGTTTGTAGCAGACGCGGCGCTCGACTGGCAGAAGGATGGGGCGAAGGAACTGGGTGGGGTGCTGGCGGAGGCAAGCCTGACTCGGATACTGCTCCTTCCCCGGCAGGGAAGCAACGGCCGGGAATGGAGCGAGCGGTTTTCGGAAGCGCAGATCCTTGAGGCACCGGTACTGCCATCGCGGCTCCAGAGGGCTTTGCGGCGCGCGATGGGGGAAGCTGAGTCTTTAGTCGCCCCCGTGCACCTGCCCCTCACAGGCAAGGCTGCCGGGCCGAGGCTGCTGGTGGCGGAGGATAATCCGGAGAACCAAAGGCTGATTCAGCGGATCCTGGAGGGCGCGGGTTACCAGGTAGATGTTGCGTCCGATGGCGGCACCGCTGTCGAGATGGCTGCTGAATTTCACTATGACGCAATTTTGATGGATTTCCATATGCCGGTTTTGGATGGCTTTGAGGCGACGGCTGCGATACGGCGGGGAGAGGGTTCGGGAGACAGAGTCCCGGTGATTGCCCTGACGGCACATGCCTTGCCCGAGTATCGGGAAAGGTCGCTGGCGGCGGGCATGGACGGGTATCTTACCAAACCGGTGCTGCGCGAGCACCTGTTGAACATGCTGCGGGAGAAGATCGATTCGCGACCGCTGGTTCTGGCTGTGGATGATGACCCCTTCATGCTGCAGGTTTACCGGGCGCATGTGAAATCGACGGGTGAGTGGAGGCTGATAACCGCGTCGGGGGCCGCAGAAGCGGTGGAGGTGTTCGACCACAACAACGTGGCTTTGTTGCTGGTGGATGTGGAGTTGGGGGCGTCGAATGGTTTGGATGTGGCGCGGCACGTCCTTTCGGCGGCCAGAACTCCGGTGCCCGTGGTAGCGGTTTCGGGGCGTACAGGTGAGGATATTGCCCGGCTGGCAAGGACGGCCGGGTGTGTGGATCGTCTGGAGAAGCCATTCCGGAAGGAGACTCTGCTGGAGACGATGCGGCGGTACGCGCCCCATGCAGCCCGTACGCAGGTCGCAGATTGTGTGGAGGTAGATCCGGATTTGGCAGATCTGATACCTGGGTATCTGAAAGACATTCGGGCGACTGCGGCAAAGATGTCGGGGCTGGCGGGACGTGGTGATTTGGAGGCAGTGAGAAGACTGGCTCACCAGGTGAAGGGCTCGGGAGGCGGGTACAACTTCCATACGGTGACGGCGATGGGGCGGGCGATTGAAGCCAGCGCGATAGCAGGGGATGGGGCCGGGGCCGACCGGGTGATTGCCCTGTTGGAGAAATACGTAAGCACGGTGCAGTGGAAGCCGCGAGCTGCGAGAGGTTGACTCGGGCGGGCCTTTAGCAGCACGGTACAATTTTCGCATCGTGATGAGAACTCTGGCTGGACTGATTTTACTGGCGGGTTACGCCGTCGCCGACAATTATCCGCGGCAGATGGGCGTGGATGCTTTGCACTATGTGTTTCGCGTGACTTTGGGCGAGAACGGGGATGAGATCGCCGGTGAAGCAACTGCGGATATTCGTTTTTTGAGTGCCGGCGTGCGGACGGTTTCGCTGGACCTGGCGAACGTGGCCGGGGGTAAGGGCATGGCGGTTGCCGGGGTGACCTCTAAGGGGGCTGTGGTTCGGTTTACGCACCAGAACGACGTTTTGGTGCTTTCGGTGCCGGGAACCGTGGCGGCGGGTGAGCGCAGGCAGTTCACTGTCCGGTATCGGGGGACTCCCGCGAGTGGCCTGGTTGCGTCAAAGAACCAGCATGGCGATCGTGGAGTTTTCAGCGCGAACTGGCCGAATCTGGCACGGCAGTGGTTGCCGATTATTGACCATCCGTATGACAAGGCGACGAGTGAGTTTCTGGTTACGGCTCCGGTGAAGTATCAGGTGGTGGCCAATGGTGTGTTGGCGGAGGAGCGGGAGTTGGGGGATGGGCGTCGCTTGACACATTGGCGTCAGGATCAGCCGATTGCTTCGTGGCTGAATGCGGTAGGAGTGGCAGAGTTTTCTGTAAAACACTTTGCCACTGTGAGAGGTGTTCCATTGCAGACGTGGGTCCCGTACCAGGAGCGGGAGGCGGGGATTGCGACGTTTGAGAGTGCGTCACGACAGGCGCTGGAGTTTATGTCGGATTTTGTGGGGCCCTATCCGTACAACAAGCTGGCGAATATCTGGGCATGGGTGCCGGGCTTTGGTGGCGGCACAGAACATGCGGGTGCGATTTTCTATTCATGTTGTAAGACATCAACGGGCGTGGTGTGGCATGAGATTGTGCACCAGTGGTTTGGGGATGCAGTTACTGAGAAAGACTGGAATGATGTTTGGCTGAGTGAGGGTTTTACGACCTACTTCACGCATCTGGTCCGGGAGCATTATGAGGGTCGGGATGCGTTCGTTGCCGGCCTGAAGGCTGACAGGCCGCGAATCTTTGCTGCTGAGAGTAAGTTCCCGTCGGCCAGGGTGGTTCATGCAGACCTGGCAGATATGAAAGGCGTCCTGCAGCCCGGGGCTGTGTTTTATCAGAAGGGAAGCTGGGTGCTGCATATGTTGCGGGGCCAGATTGGCTTCGACACGTTTGGTGCGGGGATTCGCGAGTATTACAGGTTGTACCGGGACAAGAATGCGGCTACTGATGATTTCCGGCGGGTTATGGAAGAGGCTTCTGGTCAGGATCTGCGGGAGTTCTTCGGGCAGTGGTTGCAGCGCACGCCTTCCCCTGTAGTGGAGGGGGCGTGGCAGTACAACGCGGGGACAAAGAAGGTGGAAGTGACATTGACACAGACGCAGGGTGGTGATGCATATCGGTTGCCTCTGGAGTTCGGGCTGACGATTGCGGGTCAGACGCGTTTGGAGAAAGTGGAGTTCTCGATGAAGCAGCAGCGATTTGAGATGGCGGTTGAGGCGGAGCCATCAGCTGTAGTGCTGGATCCGAATACCTGGGTGTTGATGGAGTCGCGGTTTGGGAAGAAATAGGGGGTTTATGCGGAAGGTTTTTGTTCTGTTGGTACTGGCGGCGCCGGCGGTGGCGCAACCTGTTTTCACTACGGTGTTTCCGCCTGAGGAGTATTCGGCGAGGCGTGCGAAAGTGATGGCGCAGATTGGGGATTCAGTGGCGCTTGTTCTGGGAACAACCGAGACTCCGGGGGAAACTCCGCTGCGGCAGAACAGCCAGTTCCATTACCTGTGTGGCGTGGTTGAACCTCGTGCAGTTCTGGTAATGGACGGCAGGAGTCAGAAGACGACGCTATTCCTGAACGCACGGAATGTGCAGCGGGAACGTTCCGCGTATGGACCGGGATTGTACCCGGGGGCTGAAGCCGTGCAGGCCGTTGGGGTAGATGCGGTTGTTGACCGCGCGGAGTTTCCGGAGATGGTGAAGGCGCTTGCGGCTGATGGCCGGAACTTCTATACGCCGTTTCGGGTTGAAGTACTGGGGAGCGTGTCGCAGGGCGATCCGGATAAGCTTTGGGCCAACAACAAAGCTGATCCGTTTGATGGACGTGCATCACGCGAAGAGGCTTTTCGGACGCACCTGAAAGTGATGGCGCCGAAGTCTGAGATTGTGGATCTGGATCCCGTGCTGAATGGTTTGCGTGCTGTCAAGAGTCCGCGCGAGATTGGTGTGATACGGGAGGCTACGCGGATTGCAGGGCTCGGCATCATGGAAGCGATGCGCGATGCGAAGCCGGGGATGACTGAGTATGAGTTACAGGCGGATGCGGAGTTTGTGTTCAAGAAGTATGGTGCGCTGGGAGCCTCTTACTTCGCGCTGATTGCTGCGGGGAAGAATACTTACTATTCGCACTATCATCGGAATACAGCGGTGTTGAAAGACGGAGATCTGGTGCAGTTTGACTATGCTCCGGATTACAGGAACTATCAATCTGATGTGACGCGGGTGTTTCCGGCTAATGGGAAGTTCACGGCCTGGCAACGTGAGTATTACGAGATTTATCGGAAGCTGTATGAGACGGTGATTGCTTCGATTCGTCCTCACGTAACACCCGGTAATGTTATCAGCGCAGCAGTAAGAAAGATGGATGTGGTGATGGCTTCTTACAAGTTCAGTGACCCGAAGATAAAAGCTGCTGCACAGTCGTTTGTGAGTAAGTACCGTAGCCAGACGGAGGCGCGGAGTCTGGGCCACTCGGTGGGTCTGGAAGTTCACGATGTACGGCGTTCTTCCCCAACGCTGGAGCCTGGGGAGATCTTCACCATTGAACCTGCGATGCGGCTAGAGGAACTGCATCTGGGGATGCGGTTTGAAGATATGCTGCTGATTACCGAGACGGGCGTGGAAAATCTGTCGTCGTTTGTGCCGATTGAGATCGCGGACATTGAGAAGCTGATGGCGGACCGGAAGCATGGCCTGAGTGAAGCCCACCGCAGTCTGCGGGGTGGAAAGAAGCAGGTGACGGTTCACTAGCTGCTGTGGTGTCTGGCGCACTTTTTGCGTACCAGGTGCGGTCCGTCAGGCCATTCTGCGGCGGCGCCGGGGCGTCAGACTGCGCTTGCTTCGTCGAGGGCAGCTCGCAACCGGGATACCAGCTCGGGAACCCAGGCTTCGTGTTCGGGTTTCATCAGGACGGAGCGGAGGCACAACACTTCGGGGCAATTCCGGGCGGCATCGGGCACTACGGCGGCGAATAGTGCGGTCGGGATTCGAATGAGCGCGAGGTGCAGGTCGCGGCGGGCGGCGGCGTCGAAGACTTTTTGGGCGAGGGTGGAAGATTCGCTTGCTGACGCACTGCGGACGGCCCAAACGACAATGTCGAGTTCGGGCAGCATGATGAGGGCGAAGCCGGGGTCTTGAGAGAGCCTGGTGGCCAAAGCCAGGGCTGCTCTGCGGCTGGCTTCGAGGCCTGCCGCGAATTCACCTTCCCGCACCAGGGGCAGGAGGCGTTGGGTGGCCCAGAGGGCAACGGCGGCGGCACCGGGGCGGGAGCATTCGAGCGAGATCTCGCCGAGGTGCATTTCTGCGGATGAAAAGTAGGTGAAGGGCGAATCGTGCTTGTAGAAGCTCCCGGCTGCGGGGTCGCGGAAGAGGATGCAGCCGCAGCCGTAGGGCTGGAGACCGTGTTTGTGGGGGTCGATGACGATGGAATCGACCTCGGTCAGGGCGTCGTAGGCTGCGCGGGCGGGAGCTTCGAGATTTGCGGCGAGGGTGAAGTAGCCGCCATAGGCGCAATCGGCGTGGAGGCGGAAGTTGTAGCGATCGCGGAGTTTGAGGATTTGCGGCAGGGGGTCAACGGCCCCGAAGCCGGTGGTCCCGAGGGTGGCTACGACGCAGCCGATATCAACCTGGTCGAGTTGGCGTTCGAGGATTTCGAGGTCCATGCGACCGAGGGCGTCCACGGCGATGGCCTGGAAGGGCTGCTTGAGGACGGCACTGATACGGTCGTGGGTGTAGTGGGCCTGTTTGGAGGCGACGGTGGTCTTGCCGGGGTGGGTTCGGCCGGCGACCCAGAGGGCTTCGAGATTGGCCATGGTGCCGCCGCCGGTTAGGTGCCCGAGGTGGGTTTTCCAGCCGAACATGGCGGCGATTTCGGCTACGGCCTCGCGTTCCATTGCGGAACTGGCTTTGCCGCCATCGAGGGCGTGGTTGTTGGGATTGACCCACATGGCCATGGCGTAGGCAGCGCGGGCCACGGGGTGTGGCGGCTTGAGCATCTGGCCGGCGTAGAGAGGGTGAAAATAGGGGAAGTTGTTGTGGAGGCGGTGCGCGGCGTCGGTGAGGACGCGTTCCATTTCGGGGGTGGCAGGGTCGCCGGGTATGGCGGGGAGGGTTTCGAAGCCCCGTTCCAGTTGATCGACAGCGAGTGCCAGTAAGCGCAGCGATTCGCGTTCCAGTTCCATAGGCGGTTCTGTTTTTGATGATCCAACATGAGTGGGCGTGGGGCGGGTCTTACTATGGAATGTCGCCATGGTTTCGCGCCAACTCTCCATTCTTGTCCCGCTTTATAACGAAGAAGAGCTCGTCGGGGAACTCCTGCGCCGGGTGGTGGAAGCTCCGTTGCCCGCGGGTTTGACGCGGGAAATCATCGTTGTGAACGACTGTTCGAAGGACAGTTCGGCGGAAGTGGTGGCGGAGTTCATTGCGGCGAATCCGGGCGAGAAGATCCGGTTGGTGCACCACGAGAAGAATTCGGGCAAGGGCGCGGCGATTCGCACCGCGATCCGGCTGGCCGAGGGTGAGTTCAGTGTGATTCAGGATTCAGATCTGGAATACGATCCGAACGATTACGCTCAGTTGTTGAGGCCTCTGCTATCAGGTAAGGCGGATGTGGTGTTTGGTTCGCGCTTCCTGATTTCGGGGGAGCGGCGGGTCCTTTATTACTGGCATTCACTGGCCAATCACTTGCTCACGACGCTTTGCAATATTGTTTCGGACCTGAACCTGACCGATATGGAGACCTGCTACAAGGCGTTTCGGACGACGCTGGCGCAGTCGATTCCGATCCAGAGTGATCGGTTTGGGTTGGAGCCGGAGTTGACGATCAAGTTTGCGCGGCGGAAGGCGCGGATTTACGAGACGCCGATCAGTTATCACGGCCGGACGTATGCGGAAGGCAAGAAGATCGGCCTGAAGGATGCGTTTGAGGCCGTTTGGGTGATTCTTCGGTCGAAGTTTACGAGCCAGTTGTATACGGATCGGGGGCCGGAAGTGCTGGATGCGATGGCGCTGGCTCCGAAGTTCAACAAGTGGATGGCGGATACGATTGCGCCGTGGGCGGGGAAGAAGGTTCTGGAGATCGGCGCCGGGGCAGGAAATATGACCCGGCAGCTGGCTCCGAAACGAAAGCTGTATGTGGCGACGGATCTGGACCCGGAACATTTGGCACTGTTGCGCAATGGTTTTGGACACAGGCCGACGATGCGGATTGCGCATCTGGATGCGACGGTGGCCGAGCACTTTGTGCCGTTTGCCGGGCAACTGGATACGGTGGTTTGCCTGAACGTGCTGGAGCATATTGAAGATGACTTCGGGACTTTGCAGCGGATTTATTCGTTGCTGGAACCGGGGGGGCGTTTGTTGTTGCTGGTGCCGAACGGCCCGGAAGCTTACGGGGCGCTGGACGCGGCGATCGGGCATTTCCGGCGGTACACGCAGCCGGGGCTGGGGGATCTGGTGAAGAAGGCGGGCTTTGAGTTGGATGCGATGCTTACATTCAACCGCGTGTCTTATCCTCCGTGGCGGTTCAGTGGGCAGGTGATGAAGTCGGCAACCCTGTCTCCGATGGGCATGCGGATTTTTGACCGGCTGGTTTGGTTGTTCCGGAAGATTGACAGTTCGTTGCCGTGGCCACCGGCGTCGATTATTGCGATTGCGCGACGGCCGGACTAGTACTGTAATTTTTGACACCTCGGGTGGGTGGTGACTGGGGAGTGATAGTATGCGGATAGCTCGACATGCATCCTTTTCACCCCCTGCCTGCCTTACTTGCGGCCTCTACGCTGACTAAGATCTCGCGTGGAATGTTCGACGACACCTTTGCCGGGATTCACCGGCTGGGTTGGTTCGACTGGGCCCTTCTGGTTCCATACTTTGGCGTTTTGGCCATCCTGTCGGTATACGGTTTGCACCGTTTCGACACGATTTACACCTATTTCAAGTACCGGAAGAAGGTGGGTACCGAGCCCGAAACACGGTTTGAGCAACTGCCTCCGGTGACGATCCAGCTGCCTCTTTTCAACGAACGCTATGTTTTGGAGCGTTTGATTGATGAGACAGTACAGATGGATTACCCCAGGGAACTGCTGCAAATTCAGGTGTTGGACGATTCCACGGACGATACGCATGAATTTGCGGAAGCGCTCTGTGAGCGGTATCGCAATCTGGGCCACAACATTCAGTACCTGCACCGGACGAACCGTGAGGGGTATAAGGCCGGCGCTCTGCATGAAGGTCTGAAGGTGGCGTCGGGTGAGTTCGTAGCGGTTTTTGACGCTGACTTCCTGCCTCCTGTTGATTTCCTGATGCGAACAATCCACCACTTCAGTGATCCGAAGGTGGGCGTGGTACAGACCCGTTGGGGCTATCTAAACAAAGATTTCAACGTTTTGACCGAGGTGCAGGCGATCCTGCTGGATGGCCACTTCGTGCTGGAACATGGCGCTCGTTCGCGCGCCGGCTACTTCTTCAACTTCAACGGCACGGCCGGGATTCTGCGTAAGACGATGATCGACGATGCGGGCGGCTGGCAGCATGACACGCTGACCGAGGACTCGGATCTGAGCTATCGGGCGCAGGTAAAGGGCTGGCGGTTTGTCTATGTGCCCGGTGTGGAGTGCCCGTCGGAATTGCCGGTGGATATGCACGGCTTCCAGGTGCAGCAATTCCGTTGGGCCAAGGGTCTGACGCAGTGCGCCAAGAAGCTTCTGCCCATGTTGTGGAAGGCAGATATCCCGCTCAGGACCAAGATCGAAGCGTTCCTCCACCTGACGCCGAATATTTCTTATCCACTGATGATCATTGTGTCGGCGCTGATGTTGCCGGTGATGATTGTGCGCTTCTATATGGGTGTGTGGGAAATGATGCTGCTGGATTTCCCGCTGATCATTGCCTCGTTCTGGTCGCTGTCGGCGTTCTACATCATTGCGCAGCGGGAGTTGCACCCAAAGAACTGGCTGCGCAGCATCTTCTTTATTCCGGCGCTGATGTGCCTGGGGGTTGGGCTGACGCTGAATAACACGCGCGCTGTCAGTGAAGCACTGCGAGGCGTGGTTTCCAGCTTCGTCCGGACGCCCAAGTTCGCGATTCAGGGGACTGCGGAGAAGAAGAGGGCTGTGAACAAGTACAAGCGCAAGAGCGGCTGGCTGCCTTATCTGGAGCTGGCTTGTGGGGCGTACTTCCTGTACATCTGCGGTTTCGCTATCTCGACGTACAACTTCATGACGTTGCCTTTCCTGCTGATGTTTGTGGGCGGGTACTTCTGGGCTGGTCTGTCCACGCTGTGGCACGAGTACCAGGACCGGCAGAGGCACAACGCTGCCCAGCGTCTTGAGTTCGAAACCGCAAACTAAAATTCCTATGAACACCGCCGTCTCGTCACAGATGGTGCGCGAGGCAGCGGAGCGTATCCGCCCCCTTGCCCGCCGCACGCCCGTTATGACCTCGCTGAGCGTGGATTCCCGCGCCGGATCGCAGGTCTTTTTCAAATGCGAGAATTTGCAGCGCGGGGGAGCCTTCAAGGTTCGCGGGGCTGCGAATCTGGTACTTTCGATTCCGCCTGCAGACCTGCCTCGCGGTGTTGTCGCGTTCTCTTCCGGCAATCATGCGCAGGGAACTGCCATCGCGGCCCGCTTTGTTGGCGCGGATGCCACAATCGTGATGCCGGAGGATGCACCTCGTTCCAAGATGGAAGCGACGCGTGACCGGGGAGCTCGGATTGTCACTTATAACCGATTCACCGATGATCGGGAAGCGATTGCGGCCGGGGTTTTGGCGGAAACGAACGGGACGCTGGTACCGCCGTTCGACCATCCGCTGATCATCGCAGGACAGGGCACGGTGGCGCTGGAATTGATGGACGAAGTGCCGGACCTGGACGCGCTGGTGGTGTGCGTTGGCGGGGGGGGCCTGATTTCGGGTTGTGCCACGATTGCGAAGTCGATAAAACCGGGGATTCGGGTGTTTGGGGTGGAGCCGGAACTGGGTAATGATACGTGGCTGTCGTTCCGCAAAGGGGAGCGGGTGGCGATTGCGCCTCCTGACACGATTGCGGATGGTCTGCGGTCGCCCTGCCCGGGGAAGCTGACGTTTCCGATTATCCAGAGCCTGGTTGAGGATGTGATTCTCGTTACGGAAGACGAGATTCGCGCCACGGTTCGGCTGATGCTGGAGCGGATGAAACTGCTGGTGGAGCCGAGTGGTGCGGTGGCTGCGGCGGCGGTTCTGTTTGGGAAGATTCCGGCTGGGTTGGGCCGCGTCGGCGTTGTTGTTTCCGGGGGTAATGTAGACCTGGAATTTCTGGCTACATGCTGATTGCGGAGATGTGGGTCGCTATTTCGGGTCAGGCCTCGCTGGGCCGGAACGCAATTCCGTTTTGGTCCATCCAGGCTTCGGCTGATTCTATGGCTGAAGGCAGATCAATGGCGACATGGGCCGGGTTGTAGGACCAGTGTCCTGTGCCGGGGTCAATGGAGCAGTTCTGGAGCATCTTGGTGGCGGGCGTGGTATCGATGTCCGGGTGCAGGCGTCGAAAAAGGAGCTTGTTGCGGATAAGGTCGCTTAGTTCCTGATTTTCGCGATTGTCATCGGTGTGGCGATGCCCCGATTTGGGGGCGACGAGATCGACATGGATGGCTCTTGTGGCATCCATAACGACGAGGCGGTAGCCTTTTTTCTGCATGCGGCAGGCGAACTCACGGTCCTCGGTTCCCCAGCCGACGAAGGCTTCGTCAAAGATGACATCAGGGGAGTTGCGGATGCTGAAGTTGCAGCCTGAGATCGCCATCCAGGGGGAGCGGGAGCGGGCCCATGCTTCCTGCTGGGGGAATTCGGATTGGGTGGCCTCAATGTGTGAGGTCTGTTCGGCGAGGAAGTGCAATTCCTCTGCGTTCTTTGGGGGACGATCCGCGCGTAGCGAGATGCTCTCGCGGGTTCCGCAGACGAGGATGCGCTGGTTGGTCTCGTGGGCTTTGGCGTGGGCCGCAATGAAGCCGGGGCGAACGACCATGTCGCCGTCCAGGAAGATGAGCAGTTCTCCGACTGCGCAACGGATGGCATTGTTGCGGGAGCGGCTGATCCGGAAGCCGGAATCGGGCTGCCAGAGATAGCGGACATCGAGGTGGAGTCGCCAGGCTGCTTCCTTCACGACGCCGAGGACCTCGGGCTCGGAGCCATCGTCAGCGATGAGGATCTGGAAGGGGCCGGTATAAGTCTGCCTGGCGAGGGAATCGAGCAGCCAGCCGAGGGTGAGCGGTTGCTCGTAAGTACAGATGATTACGGAGATCATTGAGCCGGCCTGACGCCGCCGGCAGTAATTTTCTGGATTCCCGCTGCAGTGCGCACAAGCAGGAAACCTGTTTCATCGAGTCCCATGGTCACGCCGAGAGTTCCTTCCACTTCCACCGCCTTGCCTCTCGCATAACTGGAGCAGGCCTCAAATTTTCGCAGAATTTCGGGCTGTGGGAGTTTGGTGTGGTGCAGACTGAGCACGACGACCCGCTGGAGCAGGGTTTCGAGGTCGCAGGTCTTGCCGGTTTCGAGATACAGGGACGTGGCGATTTCGGCGAGATCCGGGGGGAATTGGCGTTGGTTGACGTTGATACCGATGCCTGCGATGAGAGCGTCGTCCGCAGCTTGAACGAGAATGCCGGCGACCTTGCGCTCGTTGAGCATCACGTCGTTGGGCCAGCGGAGGTCAGCTGAGACTCCGGCTACTTCCTGGAGGGCTTCCTGGACGGCCAGGCCGAGAGCGAGGGTGACGGAAGGGCCGACGCCGGGGATGCGGAGAATAATGGAGAGATAGAGGCCTCCCAGGTCATCGGAGTGCCAGGCGTGGCCGTGGCGGCCGATGCCGGCGGACTGGCTTTCGGCGACTACGGCGGTGCCGTGAGCTGCACCTTCTTTGCCATCAATGCGAGCCGCCAGCGCTGCCGCATCCTTCATGGTGGAGGATGTGACCTGCAGGCGGTGGATCACAGCAGCTCCAGACGGAAGCTGAGGTCTACGGCGCGGGCGGAGTGGGTGATGGCGCCGGAGGAGACGAAGTCGGCGCCGGTTTCAGCGTAGGCGCGGACTGTGGAGAGGTTGATGCCGCCGGAGAGTTCGACTTTGGCACGACCGGCGATGAGGGCGATCCACTGGCGGGCTTCGTCGGGGGTGAGGTTGTCGAGCAGGAGGTGGTTGGCTCCGGAGTCGAGGGCTTCGTGGAGTTCTGTGAGGGTGCGGACTTCGATCTGGACAGGGACGTTTTGGAGGGCGGCTGCGGCGAGCGCGGGCTTCACTCCACCGGCTGCCGAGATGTGATTGTTCTTGATGAGGATCGCGTCCCAGAGGCCCATGCGGTGATTGACGACTCCACCTGAGAGGGCGGCGGCCTTTTCGAGACGGCGCAGACCGGGGGTGGTTTTGCGGGTGTCGAGGACGCGGCAGGTGGTACCTTCGACGAGTGTGGCGAACTGGCGGGCGAGGGTTGCCACGCCGGAGAGGCGTTGCAGGAAGTTCAGAGCGACGCGCTCGCATTCCAGCAGGGTGCGGGCGCTGCCTATGACTTCGGCTACGATCTGGCCGTCGTGGAGTTGGTCGCCGTCTGAGTGGAAGAGTTCCAGATGATCGACTCCACCGCGTTCGTTGTAGATATGGCGAAGGAGGCCAGTGCCGGCGAGGATGAGGTCTTCGCGGGCGAGGAAAATACCCCTGGCCCGCGTGTCTTCGGAGACGCAGGCGAGGGTGGTGAGGTCGCCCCCGCCGATGTCTTCGGCGAGGGCTCGTCGGATGCTGTCAATTACTTCAGAGTGCATTCAGTTTGGTTAACTGGGCTTCGTACTCTGCCAGCTTCGCGCGGATGGAATCGACGATCTTGGCCGGCGCTTTGCCGAGGAAGACGTCGTCAGAAAGCTGGCGCTTTGCGTTGGCGATGTTCTTCTCCAACTGCTCGCGCTCCTTTTCGAGACGCTTCTTCTGGATTTCGGCCTGTTCGGCGGAGACGTTAACGGAAAGGTCGAAGGCTGAAGTGGAGCGGATGGGGCCGGAGGTTGGGACGTCGCCCTTTGTGAAGGTGATGCCGGAGAGGCGGCGGACGACTTCGGTGTCGATATCGATGCTGATGCAACCGTCGAGGGGGGCCTTGGGGTCGAGGCCGAGTTCGGCGCGGAGGTTGCGGCCGGCTCGGACGACGTCCTGCAGGAGGCCGATTTGGGCTTCGGCGGCGGGGTCGTTGAGGGCTTCATCGTACTGCGGGTAGGCCTGCAGGGAGATGGATTGACCTTCGCGTTCACCGAGCCGATGCCAGAGTTCCTCGGTGAGGAAGGGCATGATGGGGTGCAGAAGCTTGAGCGTGGTTTCAAAGACCTGCGCGATGTTGCTCCAGTCGCCCGAGATCTTTTTGAGCTCGATGTACCAGTCGCAGAAATCGTCGTAGATGAAGTGCCAGATGGTCTGGGCGGCTTCGTGGTAACGATAGGTGTCGATGGCGCGGTTCATGTCGCGCGCGGCCTGGTTGAGCCGGGAATAGATCCACTTGTCTTCTAATGATTCAACAGCCGCAGCTTCCGCGCGGCTGGGATCAATTCCGGCCTGCTCCAGATTCATGAAGATAAACCGCGCCGCGTTCCAGATTTTGTTGGCGAACGAGCGGGCTGTTTCGAGGCGGTCCGTGGAGAAGACGATGTCCGTACCGGGGGCGGCACCAATGAGCAGCGCGAGGCGGACGGCGTCGGTGCCGTACTGGTCGGTGACGACCAGAGGATCGATGACATTGCCCTTGGTCTTGGACATTTTCTGCTTTTCGGCGTCGCGGACGAGGCCGTGGATGTAGACCTTGTGGAACGGGACCTCACCCATGAACTCGATGCCGAGCATGGCCATGCGGGCGACCCAGAAGAAGAGAATGTCGAAGCCTGTGATGAGGAGGCTGGTGGGGTAGAAGGCCTTCAGGTCTTCGGTCTGGTCGGGCCAGCCGAGGGTGGAGAAGGGCCAGAGGCCGGAGCTGAACCAGGTGTCGAGAACGTCGGAATCCTGGCGGAGCGTGCCGTCGCATTTGGGGCAGTCGGCGAGGTCTTCGCGGGAGACGGTTTCTGTGCCGCAGGCGTCGCAATACCAGACGGGAATGCGGTGGCCCCACCAGAGCTGGCGGGAGATGCACCAGTCGCGGATGTTGTGCATCCACTCGTTCCAGGTCTTGACCCAGTTTTCGGGGACGATGTCGATGCGCTTCTCGTCGACGGCGGCGATGGCTTTGGCGGCGAGGTCCTTCGTCTTGACGAACCACTGTTTGGAGACGAGGGGTTCAACGACGGTGCGGCAGCGCTGGCATTTGCCGATCGACAGCGTGTGGTCTTCGATGCTGACGAGGAGGCCCTGGGCTTCGAGATCTTCGACGATGCGCTTGCGGGCTTCGTAGCGGTCGAGGCCGGCGTAGACTCCGGCGGCGGCGGTCATTTTCGCGTCCTGCCCGATGACAGCGATGATGGGGAGGTTGTGGCGCTTGCCGGCTTCGAAATCGTTGGGGTCGTGCGCGGGGGTGATTTTGACGCAGCCGGTACCGAATTCGGGGTCGGCCATGTCGTCGCGGACGATGGGGATTTCGCGATTGCTGAGGGGCAGCGGGACGGAGGTGAGGCCGTCGTAGCGGGTGTCGTTTGGATTGACAGCGACGGCGGTATCGCCCAGCATGGTTTCCGGCCGCGTCGTCGCCACCACCAGGGGACCGTACTTCAGGTGCCACATGTGGCCGGCGGTTTCTTCGTGGACAGTTTCGAGGTCGCTGATGGCGGTGTTGCAGCCGGGGCACCAGTTGACCATGTACTCGCCGCGATAGATGATGCCGCGTTCATAGAGGTTGACGAAGACTTCGCGGACGGCGCGGGAAAGGCCGGGGTCCATGGTGAAGCGTTCGCGGGACCAGTCGCAGGAGGCGCCGATCTGGATCATCTGGCGTTTGATGGTGCCGCCGGATTCGGCTTTCCATTCCCAGACTTTGTCGATGAACTGTTCGCGGGTGAGGTCGCGGCGATAGAAGATGCCCTGCGCCTGGAGCTGGCGGGAGACGACCATTTCGGTGGCAATGCCCGCATGGTCGGTACCTGGCAACCAAAGCGTCGAGTCACCCTTCATGCGGTGCCAGCGGACGGTGACGTCGATTTCGGTGTGCTCCAGCATGTGGCCCATGTGGAGGGAGCCGGTGACGTTGGGGGGCGGGATGACGAGGGAGAAGACGGGTTTACCCGGTTCCGGGCGGGCGTGGTAGATGCCGGATTCGACCCACCACTGGGCCCAATGGGGCTCGAAGAGGCCGGGTTCGTAGACTTTTTCTAATTGCATGGGGAATCTTCAGTTTAGCTTGGGGAGGTCAGGTAGGTGCCCGCTGAGATTTGCCCGATGAACTGAACACAGTTCGGCCAACGCTCGTTCGTGGGCGGGAAGTGCCTGGTGCAGCCTGAACGAGATGCGGTAGCTCCAAGTTCCATGCCTGTGTTCTTGCACCCTTTGTGGTGGTGACCCGGCCAGGGCCTTTCGCCCAGAGGTCTTGAGCCTGATCGCGCGCTCCGAGGTCCATAGGCCTTCGCGCAAGGCCTGAATGGTACATCCGATGGCTATTCAGTCCAAACTATTGTGTGGAAAAGTTGTAGAATTCCCCATCCTTAGTAGACAATCCTCGTCGCAAACATTTGGCTGTAGGCAGGGCTCTGGATTGTGGCATTCATGTCGTACATAACGAGCGCCGAGGGATGAAGGAACTTGGAGCAGAGCTTGAACAGGCATTCTTCTTCGCCCTCTGAGGGGGCCGTCTTAATGCGCTTTTGAACCTCAGGCAGATCGTGGTGGGGCATTTCATTTGGGAAGGCCTGCTTCATCAGCTTGTACATTTCCGCCGAGTCTGTGTCGGCTTCCGCCAGGAATCGGCCCGCAGCAGTCTGGCTTTCTGAGACATATTTGCCGTAGAAGCGCAGTTCAATCAATCGCCTTAGAATGAGTGCCATGAGGTCGGCGCTCTCGGTGCTCCAACGGTCAGCACAGGTAAGTTGGAAATCAAGATACCTGAGAATCTTTACCCTGGCAATCTGCTGATCCGAAGAGTTGTCTTCAGCGAGTACGCGGGCGACATTCCGGCGAATCTGCGCAATAGCAAACTTAAAATGCTCATCGCTGAAATCGTTAGTGAGGTCAACGACCGCCTGTACGGGATAAGGAATGTACTCTGGATTTTCCATTCTAAAGTGAGGGTACCGTGTCCTTCAGAGATTGGCCATTGTTGATCTGGCGCAAGTGCGCTTCGTCGTTGAGTCTCGACATCAGGTCTTCGGGAAGCTTCAGCGAGATGGACTGCATGCCTCACCGTAATACGCTTCGTTCTGCTGCGCAATACCGTCCTGCGTCACTCCCGGCTTGGCTGGAACGATATTATAAAGCTGCGCATCATGCAGAATTTACTCAGGTTGTGGGTTGCTTTATTCATCGTCGCGGCAGCGCTAAATGCTCAGTTGGACTCGGGGCGGTTTCAGGATAAGGTCCTCCCGGTGCTTTCGCGGGCTTGCTTTCAGTGCCATGGCGAAAAAGCTCAGGTGGCGGGGCTGAATCTGGCGGGGACGGTGAAGCCGGAGGTCTGGCAGAAGGTTCGGGGGCGGATTTCGGCGAAGCAGATGCCTCCGGCTCCTTTGCCTGGGTTGAGTGTGGCTGAGGCGGAGGCGGTCGTTGGGTGGATCGATACTCTGCCGAAGCCGGTGATCAGTTCGGGGCCGGGGCGGGTGACAGCCCGGCGGTTGAATCGCGTTGAGTTTAACAATACGATTCGGGATTATCTGGGAGTTTCGTTGCGTCCGGCGGATGATTTTCCGGTGGATAACCAGGGGTATGGATTTGACAACATTGGCGATGTTTTGTCGCTGTCTCCGATGCTGATGGAGAAGTTCATGTCGGCGGCGCGGCGGGTGTCTCAGGTGGCGGTTTACGGGGAGCCATATGAGAAGACTCCGTCGATCATTGGCAAGCTGCTGGTGAAGAACATTCAGGATGACGGGCACGTGAGCGGGAATTATCTTCCGTTCTCGATTCGGGGGACTCTGGATGGTGTTTATCGCTTCCCGGTGGAGGCGGATTACACGCTGCAGTTCCGGATTTCGAACCGGCGCGGGCGGGCTCCGGGTGAGGACTTTGGGCCTGGGCGACGGGGTCGGACTTTGTCTCCGGCCGAGATTGCCGAGGTGCGTGAGATTCATCGGAAGAATGAGCCTCCGGTGGAGTTGAATATTGATGTGGATGGCCGCCAGGTCGTCAAGCAGATTATTGAGGGCGATGAGTCGTATGACTACACGCGGGCACCAACGGTGGCGAAGGTTCATCTGACGGCGGGCGAGCATCGGATTCAGGTGTACTTCCCGGAGAATGCGAATGCGGTGAATCCGCGGACGAATCTGAATCCGGATGGGCGGCGGCGGATGTCGGGCGAGTTTGTGGAGATTCTGGGGCCGTATAACCCGTCGTTGGCGCCTCCTCCGAGTTACGCGAAGGTGTTTGTTTGCGGTGGCAAGGATCCGGCGTGTACGCGGAAGATTGTGGAGAACCTGGCTCGGCGCGGGTTCCGGCGTCCGGGGACGGAAGAAGAGATTCAGAGGCTGTTGAAGCTGGTGGCGCTGGTGCAGAAGCAGGGCGATTCGTTTGAGGAAGGCG
>RGPS01000082.1 GCA_010084195.1 Terriglobia bacterium
ACATTGGATCCACAATGTGTCGTGGAAATGTTTTTTTTGCGTGGAGTGTTTGTCTGCCAGTGCCAGTGTCTGTGTTGACGTCTCTTTTTCTGTCTCTCATCATGCCTTTTTTCCAGACGCATGTACACACACTGGCAGTGTAGAGTGCTTGGGAAGCGAAACCACACAGGGACTCTGGCCGTGAAACTCAATCCGTACAGAGGTTCCCTCCCAGCGCTCCGGGTCCAGCCGGAGATAGAGCGACTTGGCGTCGTTTCCAAAGTAAAACCGCTTCAGCATACGCCCCGAGCGGTACATGGCCCCCTGCTCGCTGCCGGCGATGTAACAACCGGCCCCCATCCAGTCAAAATACGAGGAACGCCGACCGGTTAACCGGCAAGAGACAGGCTGTTGCGGTTTGTCGTAAAGCGGAGCGACGCGCATCGCGGTAATCGGCTCCTCCAGGGCGGAGCTCCACACCCTCAGTCGCATCTTTGCAAGCATCTCTTAAGTCCAGGCCATATATCATTGGCCCGCTGGATGTTCTGGAGATTCGGGTCTGGAATGACCAAAAGCTTTCCGGGATGCAGGATGTTGCCACCGACGGCACCATCTCTATGCAGCTCGTCGGGATCCTGAATGCCAACGGCCTGACGGTGGCGGAACTAACCGTAGCGCTCAAGGAGAAGCTGAGCGCCGTCATCATCGAACCCGAAGTCAGCGTCCAGGTGGTCCGCATCAACAGCAAGAAATACTCGATTCATGGCGGTTGTGCTCGCCAGGGCGAATTCCCGCTGATCGGGGAAGTGACGATCCTCGACGCGTTCGCCAATTGCGGTGGCTTCAAAGATTTCGCTAATCTCAAAGGTATCTACGTCCTCCGTGGCTCCCAGCGGATCAAGTTCAACTATCGGGACGTGATCCGCGGAAAACACATGGAGCAGAACATCCAGCTTGAAAACGGAGACCGGATTGTCATTCCCGAATAGAGGTAAGAATCTATGACAGGCGCTCAGGGGTATGTAGCGATATCACGCCGCCCACTGGATCTGGAAGACTATGTTGACGTCGCCAGACGCCACATGGCCTGGATCATTGGCCCGCTCTTTGCCGGTACGGTGACGGGCATCGTCGTCGCCTATCTCCTGCCCAATACCTATGTCTCCAAGGCCGTCATGCAGATCGTTCCGGCCCAGATTTCCGAAAAACTGGTCCCCACCACCATCAACCAGCAGTTGACGGAGCGGATCATGCAGATGGAAGGCAACATCCTGAGCCGGACCAGCCTTTCGAACCTGATTCAGGCACCCGATCTCAATCTCTACCCCAAAGAGAGAGCCAGTAAGCCCCTTGAAGACGTTATTGAGGCGATGAAGTCGAAAGATCTCAAAATTGAGATCCATCAGTCGGAGCAGAGCCTTCTTTCGAAACACGCCTCCTCGTTCAGCATCACTTTTGCTTACTCAAACCGCTTTAAGGCGCAGAACACCGTTAACAAACTGATCACCCGTTTCATTGACGAGAATCAGAACTCGCAGAGATCCCAGCAGAACCTCCTCAAGGACTTTTTCGGTGATGAGCTGGCCCAGGCCAAAGCGAACGTCGAGAAAGCGAATGAGGAACTGGCAAAGTTTCGGGGTGAGAATCAGGGCCGTTTGCCCGAACAAACGCAGGGGAACATCACGGCCCTGGCGTCGGTTCAGGCGCAGGTTACCCGTCTCAACGACGAGCTGAATCGCCTCACCCAGTACAAAATGCAGCTGGAGCAACACATCAGCACGCTGAAACAAAATAAGGAACTGGCTGTGATGATGGAGCGCGATGCGTCCGATCTCTCCATCCCGGGCAGTCCTGCTGTGAAGAAGAACGAAGAACTGCTGGCGCGCAACAAACAGATTGAGGCCATGGAGAGCCAGCTTGCGCAGTTGCTCCAGAGTTTCCGCGAGACCTACCCGGAGATTCGAGACATGCGCAAACGCCTGGTAGTGGTGAAGCGCGAACGAGACGAAATGGCCCTGCGCTACGAGCAGGAGCTGCTGGCGCAGGAAAAGAAGCCCAAAGAGGCCTCAAAGAAACCCACCAATTTCGCCGCCCAGAAGGCCCAAAATGACATTCAGGGCCAGATTGACGGCAGCGTGACCGCCATCAAGATCAACGAGCAGGACCGGGAATTCAAGCTCAAAGAGGTGGAAAAGCTGACGAAGGAGATGGAAGACTACCGCACCAAACTGGCCCAGACATCCCAGATTGAAGCCAAATACGCGGATCTCCTTCGAGACCAGAAAAACGCCGGCGAGAAGTTTCAGGAAATGCTGACGAAGTCCGAGGTTACGGCCCAGAGCAGTGACCTGATCCAGCGCAAAGCGGGTGAATCCCTGGAAGTTCTTGATCCCCCGTCCCTCCCCGTAAATCCTTCCAATCCCAATCGTCCCATGATTATCGGGGCCGGTTTTGCCCTGTCTTTTGTGGTCGGGCTCGCTATGGCCGGGGTGCAGGAAGCCAGGGACTCATCGCTGAAGAATCTGAAGGACGTCCGGGCTTACACGAATCTGCCCGTCCTGGCGAGTATCCCTTTGCTTGAAAACACAATGCTGGTGAAGCGGAAGAAGCGAATTGCTTATCTTGTTTGGTCTGCGGCTGTAATTGTGGGTATCATCTCCGTTTGTGCGGCTTTGTTCTACTACAATTCCGTCACCCTCACCGCGTAGCATGAAATGAACCGGAAGCCGAAAAAGAAACGAGAGATATGAGTCGAGTTCATGATGCACTCAGGCGGGCGGAACAGATTCTGGAGTCCGGTAACCCCGAGACCGCCGCACCCGGCCCCCGCGCGGATTCGGAGTCTCTGGTCATCGCGGAAGAATCCCACCTTGCTCCGCAACCCACGCCGGCTGAGGTCTCACCCTACAATTCCGATGTCGCCGCATACAACAATGAGATTTCCTCCTACAATCCGGCATCGGCCGGAATCGTTCGCAGCCCCGACTCCAAGGGCCTGCAGGTCGATTGGCGAAATTTTCTTGCCCGCTGCCCCGTCATCCCCTTCAATCCCGCGCCTGAAACGCACCTGATCGATATTGAGCGTCCCCATGAAGTCCCCGGGGAAGAATTCCGCAGCCTTCGGACGAGGCTGAACCACATGCAGAGCCAGCAGGATCTGCACGCCATCGTGGTGACCAGCGCGTCACCTGCTGAGGGCAAAACCTTTACCGCCGTCAACCTCGCCCTCGCTCAGGCTCAGCTGGAAGCTCCGGTCCTCATCGCCGACCTTGACCTTCGGCGCCCGGTGATCCACAACATGTTCCAGTGCGATAAGGTCCCGGGCTTTTCTGATTTCCTGCTAGCGGAACGTCCTCTTGAAGAGTGTGTTCGCCGCATTGAGGGCACCAACCTCTACTTCATGCCCGCCGGGACCCAGGTGCGGAACCCTCTGGAATTGCTGAATATGCGTCAGGTGAAATACACCATTGATGCGTTTCGCAAAGTCTTCAACTGGGTAATTCTGGATACCCCGCCACTGCTCTTTTCCGCCGACGCAAACCTGCTGGCAACTCTCACCGACGGCATCCTGATTGTGGTGCGCATCGGTTCCACCACGTATGACAACGTCATCCGGGCCATGCAGACGCTCTGCGAGAATAACGTCCTTGGCATTGTCGCCAACGGAGCCCGAGCCGGCGAACTTTACAGCAAGTACACCTACTACTACACCCGTAACGACTCGGAAGACGAACCGCCCCGCGAAGATCCGGATGCCGAGGAAGAGATGCTGGAAGTGGCAGATATGCCTGTCGCTCCCCCTGTCGCAAAAGCGAAGAAAGGCAGTCAGGAGCCGGAGGATGAGGAAGAGGACGAGTAACCTCGCCCTCCCCCGTCCGGCCTATTCGCTGATCGTCATCGTCGGGCCCTGCTCGGCAGCAGCAGCCTGAGCATTCTGAACCACCTGTTCGGCAATTTCATAGAAGCCCTTTGCTCGCACATCCGTCGGCCCTGCCAGGGCGACCGGACTGCCGGTATCGCCCCCCACCCGAACGACCGGATCCAGAGGTAACACTCCCAGGAAATGGACGCCCATCTCAGTGGCCGTCCGGCGTCCCCCGCCACTGCTGAACACATCAATGCGCTCGTCGCAATGCGGGCACTGCAGGTAGCTCATGTTCTCCACGATCCCCAGCAGCGGAACCCGCACCTGCTCAAACATCCGAACAGCCTTGCGGGCATCTTCGAGCGAGACATCGGACGGGGTGGTTACAATCACTGCGCCCGTCACTGGCGCCGTTTGAATCAGCGATAACTGCACGTCACCCGTTCCCGGCGGCAGGTCAATCACCAGATAGTCCAGTTCACCCCAGTCCACACCCCGCAGAAACTGCTGAATCACGCTGTGCAGCATCGGCCCGCGCCACACCAGCGGTTTATCACCGGGGCTGAGAAAGCCCATCGACATCAGCTTGATGCCATATTTTTCGAGCGGTTGAATACGCTCGCCAACCGCCGTCGGCGTCTGATTCGTCCCCATCATCAGGGGCACATTCGGGCCGTAGACATCGGCGTCCATCAGGCCCACGCGGTACCCCATACGGGACAACGCAATGGCCAGATTTACGGAAACGGTGGTTTTGCCAACGCCACCTTTACCGCTGCCAACGGCAATCAGATTCGACACTCCGGGTATGGGCAGCTTCGGCTGCTGTTGCTGGGGACTCATATTGTTTAAGTTCTATCTTAACGAGCGAGTTACAGCATCAACTGGCCGCCGTTGATTTCCAGCGTTTCCCCGGTAATGTAGCTTGCCGCGTCCGACGCCAGAAATGCAATCGCTTTGGCGCATTCGAGGGCCGTGCCGGTGCGTCCCATCGGGATTCCTGCCACGAAGCTCCTGATCATCTCCGGAGTGGAGAAAACCTCATGGAACGGCGTGTCGATGACGCCCGGTGAGGCACCGTTCACCCGAATGCCGTGCGGGGCCAACTCGCGCGCCACCCCCTTGGTGAACGTAATGAGCGCACCCTTCGACGTGGCGTACGCCAGAGCTCCCGCGCCCCCTCCGTTGCGGCCCGCAATCGAAACCAGATTCACAATCGAGCCCGACTTCCGCTCCATCATGGACGGCACCACCATCTTCGTCGCCAGGACCGCACTCGTCAGGTTCAGATCCATGATTTCGTCCCAGCGATCTTCCGTGATATCGGCCAGTTTCTGGCGCTCCACCAGCCAGCCGGCGTTGTTGATCAGGATGTCGATCGGTCCCAGTTGCGCCACCGTCTCGTCCACGACCGCACGAATGTCACTGGCCTTTCTGACATCGCCCTTTACCGCGATGGCTGTGCCGCCGGACGCAAGGATGGCGTCGCGCACCGCAAACGCACCCGTTTCATTCTTGAGGTAGCCAATGGCCACGCGAGCGCCCAGGTTGGCGAAGACTGCCGCGGTCGCGGCTCCGATACCGGAAGACGCGCCCGTAATCAGCGCCGTCTTGCCTGTCATGTCGAGGTAGTTAGTCATAATGGAAACGCCAAGCTTACCAAACCGGCCTCCGTTGCTTCGCGACCCCTCCTCTTCTGGTGCTATGCCCAAAACGCACCACTACAGCACCCACCTCACATGGACCGGCAATCTGGGTGCAGGCACTGCCGACTACGCAGCCTACTCGCGAGACCACGAAGTGTCCGCTCCCGGCAAACTAGCCCCCATCCCCGGCTCTTCCGACCCCAAGTTTCGCGGTGACCCCACCCGCTACAACCCCGAAGAACTCCTCGTCGCCAGTCTCAGCCAGTGCCACATGCTCTGGTACCTCCATCTGTGCGCAGCCAATGAAGTCGTGGTGGAAGCCTACGAAGACAACCCCTCCGGCACGATGCTCGAAGAGTCAGACGGCTCCGGAGTCTTCACGGAAGTGACCCTGCGGCCGACCGTAACGGTCAGTGCCACTTCCGACAGCAGACGCGCCGCAGAACTCCACAACATAGCCGCCCGCTCGTGCTTTATGGCCAAATCGGTCAGGTTCCCGGTACGTCACGAGCCGCGCGTGGAACAAAGCACCAGGCTGGCCTGACCGCCCCGCGTTCCCCGCCGTCACTACTGCTTTGCCGCACCCGCTGCGATGCTGTAACTGCGCGAGACCGTAGTGTCAAGCTCTCAACCGGACGGGCCGAGTCCCCCCGGACGTCACCACTGTGTTAACGCACGGCTGCGCCAGCCCGGACCTGCGCGTGACCGTAGCTTGAAGCGCCCCACCCGAGGGGCCGAATTCCCCATAGTCACTACCAGTGTGACCGAACCCCGACCATCAGGAAGGGGCCATCCCAGTGTCGGGCAAACCCGTCTTCAACACAACAGCCACCGGGCCGACCCGGCGGCTTTCGCCCATCCTTTATCGACAACGCTGACACCTCCCCCCTCCGCCACCAGCGCCAGCCGAACAACGCGGCTAAAATAGGATTCGTGCCTCAAACACAGAACCAGAGGTTGGAAGACCTCGCGATTAATTCCATCCGGATGCTATCCGCTGATGGTGTCCAGAATGCCAACTCGGGCCACCCGGGCATGCCCATGGGGGCCGCCGCCATGGCCTATACCCTGTGGAAGCGCCACCTGAAGCACAACCCACACGACCCCACCTGGTTTGATCGCGACCGCTTCATCCTCTCCGCCGGTCACGGTTCCATGCTGCTGTACAGCTTGCTCCACCTGACCGGCTACGATCTGTCGCTTGACGACATCAAGGCGTTTCGCCAGTGGGGCAGCAAGACCCCCGGGCATCCGGAGCGCGGCCACACCCCCGGCGTCGAAGTCGCTACCGGCCCCCTCGGCCAGGGTTTCTCCAATGGTGTCGGTATGGCCATGGCCGAAGCCTGGCTCGCCGCAACCTATAACAAGCCCGGCCACAATATCGTCGACCACTACACCTACGCCATCTGCGGTGATGGTTGCCTCATGGAAGGCGTTACCCAGGAAGCGGCCTCTATTGCGGGCCATCTCCAGCTCGGCAAACTCATCGTCCTCTACGATCAAAATCGCATCACCCTTGCCGGCGGGACTGACCTTTGCTTCACCGAGGGCGTCGATCTGCGCTTCCAGGCCTATGGCTGGCAAACCATTACCGTCGAAGATGGCAACAGCGTTGAAGCCGTCTCTGCCGCCATTGAGGATGCCAAAGCTGACTCGACCCGGCCCTCGATCATCCTCGTCCGGACCCACATTGGTTTCGGCAGCCCGAAGAAGCAGGACAGCTTCTCCTCCCACGGCAGTCCTCTCGGCGACGATGAGCTCGCAGCCACGAAAGCCAATCTCGGCTGGGGTTCCACTGAGAAATTCTGGCTCCCCGAAGAAGCCGTCACCCACCTCCGCGAAGCTGTAACCGACGGTACCGCCTCCCAGGCCGCCTGGACCGCAGAGCTCGAAGCCTATCGCGCTGCTTTTCCGGCGGAGGCGAAGGAACTGGAGACCTGTATTAGCGGTGGTCTGCCGGAAGGCTGGAACGCGGAACTTCCGCAATGGAAGCCCTCCGACAAAGCTATCGCCACCCGCGTGGCCGGCGGCGAAGTTCTGAACGCCCTCGCCAAAAAAATCCCCAATATCGTCGGCGGTTCTGCTGACCTGAATCCCTCCACCAACACCGCCCTCAAAGGTCTTGGCGACTTCCAGTCCCCCTTGACTCCCGCCGGGGCTGCCGGGGCGGTTGGCGGCGTTTGGGGCTACGCCGGGCGCAACATGGCCTTCGGGGTTCGCGAACACGCGATGGGGGCTGCCGTCAACGGTATGGCAGCTCACGGCGGGCTGCTGCCTTTCAGCGCCACGTTCTTCGTCTTCTCTGACTACATGAAGCCCGCCGTGCGCCTGGGCGCTCTCATGGGTATTCGAGCGGTGTATGTCTTTACTCATGACAGCATCGGCGTCGGCGAAGATGGCCCGACTCACGAACCCGTGGAGCACCTCGCGGGCCTCCGCTCCATCCCCGCTCTTTCTGTCATCCGTCCGGCCGATGGCAACGAGACTACTGAAGCCTGGTCTTTCGCCGTGCAGCACAACGGCCCCACCGCCATCATTCTGAGCCGCCAGAATGTCCCCCACCTGGACCGCTCCCGCGCCGGCGCCGGTAACCTCAGCAACGGGGCCTACATCCTCGCCGAAGCAGAAGGCGGCAGCCCGGAGGTAGTCCTCATTGGCACTGGCAGCGAAGTCGGCCTCTGCGTCAAAGCGCAGGAAAAACTCGCGACTTACGGGGTGAAAGCCCGCGTCGTCTCCATGCCCAGCATGGACCTGTTCCAGAAGCAGGACGCGGCCTACCGTGAAGCTGTCCTCCCCCACACGCTGAAAAAGCGTGTCACCGTCGAAGCTGGTTCCACCTTCGGCTGGGACCGCTGGTCTGGTGATGAAGGGATCAAGATTGGCATCGATACCTACGGTGCCTCCGCCCCCGGCGACGTGATTTTCGCGAAGTTCGGCTTTACCGTCGGCAACGTAGCCGGAGCAGCCCTCCGGTTGTTGGGACGTGATGATGAGGCGGCGCTTGAATCCGGCTCCACCGAGACCGCTTTCGCCGGGCCCACGCTCCACCACGCGTAGCAGCCTGGCGTTTTTGTTTTACCCGGCTTGGGAAAGTCTTGATTTTGCCGAGCCGGGGTACCCTCCGGGTCCGTGAGGGAGTAACCACGGGCCATTGGCCCGCTGATCGCCATGAAGACGTCGCACGTCCACTCCTTTTCGCCTCAGCCGTGCTGATCCACGACGCGCGAGCATGCGGTTAGGCAGTGCCTGGTACCGCGCTTAGTGTAGACCGGTCCGTTTGTGGGCCAGTCTGACAACTTGCTGTTGAAACTAGTTTAGCCGCGTGGGACTTCCCGGAAGACCCACCTGTCGCCCAGCAGATAATTGACTACCGATGTGGATGCAATGGCGATTCCGTTGGCCGGCAGCGGAGCGACATGCCACTGTCCTGCCAACACCCGCATCATCACAACATTCGAAACCAGCGAGACCGTCCCGTTGGCCAGAAGGAAGAGCACAAATGCACTTCTGCGGCTGAGCTTGCCGCGATCCGGCCAGGTCCACTTCAGGTGCCAGAAGTAGTTATGCAGAATGGCCAGTTCCACCGCCAGCGCGGTCGCCACCAGGGAGTGCACGCCAAGCCTAAGCAGGCCCTGCAGCACCAATAGCTGCAGCCCGGGACCCAATACCCCGATGGCGTTAAACCGCCACCAACGCGTCAAATCCGCAACTCGCGATACAACATCCTGGTATGCCGCACCACCGCCTGAATCAGGATCACCGACACCCCTACTGTGCCGATTGCAAAGCCCACATCAAAAAACAGGAATTGGATCTCGCCCACCTTCGCTCAGGGATTCCGCAGCGCAAACAGGTTCCCAATAATCAGCAGGATCCGCAGTTCCGTCGGGCCAAAGCTCCAATACGAGAGGTGGAACGTGCCAAGCGTGTACGTCGCCAGGTAAATCTCAATCGACAGCAGGAAATAGGCGATCAGGAAAGCGTACGCTACGCCCGGCGACATGTAGCCCGAAAATGCCAGCCCCGAAATCAGGAAGAAAGTTCCAATGGCGTCCAGAATATGGTCTGCATAGAAGCCGTATCGGGGCCTTTGCTGATTCCTGACTCGAGCCAGCGTCCCGTCCAGCGAATCCCCAAACCAGTTGATAATCAGGCACGGAATCACCCAAAGCAGCGCCTGCGGGTGGCTGCTGGCGAGGTAGTAGCACAAACCTGCTGCCACCAGGGCGACAAATCCCAGCCCCGTCAGCTGGTCGGAATTCACCCATTCCGGAAGTCTGGAAGCCGTCCAGATCAGCGCTTTCTTTTCAGCGGCGGCCAGCAGACTGGTGTGAGATCGATTGGCCTGTTGGAACTTTTCGTTCGGCATGGAGGATTCCTCTCTTATGAGGGATGTATGAAGAAAGCTTAATGGGCGCAAGGAAGCGTAAAGGCTCTCCACAGCCGTCATCGCTATCATGGTTTCGTGCATGATCCCTCGGCGACCCTCGCCCCCACCGCCCGCATCCATCCCGACGCCATCATTGGCCCTGGTGTGCGCATCGGTGAGTTCTGCGTGGTGGAAAGCGACGTGGTTATCGGCGCGGGCTGCGTTCTGGAACCCTACGTCTACGTGAAGCGCTGGACCACGCTCGGCGAAAATAACGAAATCTCGGCAGGCACCGTCCTTGGAACCGATCCCCTCGATAAGAACTTCAAGGGCGACCGCAGCTACCTCCGCATTGGCAACGGCAACAAGATCCGCGAGCACTACACCATCTCCCGCGGCACGCAACCCGAATCTGTAACCTCTCTCGGCGACGGCAACTACATCATGACGTCGGGCCACATCGCCCACAATTCCACAATCGGTAATAACGTGGTCATCGCCAGTTGTGCCCTTGTGGCCGGCTACGTCGATATTGAGGACCAGGCCTTCATCTCGGGCGGCGTCGTCATCCACCAGTTCTCCAAAATCGGTCGCCTCGCCATGCTGGGTGGCAATACGCGAGTCAATCTTGATGTTCCGCCATTTTTTTTATATTCCGGCTTTAACGTGGAACCGGTTGGCCTGAACGTTGTGGGACTACGCCGTGCGGGCTTTACCGCAGCCCGTGTCACAGTCCTGAAGCGTGCCTACAAGTTGCTGTATCAGAAGGGGTTAAAGCTCATTGATGCGCTGTCGCAGATCGAACAAACCCTGCCGGGTGACGACACCGCGCACCTTGTCCGCTTCATCCGCGCCAGCAAGCGGGGTATTTGCCGACCCTCCAATTCCTGCCCCGAACGGTGATCCGGAATTCATTTCGTCCGTAGCTTTAGATATGCTGGTCGCTGCGGCACAATTTTCCCGCTTTGGACTGATGCGCGAACCTCCCGAATCTGCTGTGACATCCGTGCCGGAGACAAGGGCGGCGTTTCTCGCCCACCTCGTTGCCCGGATGGCGCGCGGTGATACGGAACGCGGTTCCGTTCAGGCGTGGCTGGTGATTATGGCTCGCAGCATGGCTATTGACCGAATCCGCCAGCGGAAGGCCCAGGCAGATACCCCCACCTTTAATGCTGTGGAACTGGCCAGCCTCGTTGCGCCAGACTCTTCGCCCGAAACCCAGACCGAAGACGCTCGCCTTCGATGCCAGGTTGCAGCCGTCCTGCGCACCCTGCCCCCCGAACAGCAGGAAGTTCTCGAACTCGCTTTTTTCTCCGGCTTCACCCATTCCGAACTTGCCCTCCACCTGGGGCAGCCTCTGGGCACTGTCAAGAGCCGCATCCGGATGGCTGTGGGCAGGCTGCGCAGCCTCCTCGATCAAAACATGAGGTCTGTCGGGCAGGGAGTGGGCGCATGAACAGCGATCTGAAAGGTAACGAAATGGTCGAACCCGAATTGGATCAGGCAAGCCAGGAGGAGCTGGAAGCTACCGCCTCTCTGGCCGCCCTCGGCATGCTCACGCCCCGTGAAGCGTCCGTTGTCCAGCCCCGCCAGATCCGCAGGATGGAAGAAGCCGTCGCCTCCCTGGTGGCTGCCATCGCGCCTGCCGCTCCGCGGCCCTCTGTCCGGGACCGCCTGATGGCACGAGTGGCCGCCTACGAAGAACTGCGACCGCTGGCCGATGTCCGTCGTAACGAAGGAGGCTGGCTCAGCGCTGGTTTCCCGGGTGTTGATGTCCGTCCCCTGTTCCGCGACCGCACCTCAGGACAGTCCACCGTCCTCATCCGCATGGAGCCCGGCGCGAAACTGCCCACCCACTCCCATGGCGCGAACGAGCAGTGCCTTGTCCTGGAGGGAGATATCCGCTGGGGCGAGGTCGCTTACGAAGCCGGAGATTTCGTCGTGATGGCCAAGGACACAACCCATCCCGAGCTCCACTCGAAGAGCGGCAACCTCCTGCTGATCATTTCCGGCCACAACGAATACGCCCACGCATAGCAGCGCGGGGCGCGACTCACGCTATTTTCGAGCCCCAACGGTGAAGGCGGGGCCAACTCAGTCAACCGGAACCGCGGTCGCGTCCGCCAGAAATCGTCTGAACCCGGTTTCCCCCGCGCCCCTTTCTTCCTCGTCCGTCGTTCACTATCGCGCGGCCCCCCGGGGCAACTTTATTGAGCAAGCGCCAGCCGCCCCAAACCGGGGCACCGCTCTGCCCCACATCTGCTGACGCTTCCGGGTGTAAAATTGCCTCAAGACATGTTGCGCCAATGTTTACGGTTTTCCGGTCTGCGATTTTTCGGCCCGAAGTTCCTTCTGCTCGCCTGCGCTCTGACGGCGCTTGCTGCCGCGGCCGCAGACGAGCCAGTTGTCCTGAAAAATACCGGCGAGCCCATCAAAGTTCCCTATCTTTGTGCTGAAGAAGAACTCCAGGCGGTCGGTCTCCTCTGTACCGAACAGGAACCCTGCGCCGTCTTTCTGGAACTCTCTTCCATCTCTCCCGTAGGCCGCAAAATCTACCTCGCAGGTGATATCCACGCTACCTCCGGCACCATCACCTCCATCCTGCTCGGCAGTGACGATGGAGGCCTCACCTGGCGCGAACCCTCCCCCCGTATCCGTATGTCGGGCCTCGGCCAATCCCAGTTTTACGATCTGGAACACGGTTGGGTCGTCGGCGAATCGCAATACCCTCTGCCCCATGACCCCTTCTTTCTGGTGACCTCCGATGGTGGTGCCACCTGGCGCAATCGCCCTCTCACCGAAGATGGCGGGCCCGGAGCCGTTGCCAAATTTTGGTTCGATTCCCACACGCACGGCGAAATGATCCTCGACGCCGGGAAATCTGCCCCCAGCGGACGCTACATCTCCTATGAATCGGAAACCAGTGGTGAAAGCTGGATGATTCGTGCCACCAGTGACCGCCTCCCCAAAATCGCCCGGGCTCCGGCCATCCTCGAAAATGAGAACTTCCGCCTCAAATCCGACAGCAAACGTAACGTCTACGATGTCCAGAAGCGCAACGGCGACCGCTGGGAGACCACTGCGTCGTTCGCCATTGACGTCGCCTCCTGCAAGGCCAAGGCCCAGGAGTTTAAGGATGAGCCTGTTGTTGATCCTGCCACCGCTGTTAACGATATTGGCCCCGGCGACAAAGACTATGTCGAAGAAATTCGCCTCGGGGGCACGGCTCCCGTGAAGAAACCGTCTAAAAAGCCGCTTCCCCCCACTCCCGCATCAGGCAAAGACAAGAAGAACTAATTGGCCCGAAATAACGAACGCTCTGTTGACCTGGAAATCTTCCGCAATCTCTTCGTTTCCATTGCAGAAGAGATGGGCACCGTCCTGCGCCGCACCGCCTTTTCCGCCAACATCAAGGAACGCCGCGACTACTCCTGCGCGGTCTACGATGCCGACGGTGAAACCATTGCGATGGGCGACCACATGCCCGTCCATCTGGGTGCCATGCCGCTCTCCGTCCGCCATGCGCTCAATGCGTTTACCCTCGGCCCCGGCGATGTCGTCATCCTGAATGACCCTTTTCGGGGCGGCACTCATCTCCCCGACATCACCGCCGTCTCGGGGGTGTTTTTCGGCAAGGCAAAAAAGGCCGCTTTCTACGTCGCCAGCCGCGCCCACCACGCTGATGTCGGAGGCATGAGCCCCGGTTCCATGCCTCTGGCCCGCGAGATCTACCAGGAAGGCCTCCGCATCCCCCCCCTCCTGTTGATGCAGGCTGGCCAGATGCGCCGCGATGTCCTTGAACTGATCCTCGCCAATGTCCGGACCCCGGAAGAGCGTGAAGGCGATCTCCTTGCCCAGATCATGGCAGGCCGCCGTGGTGAAGTTCGTCTCCGGGAAATCGCCGCGCGCTACGGGTTGCCCCGCGTGCAGCGCAGTATTGCGGGCCTCCTCGACTACACCGAACGCATCACCCGCGCCACTATCTCCGCCATTCCGCGGGGTACCTGGTATTTCGAAGACTTTCTTGACAGCGACGGCATCACCCCCGAGCCGGTAAAGATTGCCGTCACTCTGCGCATCCTGGGTGATTCTGCCGAGGTGGACTTCACCGGTTCCAGTCCTCAGGTAGCGGGCTCGGTGAACGCCAACTACGCCATCGCCATCGCAGCTGCCATGTACTGCTTCCGCTGTCTCATCGAAACGAACGTGCCCTACAACGCCGGGTTGCTCCGCCCCATTAAAGTGATCGCCCCGGAGCGCAGCATCGTCAACGCAGGCCTCCCTGCTGCCATGGCGGCCGGCAATGTGGAGACGTCGCAGCGCATCACTGACACTATTCTCGGGGCCCTCGCCCAGGCCCTTCCGGACCGCATCCCCGCCGCCAGTTCGGGCACCATGAACAACCTCAGTTTCGGGGGCTGGGACACCCTCCGCAACCGCCCTTTCGCCTGGTACGAAACCATTGCGGGCGGCATGGGGGCCTCCGTCCGGGGCCCCGGACGTTCCGCCACCCACACGCACATGACCAATAGCTGGAACACGCCTGTCGAAGCCTTCGAACATGCCTATCCCCTGCGCGTCGAGGCTTACACCACCCGCACTGGTTCTGGCGGCCCCGGCCAACACCCCGGCGGTGAGGGGATTCGCCGCGAACTTCGCTTCCTGGAACCGGCTGAGGTGACGATCCTGTCAGACCGGCGGACCCGTGGCCCCTGGGGTCTGGCCGGAGGGGGTCCTGGTGCCCCTGGCTGCAATACTCTCATTGATGGTGAAACTGGCGCCGAGCGAACCCTGGACGCGAAAATCCGTTTCGAAATCCGAAAGGCCGATACCCTGCGCATCGAATCCCCAGGCGGGGGTGGTTGGGGCCCCCCAGGTTAGAGAGTATTCGAACTGGATCGTACCGATGTCGACCGCTCTATCCGCGAAAAGATCTTTTCCGACTACTACGTACGCCGCTTGATGAGCATCTCCCGTCGCAAAGCCTTCGGCATCATCATTCAGAACGCGGGTTTCGACTACGCAACAATAAAGGAATGAACCGCGAAAAGGAACTACTGGAGCGCATTCGCCAGCTGGAAGAACTCAACGGCATTCTTCAGGACAAGCTCGACATGATTTATTCCGTGGTTGCTCCGGACGATGACGCTCCGGAAGACTCCGACGAACAGTTCGAAGAGGCGGATGATGACGAGGAAGATGACGCGCCTCAGGGCCTCGTCCAGATCCAGCTTCCCCCAAAGACCAACGCGCAGAAAGTCCAGCAGATCCCCACAAACCAGTCGCCAAAGCGCGTGTAGAACGTCAGGTCCGAGCGGTATCCATAAGGCATTCGCGCCGCAGCCTGGCGAAACTCCGGCATCGACTTCACCACCCGGCCGGCCGGGTCAATAGCCGCTGTCACCCCGTTATTGGTAGCCCGCACAATCCAGCGGTGTACTTCGGCGGCCCGCATCCTCACAATCCGCAAGTGCTGGTAACGTGCGGGGGTGGTGCCGAACCACGCATCGTTGGAGATGTTGAACAGCACCTCCGCGCCACCCTGTACGAACTCCCGGATATACGTCGGGAACACGGATTCGTAACAGATGAAGGTCCCGATCCTGTGGTTGCCGACCTTCGACACCACCACCTGCGACCCTGCTGCAAAGTCGCCGGCCTCCGACGAAACTTTCTGCGTAATCGCCTCAAACGGCCACGGAACAAACTCCCCAAACGGGACCAGATGTACCTTGTCGTAGCGGCTGATCGTCTCCCCGTCCACCCCGGCCAGCAATGCCGAGTTCAGCGGCAGGCCATGCGCAGCCCGAGCCACAGCACCCGTCAAAATCGGAACCCGTGCTGTCGCCGACACCGTCGTCAGGAAGTTTCGGAAAGCCATGTCCGTTACGTAAAACGGCACCGGCATTTCGGGCCACACAATCAGGTCGGTTTCGCCCGTCATCACCACAGGTGACGTGGAAAGTGCCCGCAGTTGCGCTTCGGTAGCCTCCAGCAGTTCACTGGTCCAGAGCGTGTCACCGTCCAGATTCGGCTGCACCAGCACCGCTCTCGCGTCACCCTCCGTTGGTTCCGGAACGTCGGGCAGCAGATACAAGCCCGCCAGCGCTAACAGCCACAGACTCGCGCCCCGCCGCCGCAGAATTACGTACGCAATCACTGCACTCATCAGCGCAAAGGCAAACGAAAGGCCCCATACCCCGGTCACCGGGGCCAGCCGCAGCAACAACGACAGATCACTCCCCGCATTGCCCAGATTCAACCAGCCAAAGCCGGTATACGGATGCGTCCATTCCAGCGCCACCCAGAGTGCCGCCAGCGCAGGAGGGGCATACCACTTTGTCAGTACCCGCCCTGCCAGCGCGGCGAATATCCCCAGTTGCAAACCCTTCAGCAGGCTGAACAGCACCAGCAGCAACGCCGCCACAAACCCGCTCACTCCCGCGTATTGTGCCGCCGTCCCCGCAATCCAGCTGCACATGCCGCACCAGTAGAGGAACCCGGCCACATACCCCAGCAGAAAACGCTGTTTCCAGCGTGTCTCGCGCGTGCAGGCAATTATCAGAGGCGTCAGAGCTATGGGTGCCAGCAGCGCCAGCGAGACCGACGGCAGCAGCGGACGGGGAAACAGTAACAACAACAGCAGCGCCGATAACCCCGACAACAGCCAGTTCCCCATCACGCCTGCTGCGCCTGCTCGCTCACCACGTCCGCCATATAGGAACTCCGCACCAGCGGCCCGCTGAAAACCATACGGAAGCCAAGCGACAACCCAAAGTCCCTGTAGGCGTCGAATTGCTCCGGCGTCACATACCCCGCTACCGGCAAATTACGTCGGGTGGGCTGCAGATACTGCCCGATGGTCGCGACATCCGTATCCTGCTCCCGCAAGTCGCGCAGCAACTGGTGCACTTCTTCCGCCGTCTCGCCCAGGCCCGCCATGAAACCGGACTTGGTCAGGACCTCGGGCCGATGCTCACGGGCGAAACGCAGAACTTCCAGCGATTGCCGATAATCTGCCTGTGGCCGAACTTTTCGGTAGAGCCTGGGCACGGTTTCCATGTTGTGGTTAAAAACGTCGGGACCGGCATCCAGAACCCGGGCCACTGCGCTCAAATTGCCGTCAAAATCTGGTGTGAGAACCTCCACCCGAGCCTCCGGCACCGCTGCCCGAACCAGGTGTACGGTCTCCGCAAAGTGTGCAGAACCGCCATCTTCCAGATCATCGCGATTCACACTGGTAATCACTACGTACTTCAGCTTCATGGCAGCCGCCATCCGGGCAACATTTGCCGGTTCGGCCGGATCCAGCCGCATGTCCTGCTTGCGCGGATTCCCCTTCGGCACAGAACAGAAGCCACACCCGCGGGTACACAAATTGCCCAGGATCATGAACGTGGCCGCACCCCGATGGAAGCACTCGTGAATGTTCGGGCAGCGCGCGGACTCGCACACTGTATGCAGGTTCAGCGTCCGCAACTCCGTCTTTAGCTTGTTCAGGGACTCGAAATGCGTTCGCGGACGTCGCGCCCACTCCGGCAGCCGCGGCCGGGCATTCCCGATCTGGACCAGGTCCGGCGTCACTGTTTTTGTACGAAGGCCCCATTGAAGCCAAGGGCTTTCAGTCTGGACTTCGCGTCTGACAATTGCACGGTTTGCCGGTAGGGCCCAACCAGCACGCGGAAAAAGGCCCGCTTCGGACTCATCGCCATGATTACCGGAAACTTCTGCCCTCGAAGGGTCTTCACCATGCCTTCGGCATCTTCGCGAGGCAGCGCTGCCACCTGCAGGTACGAAGCGCCCGCTTCCGGTGCCGTAACCACCAGCGGGTCGTCAGCGACCGGCTTCGCGGCTTCTGCCTTTTTGTCGTAAGCTTTTGGCTCGGAGACTGCAGACTTGGGTTCGATCGCGCTGGTCTGCGGCGCATCAGCCTCTGCCGCAGGCTTCGT
The DNA here is from genome assembly GCA_010084195.1 of Terriglobia bacterium. GTDB lineage: Bacteria > Acidobacteriota > Terriglobia > Bryobacterales > Bryobacteraceae > BOG-234. The sequence goes on from RGPS01000082.1 coordinate 17,809, forward strand.
CTCTGCCGACTTCGTCTCTGCGAGACCTGTAACGGGCGGCTCCGTCGGCGGCACCGTGGACTCCGGGGAGGCGTCTGCCTGCGTGCGGCGACCTTCTGTAGTGGTCCCGGCTTGTTGGTCCGCAGGCAACGGCACTTTCGACGTATTCCGGCCGACCATATACCCGATGGCAAAGCACACTCCGCAAAGAACCGCAGCCACAAAGAACAGACTGAGGAGTTGCTTATTGCCGAGTACCAGTTCTCTTTCGTCGTCTTGCTTCATGTTTCTCCGCCCTCTCAGAATATCGTGTTGCGCTTATTTTGACGCGCGCGCCACGCCAGCGTTAACAGAATGGATAGCAGTGCAGCCAGGGGCAGGGCAGTCGCCAGCGCCGTCGCCGTGTGGATTTGCTCGCCCCGTACCAGGTGCACCGCTCCAAAATACAGGGAGACTCCTGCGGCTGCACCCAGCAGGCCCTTCGCCTGAACCCGCGCTTCCAACGCACACAGCAGGAACCCCGCAGCTATCAGGACCAGGCCCTTCGGTTCAAGCGGATACTGCGTCAGCGAATGAATGCCGAACACCACCATCAGGCAGCCCAACACCGCCGGCAGGACCCAGCCCGGCCTCACAAACTCCAGCATGATGACACCCAGACCCGCTGCCAGCAGGCCCAGGCTCGCATCCGGACTGCGTAAAAACATAACCGTCCCGTAATAATCCATTAATCCTGCTAATGATATTATTGAACATGACCAAAAAAACTGCCGTCGAACAGGGTGTTGCACCTGCTGTGAAAAAGCCTCGTGCGGTACGCCCTTCGGCCACTCGTGTTACCAGCGCGCGTCACAGCAAGTTCGCTGCCTCCTCCGACCCCGTTGTTATTGAATCCCCCGTTTCGATCGAATCCCCCGTTGCGATGAATACTCCGCAGGAAAATCCAAACGAAGCAATCGCGAAAATTGCTTATGGATATTGGGAAGCCCGTGGCGACCAGGGCGGCAACTCCGCCGACGACTGGTTCCGCGCCGAGTTTGAATATCGCCAGCGCCTCGCCGCGCTGTAGTTTTCTCTAGTACTTACGTAAAACCGCGAGCAACCTGCCCTGGATGGAAACATCCTCGGCAGGTACTCGAATCGGGCTCATCGAAGCATTCGCCGGCTGCAACCGAATCATGTTCCCGGGCTCCCGATAAAACCTCTTCAGCGTCGCCTCATCCCCACCCACCAGCGCCACCACAATCTCCCCGTCCCGCGCCACGTCGGCCTTCTCCACCAGAATCATGTCGCCTTCGCAGATGTGGTCTTCGATCATCGAATTCCCCCGCACCCGCAGAGCGTAGGTGTCCTTGTGCCCCACGTAGTCAGAGAAGCTCAACATCGACTTGTCTTCATACGCATGCACCGGCTGCCCGGCCGCAATGGACCCCAGCACCGGAACATCCAGCGACTGCTTCATCTTGTTGCGGCGCTGTTCCTGTAAAAAACGGGGCGAGATCTCCAGCGACCGGCTCTGGTTGTCCCGTCGCGTCAGGTAGTTCCGCGTCTGCAGCGCTGAGATGTGCTTGTAGACCGTCGCGATAGAAGCCAGTTTCATACCCCGCGCTATCTCTTCATAGCTGGGGCAAACCCCGTCGTTCTCCACCTGGTAATCGGCAATGAACTCCAGTACTTCCTTCTGTCTTTTGGTGAGCGCCATCTTAGGGCTATGGTAGGCGAAGAAAAGGAGAAAAGCAACTGCTATCCGAGACTTGTATTCAGCAGTTGCCCCGCAGCGTTGCCCGAGGGATTTGATCGGAAGAGTTGTGCGTAGGCCCCCCGGAATATTTCTGAAGGAGTTTTAGTAATATTCCTGTCTCATTCCTGTCTCTATTTTCAACTCCTTCACGCTTGAAGGAGTTGGGAGGAGATCCAACATGGCATCAGCCGCAACCGCACTTATCCCCGAACCCCAGGCCCGAACGTACTCACAGGACGAGCTTTTCGAAACCCTCTACCGGAATCTCCGGTCGCAGGCTCTCTTCTACCTCCACCGCGAGCATCGGGGACACTCGCTCAGCCCCACTGTGCTGGTTCACGAGGCCTACCTGGCTCTCGCCAAAACGGCCGGACCGCAAATCATCGACACCCGGCACTTCGTCCATCTGGCCGGACGTGTCATGCGCAACTGGCTCACTGACTGGGCTCGCCGGAAAATTGCTGTCGTCCACGGTGGTGGCCTCGAACGCATCGATATCGAGGACAGCAAACTCGGAGTCGCGAAAGACCCAACTACGGTCATCCTTGTCTCCCGTGCCATCGATCAGCTCGAAGCCACCCGGCCTGAACTGGCGCGGATCGTGGAACTCCGCTACTTTGCCGGCTTCGACGAAGAAGAAACAGCTCAGGTCATCGGCTTATCGGTCCGGCAGACACGCCGGAAATGGGCCGTAGCGAAAGCGCTCCTCCTCGACCTGATCGGTTAGCCAACGGCTCGGATAACGCCATGAACCTGAACCAGGCCGCCCAATCGATTCTCAACGTCGCGCCAAGTCTCGCCCTTGCCCTCGCGGTCTGCGGCGCAGACAGGCAACTTCGCGATGCCGTGGAGGATCTCTGGTACCTCAGCCAATCTCCGGAAGGACCCTCACCGACGGAAGGACCCTCACCGACAATGCCTGTCGACAAAAACGAAGAACCTCTTGGCCCCGGCAGTACCGTCGCCGGACGCTTCCGCATCCTCAGCGAACTGGGCCACGGGGGGACCGCCACTGTGTGCCATGCCGAGAGCGAAACCGGTACTTCCGTGGCTTTGAAGATCGCCTACCCGGGTAGCGAAGCGGCGGCGGGCACCTGCCCCCTCCGCGCCGAGTACGCGGCGGCCTCTGCCATTCATCACCCCAATGTCCGCCGTGTGGATGAGCTCTTCACTTTGGAGCCCCGCCGGGCGAGGGTCCTCCAGGCCATGGTCATGGAGTACATCGAAGGCGAGACCCTGGCACGGCGCATCTCTCGCGGTCCGCTTCCGGGCGACGAACTGGAGCGCATCGCCCGGGGCATCGCCGCTGGTCTCGATGCCATCCATGCTGCCGGCCTCGTGCACGGAGACCTCAAACCCGGTAACATCGTCCTGCGCAAGGACCTGTCGCCTGCCATCGTTGACCTCGGCAACTGCGGCACCGCAATCTCGCCCGACTACATGTCGATCGAGCAGTTCGAAGGCAAACCCGCCACCCCTGCCGATGACCTCTTTGCTCTCGGTGCCATCCTGTATGAAATGGCCACCGGCAACCGTCCCTGGCCCAAAGAAGAGCTTCTGCCTGCCGCCATCCGCCGCGCGACCAAAGACGCTCCGCGTCTCACCAACGTCCCCGCCGGCTTCGCCGCCGCCGTCGCCTCCCTGCTAAGCCGCGACCCCGCTGCCCGCCCAACTTCCGCAACCCGGGCCCTGACCCTGGTCGGTGTCAAACCAGCTGGCAGAACCTGCCGCCACGGCCACGCTGCGGTCAAGCGGCGCTAACTGCAATCTCCCTGAGAAAAAAGCGACTTCACTGCCACTAATATTCCGGTGGCCTCGTGAATCAGTTCGACATTGCCCTCAAGAGCCTTCTGCAGCGCCAGCTCCAGACAGGCTTTCTCGCCCGCCTCACTGGCGTCCGCATCGCCGAATGGCTCCCCACCGAACTCCCTGAAGTCCGCACCCGGCACGTGGACCTGCTTGGGCGCACCGCCGAGGGACACCTCGTCCACATTGAATTCCAGAGCCGCAACGACCCGCGAATGGCCCTCCGCGTGGCCGAATACGCGCTCGCAATCCACCGGCGATATCGTTCGATACCGCAACAACTGGTCTTACTCCTGCCGAATCTTCGACATCCGCGATATTTCCACCGCAGAACTCCTCGCCAGTCCCCACCTGGAAGACAATATTCTGGCCGTCCTCACCCGGCTCGCCGACAGCCGCGAAACGATCCGGAGCATTCTGCAACGAATCCATGCAGCCTCAATCGACCAGCGCGCCACGCTGATCGCTGAATTGTTGCTGCTTGCGGGGCTTCGCCAGCTAAGAGTAATAATGGAAAGAGCGATCGAGCAAATGTCCGTCCTCATCGACATCAACCGCCACACCATCTTTGGCCCCATCCACAGGGAAGGCGTCAAAGAAGGGATCGAGAAAGGCCAACAGAAAGGTGCGAGCGAACTCGTACTTCGTCTCCTTGCCCGGCGTTTTGGCGAGCTGCCGCCCTCCACCGTCCGGCGAATTCGTGCCATGAATGCTGACGAACTCGACACCATCACCGCCCGTCTGTTCGAAGTGACCAGCCTGAAGGATCTTTTCGCCTGATCGCTGGTTCGTGTTCACGCTGGCCGGGAACCTTGGTTTCGGTCCAAACTTCCACCCATGTCGCCGCTATCACCACGGCGAGCAGGAGACCCGACCAGAAGTAGCGTGGAGCGTTTCCATGCGGGCGCGAGAGCCTTCGGGGACCCTATGACGGCCTGGGGGCCGCTGTTCCGCTTCGGACGGTGTCGAGATTGAGCGAGAATCGAAACAGGATCAAAGAAGACCAGAGCCAAAGTGGTTTGGATAGCGCATGAGCCGAATTGAGCCGCCCCTGGCCCTCCGCTACGTGCTCAGCGGCGGCAGAGGTATTTCTTTTGCTACCTTACCTTCCAGGCTGGCGAGAATTCGCTCCGCCCGGCTGATCTGTCCCCGGATTGTGTAGGCGACTTCTCCGAGCAAGTCACGACCGTGCGGTTCTGCGTCCGCGATATCCCGGCGCAAGCGGAAGACCTCCGTCGAACGCAAGCGCTCGTCCTCTCGATTCAGCTCCGCCAGTCGCGCCCTGCCGTCACGCAGCTGCCCGATCAGACGCAGCAGTTCCGCTCCCCTCGCCTGGCCGGGCTGCACGTCCCCCGCACAATCGAAGTCCTCCAGGATGCGCTGCAGCGCCTCGGCGTCCCCGAGCTGATACGCGCGGTTGGCCTCCGCCATGAACATCGTCCGGCGCTTCTGCTCCTCCGGAGTTTCCGCCAGATCCGGGTGCAGTCGCCGGGCGGCATCCCGGTAGAGTGACTTCAACTCGGTGGAGGTCGGAGCCGCCGACCCTCCGCAGCCGTGCGATTGATCGCTGCACTGGTCCTGGTCGTCTGCCAGCGTCGGGTTACGCAGCGTCCGCAGTTCGTAGATTCGCCGGTTTAACGCATCCAGTACCTCGTAAAGGGAGCCCACTTCCCGGATGTAACGTGCTTCTGTTTCCGCCAGTTCATGCCACAGCGCGGACACCGCCAGCTCCCTTTCTGACAGGGTCGTCAGAAGCTCCGCGAGTTCCTGGCGTCGTGCCGCGATCTCTTCGGTGTCCGATCTGTGGCGTAGGGTGATCTGGTTCGTCATACAGCTATCCCAAGGTATCAGGAGCCACGGCCGGAGGGGTTGTCCGCGCCGCGATCATGACTGCCCGTGAAGGTCTTCATGGTGCTGGAGAGAATCCTTACAACGATAGGTTGGGTTGGAGGGTAAGACTCTCACCTACACGGCGGCAGGTAAGATCGGCGAACAAACTCTGTCGGGCCCGAACAGACGTTTGATTGAGCAGCAGGAACAAAAGTTCCCGCTCCACGGCTTTTCTCTGATCGCAAGCCGGCGAGACAAAGCGGTCGGAGCCAGGCGGTGGAAATACCTTGGGCTCCTCGAGTACCTTCGCCACTATCCGGACACGCAGCTTGACGTCGATGGCAAAGCTCGCAAGGTTTGGATCTTCGAACTCCGGTTGCATGACGACCCCGAAGTCGTGCCACTTGCCAACGACTCGGCTCTATCATGTGCGGTCCTCTCAGCGTCAAGGAGCAAGCGCGCCAATGATCCGGATGATGATGAGATAATCCAGCAGACCGCTCAGCAATCGGGTGAGTTCGAACGCCTTGAAAGCATCCGGGGTAAGCTACTGTCTCTCGACCCGCGAGGATTTGAGTTGTTCATCAAGCACCTGTTAGAACATTGCGGGTTTGCTGATGTTTACGCAACAAAGTTCAGCGCAGACGGTGGTATCGACGTAACCGCCAAAGCAGGACCAGCGATGTGGGCAATCGCGAATACTGTGGTCCAGGTTCAGGCAAAGCGTTGGCTGCATTCAGTTGGCAGAAGAGAAGTGGCGGAATTGCGGGGAAGCTTGCAGCCTTTCGCGCGGGGAGCCGTTGTCACAACGGGCCATTTTTCCCGGGCGGCCATAAACGAGGCTCGCGAAGAGGGGAAGAATCCGATCGTGCTTGTGACCTTGCCCTCAGAATCCGTATCCCTTAATTCGTTATAGCCTGACCGCTGCTTCTGCCCTGTACCAGTTTTCTTCGAACTGAGCCGGACTGAGGTA
>RGPS01000083.1 GCA_010084195.1 Terriglobia bacterium
CACTGAGTTGCAAGCTGTAAACTACGACACCTTTTCTTCCGCCACTATTCTGCAGACGGTGGCTGTCATCATTCGTGGAGACTGCCGGAAGAAGACGATTCTTAGCCTGCCTAAGGACGAGGTGATCAACACGTGGCCGAAGGCGGTTTCCGCCATCCACGCTTGCGTGGACTACTTCAGAAACTATTACCGCATTCCTGTTTCGCGGCTGTTGCCCTACCCGGCGCTCGTCATAACCTTTGCATACTTTTTCTACAAGCACCCAGACAAGCCCACGGGCGATCGCCAAAAATTCATGCAAGATTACTTTTGGCGGGTATCGCTCGGTGGGCGCTATTCCCAGTCTCTCGAAACTCGGATAGCGCAGGATATCGTGAAGATTGATGGAATCCTGCAAAACAAATTACCTATCTATGACTGGGCCATCGATGCAAGCCCAGGCTTTATTAGGGACGAAGGTTACTTCAGCACGAGCCGAAGCTTTGTAAAGGCTATCCTGTGCGTTCTGGCCCACAAGGAGCCCAAGTCATTTGTGGACAACTCTATAGTTCGCCTGGACAACGCTTTCTTGAAACAGGCAAACAGTAAGAACTACCATCATTTCTTTCCAAAGTCATGGTTGGAAAAGCGGGGTGAAGATCCTTCGCGGATTAACCATGTGGCGAACATCACGTTGGTTGACGATTTCCTGAACAAGCGTCTCATCAAAGCTAAGTCCCCGAAGACTTACATGAAAGAGTTCATCAGGAAGAACTCCGAGATTGAGAAATGCCTGTCCACTCACCTGATTAAGTTGAACGCGACGTTCGGCGTGATGACAGATGAGTATGGAAAGTTTTTCGACGCGCGGTGTCGCGCAATCAGTCGTGAACTTTCCAAACAGATCATATGGCAAGAAATCGACCAAGTTGGCACTGCCAAGAGTGCGCAAGAGACGGTTGTAGAACAGGAAGACTGGCTCGCCACATGACAGTCGCGTTAGCCTTTTGACCCGTGACGCGTTGTCACACCGCTACGTCGAGGATCTGGATGTTTCGTTCCGGATGCTTGCCTTCCGAACCGAGGACTTCCAGGACACCCTCTATTGCTTCGCGGATATTCGCCTTCAGTTCATCGATTGACTCTCCCTGGGAATAGCAACCGGGAAAGGCCGGGACTTCGGCCCAAAAGCCGCCTTCGGGTTCCTGATGAATCACGATGGCGAAGTGTTCCATGCGTCAGCGTTTGAATTCGATATCGTCTACGGATTCGAAGAGGGGGACGTCGGTTATCAGCGTGGCGAGCTTGCGGTAGAGCAGGGCTTCTTCCCATTTGGCGGATAGAACGTCGTGGAGGCGCTTGGCTCCCCGGATGGACGGGTCCCAATCGCGTGGGTCTTTCGGGATGTTTTCGAGGTGTGCGTACTTCGACAGGGTCAGGGCTGCTGCTTTGGGTCCCCAGCCCGGGAGGCCGGGGAAGCCGTCGGCGGAGTCTCCGACGACTCCGAGGTAGTCGGGGATCGACTCTGGCTTGACTCCCCATTTCTCGATGACTCCGGCTTCGTTGCGGATGATTTCGCGGCGGCGGTCGAACTGGACGATCCGGTCGCCGACGACGCACTGGGCGAGGTCCTTATCGGGGGTACAGATGAAGACTTGCTCGACGCGCGGGTCTTCGGCGGCTTTCCGGGCGGCTGACGCGAGAGCATCGTCGGCTTCGTATTCGACCATCGCCCAGACGGTGACGCCCATGGCCCGGAGTGCATTTTCGAGGAGTGGGAACTGGGAGTGGAGTGGCTCGGGGATGCCTTCGCTGGTCTTGTAGCCCGCGTAGAGGTCATTGCGGAAGGATTCGATGACGTGGTCTGTGGCGACGCCGACGTGGGTGGCACCGCTGCGGATGAGCGAGCGCACGGAGTTCAGGACTCCCTTGACTGCGCCGATCTCCTGGCCTCCATCGTTCTTCGAAGAGGGGACGGCGAAGTAGTGGCGGAACAGTTCGTATGTTCCATCTACGAGATGAATATTCATGGGGGGGGCTACTGGCGGACGTGCAGAATGGCTTTGATCTGCTCTTCGAGGTCGTGGACGCGACTCTTGAGGTCTTCGATTTCCTGGCCCTCGGGGTCGGGGAGCATACCGTGGTCGAGGACGCCTTCGGGGGCGCGGAAACGAACGACGCGACCGGGGATGCCGACTACGGTGGAGTGGTCGGGGACGGGGTGGACGACGACGGAGCCGGCGCCGATTTTCACATTGTTACCGATGTGGATGCCGCCCAGAACTTTCGCGCCGGTGCCCACGACGACGTTATTACCGAGGGTGGGGTGGCGTTTGCCCCTTTCATTGCCGGTCCCGCCGAGGGTTACGTTTTGGTAGATCAGGACATCGTCGCCGATTTCGGTGGTTTCGCCGATGACGACGCCCATGCCGTGGTCGATGAAGAAACGGCGACCGATGGTGGCACCGGGGTGGATCTCAATTCCGGTGAGGAAGCGGGCGATTTGGGAGATAAACCGGGGCAGGATGGGGATGCCGGCGGTGTAGAGCTGGTGGGCGACGCGGTGGATCAGGATGGCGTGGAAGCCGGGGTAGCAGAGGAAAATTTCGAGGACACTCTTCGCTGCCGGGTCTTCCCGGAAGATGGTGTCGAGTTGTTCCCGAATCGTCTTAAACATACCGGCCTCAAAACAAGGTCGCGGCCTTGTTGCACTTCATGAGATGAAGCTTAGTGTGCGCCGGCTTCGACTGAATCTGCAATAACCGGGGGCTTCGCGCCGACGGGAATCTTGACCAGCATGTCCTCTTTGCGCTTTACCAGCGTGGAGGTATTGTAGCTGGCAACCTCAAAACCGTGGCCGTGGGTAATGGCATCGGTGGGGCAGGCTTCGACACAGAAACCGCAGAAAATACAGCGGTTGTAGTCGATGTTGTAGACCTGCGCGTAGCGTTCGCCGCCGCTGATTCGGACCTTTTCGGTATTCTCAGCCGCCTCAATGTAGATACAGTTCGAGGGGCACGCGGCCGCACAGAGGAAACATGCCACACATTTTTCGAGCCCGTTTTCGTCGCGCTGCAGTTCATGCACACCACGGAACCGTTCTTGTAACTTCGGAGGCTCGTCCGGATAATTCTCGGTCACCGTGGGCTGCATCATCTCCTTGAAGGTGATGCCCATGCCCTTAACGACTGCGGAAGCCGCGCCGAATACTTCGCCGATATTCGCCATCCGTTCTATCTTAGCGAATGGGTGTTTGTGGGCGGCGCGTTGCCCTGCGGCGTGTCGATTCCGCGGGCGGGATCAGGCCCCCGGCAGGCGCTTAAAGCTGAACCACGTTGGAAATCGAACGGCCAGGCGTGACCGGGCCGACGCCGGAAACCGAAGAAGAACCACGCGGGGCGAATCCGTACGTGCAGCAAAGACGAGCCAGCCGAAATCTTTGTCTTCCGTGAGCAGAATTCTGTCTGTCTCGGGCGCAAGCGCCATAAGTTCACGGTCAACGGAGCGCTGCTGGAATTCGGCCACTGCGAGCACGTCATGTCCCGCTTGCCGAAGCGCATCAACAGCGGCGTAGTCGCAACATTCGTCAGCAAGGAAACGCACTGTGATTTCAGGCCAGGGCGACCAGTCTCTCGTGGGCGATAGTATCGGTCGCATAGACCAGTGCGGCGCGAATGTCGTCCGGCGTCAGGCGAGGGTAAGCAGAAAGGAGATCCTGCGTGGTGGCACCGTCGGAGAGCTTACGGAGCACAATCTCGACCGGGATGCAGGTGCCGCGAATGACTGGCTTTCCGAGCATAACGTCCGGGTCGATCCCGATTCTGCCTGGCACGTCTTCAAAGTTAGCAACTGGAAATGGGGACGTTGGCACTGTCCGTCATGTGACGTCATCGGCTATGGCGGACTCTGAACTCCGACCGGAGTTAGTTTTTGGAGCTTCAGCCGGGGCGAAATTCGGGGACCATTTCGCCGGGCTGGAAGGGTGAACCGCCGAAGCGGGCTCCGAGGGTTTCGAGGTCGGCTTTGCAAAAACCTTCTGCCGCGAGGGAGATGGATTTGTCGGGTTCAACGAGGAAGAGGGCGGGGACGTTGCGGATTCCGAACGCTGTACCGGCTGCGAAGTCCCACGCTTTGTCAATGGCCGCCGGCAGGCGGATTCCGAAGTGCTGTAGATATTTGGAGGTTGTCGCCGCGTCGTCCTGCGATACGGCAAGAATGGCAGGTGAGGCGGGAGACGCCTGTTCGTGCAGGCGTTGCAGGAACGGCAGGGTGAAGGCGCAGGTAGGGCAGGAGGTCTTGATGAAGGCGAGCAGAACGGAGCCTGACTTCAGCTCATCCCAAAGTCTCCAGGGGTTACCGGCAAGGTCGATGAGTTCGACATCGGGAGCGGCAACGGGAAAACAGGAGGTATTGGGCAAGGCAGAGAAATCCTGCGTTTACTTGTGTTCGGCTTTCGCGCCTTCATGTTTTGCTTCGTGCTTCTCGGTGCTGTGCGGAACCTTCGGAATCGGGTTCGAGTGCTCCTGTTCCGTGGAACTGGCGAGCGCGGGGGACTGAGCGTCCTTCGGCTGCCCTCCGGGGTATCCGGAAGGCGTCACGCCGGTCCGGGTCTGCTCCCGGCTATCGGGGCTGGAGGTTCCGCAGGAGGTGAGGAGTCCGGCGGTCAAAATGGCGACAGTGGCAAGGGTTGCGCGAAACATCTTTCCTATCATCAACTAAGACGTTTGTAGTAAGCAATCTGATAAACAAGTACACCGCTAATAGACTTTTCTATTGACTACCCCCTACATCTTGGGGCAATATTGCAGTTGCGTCACCATGCACCGATTTATGCAGCCGTGACCCACCTGAGGCAGGACGATGGCAAAAGCAACCGCAGATTCAACCGAACAGATTCAGCTCGATAGCGTGATGGAGACCAGTGTTCCTCTGACACGGAAGGGAATTCAATTCAACCGGCACTTCACGACCCGGCTGGATGGGAGCCGTACCCCGTACGACGAAATTTCCTGGGAAACCCGCACCGCCACTATCGGCAATCACAAAGGGGCGGTTGTTTTTGAACAGCGCGACATTGAAGTTCCGGCAGACTGGTCCCAGACGGCGACCAACATTGTCGCCAGCAAGTACTTTCACGGCAAAATGGGTTTTCCCGAGCGCGAACGCAGCGTCGGGGAACTGGTGCATCGCGTTGTCGACACCATTGCCGACTGGGGTTTGAAAGACGGCTACTTTGCCACGGTGGCGGACGGCGAGAACTTTCGCGCCGAACTTGCCCACCTGATGCTCCACCAGAAGGCCGCGTTCAATTCGCCCGTCTGGTTCAACGTCGGCGTGAAGGAATCCCGCGGCTACGGGTGGTTCTACGATGCGAAGCATGATCACATTGCCAAGATCAAGAATGAAGCCAAGCCCCAGTGTTCGGCCTGTTTTATTGTGTCGGTAAAAGACTCTCTGGAATCCATCCTGGATCTGGCCAAGACAGAGGGCATGCTGTTCAAATTTGGGTCCGGCACGGGGTCTAACCTCTCTGCCCTCCGCGAAGAAGACGCCATCCTCTCTGGTGGTGGGCGCGCCTCCGGGCCGCTGTCTTTCATGAAGGGTTTCGACGCCTTTGCCGGTGTCATCAAGTCGGGTGGTAAGACCCGGCGTGCTGCCAAGATGGTGATCCTCAACGTGGAGCACCCCGATATCTCACGCTTCATTGGCTGCAAGTCCAGTGAAGAGAAGAAAGCTCATACCCTGATTGCGGCCGGTTATGACCCGTCGCTCGATGGCGATGCCTATTCGTCCATCTTCTTCCAGAACGCCAATAACTCGGTGCGTGCGAGCGACGACTTCATGCAGGCCGTGGTTGAGGACCGGGACTGGTGGACCAAATCGGTGAACGACGGCAAGCCCAAGGATCGTTTCCGCGCTCGTGATCTGATGCGGGAAATCGCAGAAGCGACCTGGCAGTGCGGTGACCCTGGTATGCAGTTCGATACCACGATCAACCGGTGGCACCCCTGCAAGAACACTTCGCGGATCAATGCTTCCAACCCCTGCTCGGAGTACATGTTCCTGGATGATTCGGCCTGCAACCTGTCCTCGTTGAACCTGCTGAAGTTCTCGGGCCCTGATGGCGTCTTCGATACGGTTGCCTTCCGGCACGCTGTGGATACGCTCATCGTCGCCCAGGAAATTCTGGTGGACAACGCAGCCTACCCCACGGAGAAGATCGCGCAGAACTCGCACGATTACCGCCCGCTCGGCCTCGGCTTCGCGAATCTTGGTGCCTTGCTCATGTCGATGGGCGTGCCCTATGACAGCGATCGCGGTCGCGATACTGCGGGTGCCATCTCCGCTATGATGTGCGGCCAGGCGTACCTCACCTCTGCTCGCATTGCCGGGACCACAGGCCCCTTCCCGGGCTACGCGCAGAACGTTGAGCCGTTCCTTGAAGTCATCCGTATGCACCGCGATGCGGTGAACCTGATCAACCACCGCAACATTCCGACGGACATGTTCTCTAACGCCAAGAAGGCGTGGGAAGAAGCCTTTGAGCTTGGACGCATCAACGGCTATCGCAATGGCCAGATGACGGTTATCGCGCCCACGGGCACGATCGGCTTCATGATGGACTGCGACACGACGGGGATCGAGCCTGATCTGGCACTGGTGAAGAACAAGAAGCTGGTGGGCGGCGGTGTTATCAAGATCGTCAACAACACGGTCCCCCAGGCTCTTATCAAGCTCGGCTATTCGCCGGAGCAGATGGAAACCATCGTCAGCCACATTGACTCCACGGGGACGATTGAAGGCGCGCCGGGGCTCAAGCCTGAGCACCTGCCTGTGTTTGATTGCAGCTTCCGACCGATGAATGGCTCCCGTTCCATCCACTACAACGGACACCTGAAGATGATGGCCGCAGTTCAGCCGTATGTTTCTGGTGCCATCTCCAAGACCATCAACATGCCCGAAGAGTGCAGTGTTGACGACATCATGGAGGCCTACATTGAGAGCTGGCGGCTGGGCCTGAAGGCCGTTGCTATCTACCGCGATAACTCGAAGGGTCAGCAGCCGATGAGTTCGGGCGGCGGCACGAAGGGTGATGCGAAGAAAGCTGCTACGACTGCGGCTGTGGCTGTTGTGAAGGAAGCTGTTGCCGAAAAGGTGGTCTTCCGGCCCGTTCGCCGTAAGCTGGCTGACGAGCGGCAGTCCATTACGCATAAGTTCTCGATCGGTGGGCACGAAGGCTACATTACGGTTGGCATGTACGAAGACGGGATGCCGGGCGAAATCTTCGTTTCGATGGCGAAGGAAGGTTCGACCATTTCTGGTCTGATGGACAGCTTTGCAACGTCTGTCAGCTACTGCCTGCAGTATGGTGTGCCGTTGAAGTTCCTCGTCGACAAGTTCGGGCATGTTCGGTTCGAACCCAGTGGCTGGACCGGCAACCCGCAAATTCCGTATGCCAAGTCGATTCCGGATTACATCTTCCGGTGGCTGGGATCTAAGTTCCTGGGTTCGGAGTATGCGCTTGCGTCCAATAACGAGGCGGGAGCGGTGAATGCGCTGCGTCCGACGGAACCGAGCCCTCAGGAGTCGCTGCCGTTCACGCAGTCTGTCGCTTCTGACGCACCGTTGTGCGCGGAATGCGGGGGGATGATGACGCCGAACGGTAGTTGCTATAAGTGCGAGAACTGCGGCGGCACCAGCGGCTGTAGTTAGAGTAAGCCTTCCAACTCACAAACCAAAGGGCCGGACAGCGGTAACTGTCCGGCCCTTCGTTTTTTACCTGCGGGGGAGCTCCGGCCTTGCTTCACGCCGCGCAGTGATCAGGCCGCTTGCTCCCAGGGTTAGGGGTATCAGGGCGTAGCGGATCCCGCTGCCCATCGCTATTCTGTAGTACACCAGCCCCGCCGCATCGTTGATTCCTACCCAGAGAATCAGCACCCACAGAATTCGGCTGGCCCAGGCGACTCGCTCGCGCAATCCAAACCAGGCCAGCAGCGAAATGGTCACCCCGGACATTGCGAGGTTGGCTCCGCACAGATGCAGCGTCAGCAGCCAGAGTTCGTACCAGTCGGGTTGGAGCCGCGAAGCCTCCGCCGCCGAAAAGGAGTGCGGCCCCATGAGCGATAGCCAGGGCGCTTCACTGTCGCCGGGAAACATCCTGCGGCAAAAACCAGGTGCCAGCCTCTCACCTTTTTCTCATTCACGCACACCTCCGTTCAAAGGGCCCATTTTACGCAACTGGGTTGCCGGGCGGCGCCTCGTAGAATCGAGACAATGTCTGGTCCTGCAATCCGAAGAACGCTTGGTGCCCGCGAGAGCACGGTTTCCGCTGAACTGCTGATTGATCTGCTCCGCTACCTCAACGCTCTCCAGCTTGAAACCGCCGAACTGGCCAAACTTCTCGACACACATACCAAGCCATCGCAGCCCAACGCGCGTATCCCCGGGGCGGTCGCCGAACATTTCTGGGAACAGGCCGTTCGGTTGACCGGTGATGCTGACTTCGGTCTGCACTGTGCCGAGAACTTCAATCCCGGCGCCCTGAACATCCTCGGCTATGTTCTGCTGAGTTGCCGAACTGCGCAAGAGGCCCTCGGGCGGTTCGCCCAATACGCGGCTCTCCTGAATGACGGTATGCGCGTTCGGTTGGAAGTCCGTGGGATACTGAATGCGCGTGTCGGGTCGGAATTGGTGGAAATCTACCGGACTGCGCGTACGAGTGTCCGCAATGTTCCTGCGATACTGGACCTCCGGAAGGTCCAGAGCATGGAAGAAGCCGGCCACGATTCCATCGAGTTGCTGCAAGCGCAGGGAATGTTTGTTCAGCGGCCTGTTCCGGCCCCGGAACCCACTTGTTGGCTCAGCGTGCTGCGTTCCTGGATGTACACTTTGGTCGGAGTCCCGCAGCCGGAGCTGGCTCCTGAGCCTTGCAGAATCCGGGCCCGATTTACCCGTAAATAGACGGGTCAATTCTCTCCGGGGCGCTCCGCTTTTTCGATCACGCAGACCGTTACCGGACCCTTTTTCGACTCCAGTTTGAGGCCCAACTGCTCCTGCACTGCGGTAAAGATCGAAGCCCCCTCCAGATCTGATGCGGTGCTCTCCTCTTTCAGCCCCGCCGCCAGCGCATCTGGTTTGAACTCGAGTTTCATATCAAAACGGGACAGTAAAACCTGTCTCATCGACTACGGGCTTCTGCAGATAGCCCGCCAGTGCGCGCGTGAACATACCCATATTGACCCCGTATCCGGTCATCTGGCCACGCTCCGGATTCGTACTCATGCTTGGTCCCGTCTTCGCCTCGTCAGGCGTCTTCAGTTTATGGCCACCCTTCGCCACCACAAGACCATAAACCGGGAGCTGCCTTGTCTCCTCGCGCAGCACCAGGCCAAAGCGGTCGCGCAGGACGGCTTTCATGCGGAGTCTATTGCGCGCAATGTAGGTCTCTACCTCCCCTACCTTGCTGCCGGGGGCAGGCATGGCGTCCGGCTTGTCCGGCGTGAAGCTTACGTCAAACGCTTCTGTTTTGATCCATCCCGGTGCCTCAATCACCTGATATTCCCGGACGTTGTAAACAAATTCGATCAGGGCCATCAGGCTGGTATTCGTCGTCCGCATGCCCCCCTGTGGCCCCGGTCCAAGCCTGGATCCCCGTGCCGTTGGATCTGCTTTCTTGATGGACGCCACCTCGTACCCATAATCCTGAACCGCCGGTACCTGAGCGCAAACCAGCCCGGCCATCCCCAAAGCCGTCAATAATCGCATTGGACACACTCCTTCTCCCCTATATACGCACCAGATGCCCGCAGGTTCACCCAACCCTGTATCCTACAGAAATGAATCGTCGTACGTTCCTGAGTCTTTCCGCCGGTACTGCTCTCAGCCGGGTCTCACTTGCTGCTCCTGCCCCCGTCAACAAGCGGGAACGGATGCTTAGCTGGCTGGCCGGAAAAGGTTCGCCGAACTATACCCCCGCCGCGTTCTTCCTGCACTTCGGCAACGATTACAAGAGTGGGTCGGCAGCGGCCAAAAGGCATCTCGAATTCTTCCGCCACACCGACATGGATTTTCTGAAAATCCAGTTCGAGCAGACCTACACGCGGCAGGAGTTTCTGCAGAAGCCTGCGGACTGGTCGAAGCTCAAGCTCGCCAAGCTCGATTTCTACGAACCGCTGCTGCAGACGGTTCGAGAACTGGTGAAGGCTGAGAAGAAGAACTCTCTCATCCTGATGACGCTGTACTCGCCCTTCATGTGTGCCGGGCACTGCGCGACTGCGCCCCTCCTCATCAAGCACATGCAGGAAGACCCCGAAGCGGTGAAGAAGGGTCTGGAGATCCTTACGGAGAGCCAGATGCTGTTTGTTCGGGCGTGTATCAAGGAGGGTGTTGACGGTTTCTACGCATCCTCACAGGGCGGGGAAGCGAAGAGGTTTAATGACCCCACCATTTTCAGCAAGTACGTGAAGCCGTGGGATCTGGTGTCGATGAAGGAGATCTCCAAAGCGTGCCAGTTCAATATCCTGCACGTCTGCGACTACGTGGCACCCTATGCGAACTATGATGCGCATTACGATTATCCTGGACATGTGGTCAACTGCAACGTGAAACTGGCCGACCACGAGATCAGCGGTGAGGAAATTACCAAAGCCTTCAAACGCCCGTTCATGGGTGGTTTGGATCGTCACGGGATCATCGGCAGTGGCACGCCTGCGCAGATTGACGCGGAGATCCGGCAGATTGTGAAGCGTTCTCCGAAGCGCTTTATTCTTGGGGCGGACTGTACTGTTGAAGCCGATACCAACTGGGACCGTCTGAAGCAGGCTATCGGCGTGGCCCATCAGGTTGCCGCGTAATACAATCCTGCTATGCGTCCATTGCTCGTCGCCTGCGTTTTCGCCTCGGTGGCGTTTGGTCAGGTCGGCATTTTTACGGGCTCCGAAGATATCGGAGCCTCTCCTATCCAGGGTTCTACCGAGTTTGATACCGCTACCGGCCAGTACAAGATCACGGGCTCCGGTACCGACATCTGGGGCCGCGCGGACCAGTTCCGTCTCCTCTGGCGCGAAGTCTCCGGTGACTTCATCTTCACCGCCACCACCAAATTTCTGACGGACGGCATTGCCCATCGCAAGGCCGTCCTCATGCTCCGAAAGAGCCTCGATCCCGATTCTGCGTACCTCGACCTGGCGTTGCACGGCGATGGCACTCCGGTGGTCCAGTTTCGCAATGCCAAAGGGGACACGACGAATACTGTTGACCTGGTAACCGCAGGCCCGGGCGTGTGGAAACTGCGGGTTGTTCGCAAAGGTGGCACCGTCACGTTTTGGGCAGCCAAAGACGGGGCTCCGCTCCGCGAACTGGGTCACACGCTGACCAACCTCGGCAATCCTTTTCTGCTGGGGCTTGGTGTGTCCTCACACTCGCAAACAGCCGTGAATACGGTGCTGTTCTCTGACGTCAGCCTCGAAATGCCCCCTGCCGCCCGCAAATAGGAAACCGACCATGACGACCACAACAATTTTGGCTGCCCTCCTGGCCACGTCCGCCTTCGCTCAAACGGCCAATCTCGGCCCGTTTAGCAATTCCGGGGATGTCGGGGCACCGACACGAAGTGGCAGTACACAGTTTGATGCCGCAGCCGGTCAGTTCCGCATCACCGGCTCCGGTGCGAACATGTGGGCGAAACAGGACCAGTTCCAGTTCGCCTGGCGCGAGATCACCGGGAACTTCACCATCACCGCCACTATGCGCTTTCTGGGCCAGGGGGCCGAACACCGTAAAGCGGGTATCATGCTGCGCCAGTCACTGGATACGGATGCCACTTATATGGATGTTTTGATGCACGGTAATGGCATGCCGGCGTTGCAGTGGCGTTCGCGCAAAGGGGAGGCTACGAATGCTTTTGATCTTCCTCTTTTGGAACCTGGTACTTACAAGCTGAAGCTCGTCCGGACGGGCGTGAAGATGCACATGTATCTGGCGAAAGCAGGTGCTGAGGCGGTGCGCGTAGCGAATACAGAGGTCGCCTTCACAGGGCCGATCCTCGTCGGCCTCGCGGTTTGCTCACATGATGCTAAGGCTTCGGATACGGTGATTTTCTCTGATGTGACGGTGGAAGCGGCGCCTGCGCCAGCCCCTCGGGTCCCGTAAGAATCAGTTCGGGCATTACAACGCCCGGACCGCTGCCTCAATCTGTTTCGCCAGGGCGGCGTAATCGTCGCCTTCGAGGCGGATGGGTTTGCCGAACTTCACTTTGGCCCGGCCTGGGGTGGCCATTCTGGCTTCTTTGTGTAGAATCTTGTCGAGGCCTTCGAGGCGCACGGGCACTACCGGAACTCCGAGGCGTGATGCCAGCATGCCGACTCCCGGCTGGAAGGGCAGGACGTCACCGGTCTCGGTTCGTTTGCCCTCGGGGAAGATCAGGATACAGTTGCCGTCGCTGGCTAATTCTCCTGCGTAACGCAGGGCATCGCGTGCGCCGGATTCGCGCTGGGGCAGCGGGAAAGCATTAAATACGAGGGCTGCCAGAACGTAGTTCAGGCCGTTGGTGAAGCGCTTGAAGAGGCTATAGCCGGCCGGATGGAAGTGTGCCTGGAAGAACTCCTTCGCCATGGCCGGAGTCACTCTCTCCCGCCACGCCTGGGGTAACGCCCACAGAATCGCCGGGACATCGAGATGGCTCTGGTGGTTGGAGGCGAAGATCACCGGGCCATCGATACCGCGCAGGTTCTCCAGGCCTTCTGTCTTTACCCAGGCGAAGAGTCGGGCCAGAGGCAGGATGAAGAAGGGCAGGGCGAGCCGTCGTAACAGCCGGGCGGACCTTCCCCTGTTCCACTCCGGGAACTCAAAGGGTTCGTTCTGCACCGGAGATGCGCCGGGTTGCACGCGTACCAGATCCGCTACGGTCTTCGCCGCTGCGAATTGTGATTCGCCGATGGCGGTGCCGAGCTTTTGTTCCAGCTCCATCATTAGCTGGATCCGGTCGAGCGAACTCAGGCCGAGGTCATCGAGAGAACTGGCCGTCGATATCTGGCGAGTGCCGGAATACTTGCGGATGATGTCTTCCACCGAACTTCCGCCCGTGCCTGCCGCTGCGGGAATGCCTGCGACTCGTTCGGCAATTGCAGTTCGTTTCAGCTTGTTCGTACCCGAGGTTCGGGGCAAGGTCGGTTCGTCCCATTCAGAGAATCCGCGAATCCGCTGGTGGCCTTCGAGGCGTGCGTTGGCCTCGGTGACGACGGACTCCGCTTCTGTCCCAGGTGCCAGCACGAGGACCGCGTGGACTTGTTCCCGGGCACCCTGCTTCGCCGCAACGACGGCGGACTCCCGTACCCCCGCAATCGAGTTCAGGACGCGCTCCACATCTTCGGGGTAAACGTTCAACCCGTCGGAGGCGACAATCATCTCCTTCTTGCGGCCCAGGATCTTCAGACGGCCTGAGGCGTCTAGTTCGCCGATGTCTCCGGTGTGCAGCCAGCCTTCCGCGTCGATGTTGGCTGACTCAGTGGTCCCCCCGTCGGCGTTGTAGTAGCCGGGGGTAACATTCTCGCCGCGCAGCAGGATTTCGCCGTCGGGGGCGATCTGGATCTTAACGCCGGAGATCGCCTTGCCGACCGAACCTTTTTGCGTCTCAAAGGGATGGTTCAGCGTTGCCACCGGAGCGGTCTCCGTGAGGCCATAACCCTGAATGACGACATAACCCAGTTTGCGCCAGAACTCTTCCAATTCGGGGTCAAGAGGGGCGGCACCCACCACGAAACTCCAGAATTTCCAGCCGAACTGGCGGTGCACCCGGCGGTACTGCCACCAGCACCAGTACCATTTGCGGCTTTCGCGTTCGTCCTTCGATTCGGGTACCGTCTGCTGGATCTCGTAGCGCAGCATTTCCAGCATCTGCGGCACGCAAACCAGGACGGAGATGCGGCGTTTGCGGATGAGTCGGACGATATCGCGGGGGCCGTAGCCCGAGGAGAAGAAGACATCGCCGCCCAGCATGGCCGGAATAAAGGCCGCCATCGCCTGGCCGAACATATGGCTGAGTGGCAGGAGGTTCAGGAAGCGGATGGGTTTGAACGGCCCCATGTACTTGCGGTACTTCTGAATGCCCTCGTTGATGGGCTTCAGATTGGCCATGATGTTGCGGTGCGTGATGGTGACGCCCTTGGGCTCGCCGGTAGCGCCGGAGGTAAACAGAACTTCGGCGAGGACATCGGGGGCCATGGACGGCCAGGTTCCGGGCGCGGGTTTGTCTTCCACGGCCACACGCATGGGCCAAACGGGGCAGGGGAGGTTGTCCGGGGCCTTCATGCCTTCGCCCAGAAGCAGGGCGCGTGCCTTCACGATGGCGGCGACGCGCTCGACGATGGGGGCGGATGACCGGAAGTCCACCGGGACGGCCACGACGCCTTCGAGCAGACAGCCCCAGAGGGCGGCGACCCATTCTGGTCGGTTCTCGCCCCAGAAGACGATCTTCTCGCCGGGCGCGATGCCCGCAGCTCGCAGACGGGCCGCAAAGCCGGTAGCTGCGGCCGCGGCTTCCGCATAGCTGAGGTGCGATGCGCCTCTGTCGCCTTCATAGCGCAGGAATTCCGCCTGGGTCTTTGACCAGTTGGCGAAGAAGTTAGAGAGGGATGGAGGGTTACCGATCACAGAGGCCGTTCACAAAAAGACGCTTAGAAGTATAATCGCGCATTGCTGCTTGAAGCTCAGGGGATCGCGAAAAACTACGGGGGCGTCCGGGCGCTGAAAGGCGTTTCTTTTGATCTCCGTGCGGGCGAAGTTCACGCTCTTGTGGGCGAAAACGGGGCGGGGAAGAGCACGCTCATCAAAGTCCTGACCGGGGCGGTGGAACCGGATGCGGGCTCCATCTTCCTCGGCGGGGAGCGGATTCTGAACAACTCCCCGCATCATTCGAGATCCCTTGGTCTGGCGGCGGTCTATCAGCAGCCGGCGATCTTCCCTCACCTGACGGTTGCTGAAAACATCGCTCTGGTGAACGAAACCGGGGGACTGGCGCGGAAGGTCAACTGGGCTGCCCGCGTGGAGACGGCGCGCGAACTTCTGAAGGCTATCGGGGCCGATATTGACCCGGAACGGGAAGCCGGCACGCTCAGCATGCCGGAACAGCAACTGGTAGAGATTGCCAAGGCTCTGGGTGCCAATGTTCGTGTGCTGATCCTCGACGAACCCACTGCCTCGCTCACTGAGCTGGAAACCGAACGCCTCTTCACTATCGTGGCTCGCCTCCGCAGCCAGGGTGCGGGCATCATTTACATTTCCCATCGTCTGGAAGAACTCGCGCGGATCGCGGACCGAATTACGGTGCTGCGCGATGGGGAGTCGATCACGACCCGCCAGGCTACGGAGACGACCCCGCAACAGCTGGTGTCGCTGATGGCGGGCAGGGAACTGGCCACTCTGTTGCCTAAGGTTACGGTTCCTCTCGGCGATGTCGTTTTGTCCGTGCAGGGCCTTTCCTCGGTGTCGGCCGGGGTGCATGGTGTCGATCTGGAGGTTCGTGCGGGAGAAATTCTCGGCATTGCCGGGCTGGTGGGGGCCGGGCGCACACAGCTGGCGGAAACCCTGTTCGGCATCACTCCTGCGGATGCCGGTAAGATTCGCGTGAAGGGTTCGGAGGTTGTTGTGCGGAACCCGGAAGACGCGATCGCAGCGGGAATTGCGTATGTCCCGGAAGACCGCCGTCGCCACGGCATTGTGGGGGATCTGCCTGTCCGTGCGAATACGACGCTGGCGATACTGCCTCAGCTCTCCTCCCGCGCGCTTCTTGATCAAGAGTCCGAACGGGAGCTGGCCACGGAATGGGTCACCCGGCTTGGCATTAAGACGGACGGTATCGATGCCCCGGCAAGTTCGCTCTCGGGCGGCAATCAGCAAAAGGTTGCGATTTCCCGCTGGCTGGCCACGGAGCCAAAAGTTCTGATTCTGGATGAACCGACGCAGGGCATAGACGTGGGGGCCAAAGCCGAGTGTCACCGCATTATGTGCGACATGGCGGCCAAAGGTCTCGCCATTGTGATGATCTCGTCGGAACTGAACGAGATTCTGGGGATGTGCGACCGTGTCGCGGTGATGCGTAACGGTCACATTGTGGCAACGGTTGCTCGCGCGGAGGCCACTGCTGAATCGCTGCTCGCCCTGGCGCTGGGGCACACGTCATGAGACAGCGCGCCACAGCCATCGCGATCTTCTGGGCCGTCCTGGTGGCAGTGCTGGCGTTTCGTGCCCCGGCATTCTTTGAGTTTGCCAATCTGCGGGATATTGCCGTTGTCAATGCCCCGGCTCTCCTCGTGGCCATTGGTATGACGCTGGTTATTCTGGCTGGCGAAATCGACGTCTCGGTGGGCTCGCAGTTTGCGGTGGCGAGCGTGGTGGCCGGAACCCTGGCTAAGGCCGGAGTTCCTTTGCCACTCACGGCGCTGCTGACGGCGCTGGCAGGCGCTTGTTTCGGGGCTCTGAACGGTGCGCTGGTCAGTTGGCTGGGCGTTCCTTCCATCGTTGCTACGCTGGCTGCCATGGCGTTCTGCCGCGAACTGCTCCGCTGGGTCACGCAGGGGGCCTGGGTGGAAGGCCTTCCCGCTGATTTCCAGTGGATGGGCCTGTCGCAACCACACGGAGAACTGGCGATCCTCCTGCTTGCTGCGACCATCTTTGCGGCGTTCGCGTGGACTCTTCGGCACAGCCAGGCCGGACGGGCGGTGTACGCCGTCGGCTCCAGTCGCGAGTCAGCCCGCCTGGCAGGTCTCCCTGTTGGTGGCATCACCCTCGCGGTGTTCATTTTGATGGGCGTTCTGACCGCCCTCGCCGGTGTTCTCGATTCCGTGCGCTTCTCACAGGTGCAAAGCTCGGCCGGCGCTGGTCTGGAACTCAAGGCGATCTCGGCCGTTGTTATTGGCGGCGCTGCTATTACGGGCGGCCGCGGCACACTCTGGGGTACGCTGCTGGGTGCCAGCGTGCTTGCCGTGATCGCTCCCGCCCTCACTTTTCTGGGGATCAATGCCTTCTGGGAGAAGGCGATTCAGGGGGCCATTATTCTGGGGGCTATCGTTCTCGACCGCCTCAGCGCCCGCCGTTCCGGTTCCGGTGACAAACATGCTGGTTGAAAACCGCGCGGGACGGGAACGGGCGCTCCTCCTCGTTGTCGCGCTGGAACTCGTCATTTTCGCGTTCACCGGGCCGAATTTCCTGTCTGCGGCGAATGGCTTTGAAATCGTCCGACTGGGTGTGGAACTGGGCCTTCTCGCCCTTGCGCTCACGCCCATCATCATCACCGGGGGGATCGACCTTTCCGTAGGCTCCATGATGGGGCTGTGCGCGGTGGTGTTCGGTTTTCTGTGGCGTGACCTCCACTTCCCGCTGCCACTGGCGGCGCTGGCGGCCCTCGCTACCGGCACGGCAGGCGGTGCCCTCAATGCTGCGCTGATTACCCGCTTCAGCGGTGCTCCGCTGATCGTTACCCTGGGCACGTACTCGCTGTTTCGGGGCATTGCGGAGGGCCTCACCCGGGGCGTGGACAACTTCTCTCAGTTCCCACCCGGCTTCCTCTACTTCGGCCAGGGCTACCTCGGGGGGATCGTCCCGGTGCAGGCGCTCGTTTTCGTCGCATTTGTGGTGCTTTACTGGCTCCTGCTCCACCGCAGCGTGTTTGGCCGTGCATTTCGTGCGATTGGCTTCTCTGCCGCCACGAATGGCGACGCCCGCTGGTCCGGGATTCCGGTCAACCGCCGACTCGCGCTGGCCTACACCCTTTCCGGCTTCACCTCTGCGGTTGCGTCGCTGATCTACGTGGCCCATCTCGGCCAGGCCCGCTCCGATGCCGCAACCGGCTACGAACTTCTCGCCATCACAGCCGTTGTCCTTGGCGGTGCCAGCATCTCCGGAGGCCGGGGTTCCATCTGGGGCACGCTGCTTGGTCTGGGCGCGATTGTGATGCTGCAGAACGGCCTTCGCGTCTCCGCGCTGCCGGTGGAACTGGCCGGAATCCTGACCAGCGCGATTCTGGTTGGCACCATCGCGGTCGGCCACCTCCGGCGCAGGCCGAAAGAAGCACCCGATACAGCATCACCCGATACAGAATCAGAGGAAGACCAAATGAAGAATTCCCAACTTGCCGTTCTCAGCTCCGTGATTATTGCGGGCGCGCTGATTGTTGCGGGCAGTAACTGGTGGCTGGTGCAGTCTGTCCGCCCTGTGACACCGGCCACCACCGTCGCGGCTGCGCCTGCCTTCAAGCGGCACACCCTTGCTGTTATGCCAAAAGCGAAGGGCGATCCTTACTTCGTGAGCTGCCGCCTGGGGGCTGAAGCGGCGGCGAAAGAACTTGGCCAGGACCTGATCTGGGATGGCCCGGCTGACCTGGACCCCGCCCGGCAGAACGAAGTCGTCGAAGCCTGGATCACACGCGGCGTCGACACCATTGCTGTCGCCGTAGTCAACGCTCCGGGCATTTCCTCTGTTCTTCGCAAGGCGCGTGCGAAGGGGATCAAGGTCCTGACCTGGGATGCCGATGCGCTGCCGGATGCGCGTGACTATTTCGTCAATCAGGCTACCCCGCAGGGGATCGGCGAAACCCTGGCTGACGAGGCCAACCGGATTCTGGGGGGCGAAGGGGACTTCGCCATCATCACGGGCGCTCTGACTGCTGCCAACCAGAACGAGTGGATTCAGTTCATCAAGGCGAGGATTGCCGCGAAGTATCCGAAACTGCACCTCATTACGATTCGGCCCAGTGACGATGACCGCAATCGGGCGTTTTCGGAGGCTCAGACTCTGATGAAGGTTTATCCGAAAATGCGCCTCATCATGGCGATCTCAGCGCCCGCCGTTCCGGGAGCGGCGGAAGCGGTGAAACAGTCGGGGCGTCAGGATGTGAAAGTGACCGGCCTGTCTCTCCCCAATATGTGCAAGCCGTATGTGATGGCGGGGATTGCGGAATCCGTGGTTTTGTGGAATACGCTGGACCTGGGGTATTTGGTGGTCAACGCTTCGAGGCAGGCCGCTGACGGGACGCTGAAGCCTGGTGTTACTGAAATCGACGGTGGCCGGCTGGGGAAGATTGGTATTGAAGGGACTCAGGTTGTGCTGGGGAAACCGCTGATTTTCACCAAAGCGAATATCGATAAATACAATTTTTGACCGGTTTGGCAACCACCGAACATTTCGGAACTTCACTCCGTCTTCTTGTCATGCAATTTATCGTCCTGCAAGCGACGCTGCTCCCGTTCCACATCCTTGCGGGCGGCCTTGCCATTATCCTCGGGGCCGCCGCCCTGATTGCGCGGAAAGGTGGTGTGCTGCACCGCCGCCTCGGGCTCCTGTTCGTCTGCACGATGGTTGCCATGGGACTCAGTGGCACGGTCCTCGCGCTCCGTCAGGACTGGCTGCACACAAGCGGCCCGCCTGGCCTGCTGGCAGCCTACTGCGTGGTCACAGCGCTCACTACCGTTCGAACGCCATCCCTTTGGAGCCGGCGTATCAACGCTTTTGCTCTGGCAGTCGCAATCACTCTCACTATCGTCGAGCTCGGCCTGGGCATCCGGGCTCTCTCCAGTCCAGGCCGACAACTCAATGGTGTGTCCTTCTTCGTGCTCTTCTTCTTCGCCGCTATCACGCTGTTGTCAGCTGCTGGTGATATCCTCCTGATGCGCCGAGGCCGCCTGCCTGCCCCCGCCCGCCTGGCCCGGCACCTCTGGCGCATGTGCTTCGCGCTGTTTCTGGCCGCCGCATCTTTTTTCTCCATTCGCGAGCGCGTGGCTAAGATCCTCCCGGACCCCTTCACCTCTCCGGCCATGCGCGCTCTCCCTGTCCTGCTGGTCCTTGTGACGATGTTCTATTGGCTCTGGAGAGTCCGCCGCCACAGTGCCCGATATCATAACGGGGATGCCCAGAAGTCCCGAGGAACTCCGTAGTTACCGTTGGTTTGGCCCCGACTCATGCGAGGCTTCAGCCACCGCTCCCGCATGAAGCAACCCGGCTTTCGGAAAGAGGACTTCACCGGAAAGCCCGTCGTCGCCATCATCAACACGTGGAGCGAGATCAACCCCTGCCATTACCACCGGAGGCATTCCATCTCTTCCAGGCATTCCGCGGAGCGTGATTGTTACTGAGACGAAATCTTGACAGGCGGCCCAGCCAGGAATAACATTGTTATTACCATGCGGTCTATGCATTTGAATATTCGTCAGATCGGTAATTCTCAGGGAGTTGTAATCCCGAAGTCGGTACTTGCACAATTGGGCCTGGACAGTGCCGTTGGGGCGGAAATGACGATCGAGAATGATGCACTGGTGTTACGGCGTCCCGCACACCCGCCCCGTACCGGGTGGGCCGAGGCGGCAATGAGAATCGCCGCGGCTGGTGACGACGAACTCGTGATGGGCGAATTTGGGAACGCGGATGATGCGGAGTTGGTTTGGTAAAGCGCGGGGAGATTTGGCTCGTTAATCTCGATCCTGTGGTGGGGAGCGAAATCAGGAAGACCCGCCCGTGTGTCGTAGTGTCCCCCGCTGAAACGCACAATCATTTACGCACGGTGCTGGTCGCACCCATGACAACTGCGGGTCGCGAGGCGCCGTTTCGGATCGAAGTCACGCATGGCGGCCGACAGGGTCTGATCCTGCTGGACCAGGTTCGTGCTGTGGATAAGACCCGGCTGGCGAAGAGACTGGGGGCGGTCCCGAAAGAGACGCTCGCGGCTACCCTGAGGGCACTACAGGAGCTATTCGCGGAGTAGTGAGCCCTCACTGCGTTTGGCTCCCCATCCTGGACACGTTTCAAACTGTTACGGGCCAACTGGCATTGTGATCGAACCTATCAACCCGGTGCGTTTTCAGAAGGATAGGCGGGGAACGCCGATCATCGTCCACGACAGGCCCCCAGGCTGGACGCTTCTCGAACTCGCCGTTTTGGACCCCAACTCGCCTGAGGTGCCGTCGTGAATTCACAGAATGCGGCAATTGCACGGCAAAGAACGACGCCTGTAACGGATCGGAACCAAGTCCTTGCGGGTATGCCGAGTGTTTCGGCGGATGGAAAGTGGCTAACCTTTGCCGGGCAGAAGAATGAAGGTCAGACGTATGACCAAACCAGAAACACAATATGGCTGGTCCAGAGTTCAGGCTCGGGACTTCGCCCGCTGGAACCGGCCCACGAGCAAGGACGAACTCCCGAATGGACTCCGCGCGGCGATTGGATTCTTTTCGAATCCAATCGGGGCGATCCTCAGCATCGATACGCGGTCTTCGGGATGCGGGGCAGCGCCGGTGCCGCTGCGCGACTCACGCCGTACGAGTGGGGTGCCAATCACCCCGTTTGTTCCACCGACGGAAGCCAAATAGCCTTCTCAACGACGCACCAGGCCGATGGGTATTTGACAGGCATCGCCGTCATGAACGTCCACGGGCGAGGGTGTGGCCAAGAGTAAGGTCCGCGCACCTGGTATATTGCTCCGAACACTGGCCTTACGTTCCAGGCTTATCGTTCGCGATCTGGAAGTTGGGCGCCACCGAAATGCGAAGTTGTCGGTGCCGGACAGCCGATTCGTGGACGAGCGACGCAATCCCAAAGTTGACGAGCCCGACGGCTCAAGTCCTTTCCGGGCACCCAGATCCTGCTGAGACGAAAACTCTGATCCGCCGTGAGTTCATAGCGACCGCAGAATCAGGCAGATAACACAACTGAGGTGCCTCCCCTTCGTGGACACATTTCGAACTTTCGCGACCTGCCCGCCGCCACTGGTGAGGGCGGCTTTTAAACAGGTTCAGGCACTTGCGGCGGCTGAACCTTATGCGCCGGATTTCCCCGGATCCAGGCGTGTGCAGCATGGGGCGGGAAGCTCAGACTCCCCGGTGACAGGGGCACTATTGGGAATAACCGAACAGTGTGGTAACGTTCATTAGCTTTTCTGGCTGGTTTTGATTCAGCGGTGAGTGCACACTCAGACCGCAAGGAGCATTCGATGCAACGGCGACTTTTGATTTTTCTCCTGTTTTCCTGCCTTTCACACCTCTATGCGCAGGGCACGTCCCCCGAACGTGACGGCTCTCCGCACCGGGTCCAGATGATCACGGTCGAGGAGAATGTCGGACTGGAGGTGCTGGACTGGGGCGGGACAGGGCGGCCGCTCGTTCTGCTGACCGGTTTAGGAAACACGGCTCATGTGTTTGACGATTTCGCGCCTAAGCTGGCGGCCAGTTATCACGTCTATGGCATTACGCGGCGGGGGTACGGTGTATCCAGCCGGCCAGCCTCCGGATACGATGCGGATCGGCTGGGCGATGACGTATTCGCCGTGGTGGAGACGCTGAAGCTGACAAAGCCTGTGATCGCGGGCCATTCCATCGCGGGGGAAGAGCTGAGTTCGCTCGCCGCGCGCCATACCAGCGGCGTTGCGGGACTCATTTACCTGGACGCGATTTTCCCGTATGCCTTCGACAACGGCGAAGGGTTCACGCTGGAAGAGTTTCAGGCGTGGTAGGAGTCCATGAAGGCGTTTCCCAGCCCTTCGCCGAGCAAAGAGGATCTGGCCAGTGTCACCGCGCTGACGGGTTGGATCCGCCGCAACCTCGGAATGGCCTATCCCGAGTCCGAGGGTCAGCAGCTAATTGCGCATAACTCTCCGGCTCGAGTCAGGAAAGCCATCATAGAAGGGACCAAAAAGTTCACCCAGATCAATGTTCCTGTTCTCGCGATTTGCGCATACCCTCAGGATTTTAGCTCCCAGGTGCGGCATGTCACGGATCCGGAGCAGCGAGCGAAGATGGAGGCGGTGCTGGCCGATGTCAATGGGAAGGTGGAAAAGCAAATCGAAGCTTTTCGGAAGGGAGTGGCGGGCGGGCGCGTAGTGATCGTGCCCAAGTCGCATCATTACGTGTTCCTGTCGAATGAGGCCGATGTCCTGCGCGAAATGAAGGCCTTCATCGAGGGTCTGAATTAATCACAGGTAGCGAACAGGCGGGAAGTTCGGTACCAAACAACCTCTTCGCTTGTAACGGGTTGATTGTGTTGGTTAGGGCTGGGCGGGTGTCAGTGGATGCAGGCAGTTCGACCCGCCGTCACCAGAACGAACTCTGCGACCAATTGGCTCCTGTCAGGCAGGACTTGATTGCCCTGGCTGGCTCATCCATTGAGGTACCGTATGCGGTATCATATATTTGTGTCCGCAGCCGGTAAGACTCTCCAGAAGATGCGCAGAACTCAGACTGGGTGGCGCATCGACGAGTTGCAGTCCGTGGCGGAGGAAAATGGTGTCGGCTGGCGAAAACCAGGTCACGGCGGCAGCCACGTGATTTTCAGCGCTTCTGGAGTTCGCGAGATCGTATCGGTTCCGGCGAAGCGTCCGATTAAGCCGGTTTACATCAGACAGTTTCTGGCGCTGATCGACAATGCAGTGGAGGTGAAGCAGGATGAGAGCAAAAACAAATCGAAGCCTTGACGCGTACCAGTTCGCCGTCCGCCCACTATCCAAAGAAGAGGGTGGCGGCTACCTGGTGGAGTACCCCGATATCCCCGGCTGCATGTCCGACGGCGAGACCATAGAGGAAGCGATCGCCAACGGCAGGGAAGCATTGCGCGACTGTGTTGCCGTTTTCCAGGAGTCCGGTCGGAAGGTCCCGAAGCCCGGCATTGAAGCGGCACAGTGGCGCCAACGGTTGCCGCGGACGCTCTACTCAAAACTGACTGTTCAGGCCGAGAATGAGGGAGTGAGTATTAACAGCTTCGTGACCGCGATTATTGCTGAGGCTATCGGAGCCAGGCAGGCGCACACTGACAAACGCCGCTGAAGGAGCGATGCCAACTCATTGCAAGTGATTTGACCTCTCTGATTTGAAGAACCTGTTAACAAAATTCGAATCCACATTGGGGTCGTGGGAATTCGCCCCAGGACCGGCGAAACTCGCTCTGATCATTCTAATAAAATGAGCAAGATGACAACAAGTTCGAGAATTGCGCCGTGGATTCGAACCGCGATTTCCTAAAACCGGAAACAACCACCGCCCACCCCGCCCCACCACCTCGATATCATAATCAAACATGCCCAAGTCCCCCGAGGAACTCCGTAGTTACCGTTGGTTTGGCCCCGACAACATGCGAGGCTTCAGCCACCGCTCCCGCATGAAGCAACC
>RGPS01000084.1 GCA_010084195.1 Terriglobia bacterium
GACGAAGGTCTGGCGTATGTGATGAACCTGACCGGGATGGCGACAAACCGTATGCTCCCCCCGCGACGGCCCGCGCCCGCACTGGAACTTCGTCGCATTACCAACGTGGCAACCGCTACCGATCTGGCCTTGATCAATGGTCACGCCTACGGGATGGGGCAGGAGATAGTTCACTGCATCTGCAACATGGACCTTTGGCGTGATGACAGCTTTGGTTACGTTGGCTATGTGGACGGTAAGGCCGTTACCGCAGCAGCGGCGTTTCCGGTTGCCGGGACCGTTTACATTGCCCTGGTAGCCACTTTGCCGGATCTGCACGGGAGAGGCTATGCCGAGGCCGTGATGCGCCATGCCGTCGAACAGGCTCAGGCCGCGATGGGTTACGAGCGAATTGTGCTGCATGCCTCCGACATGGGGCGTCCGGTTTATGCCGCGATGGGCTTTGAGGGTACTACCCGGGTAGCGATCATCGGACCACAGCACTAATGCAAGGACACTTGCGATTTTGATACGCTGCCGATTGTTATCATAGATTCCGCAAGATCCTACATTATGTTCCGACCTACAGTTTTCGTTGCGGGAGTGATGGCGTTGCCCCTCCTCGCTGTATCTGTTTGGGCACAGTTGCCCTCCACGCCCGGTACCAAGGCCACGATTGAGGCCAGTCCGGCAGCTATCGCCGGGTCGAAGCAAGATCCTGATGCGGTGGCCCGCGGCAGCATCCTATTTAAGGAGAAGTGCGGCGGTTGCCATGGCATGACTGCAAAAGGCACCACCAAGGCACCGGATCTGGTGCGGTCGGTGCTGGTGCTTGACGACGAAAAGGGCCTCCTCATCGGGCCCGTGATTCGGAACGGTCGCCCGGCGAAGGGCATGCCGAAGGTTGGCCTGTCGGAACCGCAGATCGGCGACATTGTTGCCTGGCTCCACGCCCAGACTTTCGCAGCCGATCACCGCAACACATACCTCTTTCTGGATGCGCTCACGGGCGACGCGAAGAAGGGTGAGGCCTATTTCAACGGAGCTGGTGGCTGCGCGAAGTGCCATTCCGGTTCGGGTGACCTGAAGGGGATCGGGGGAAAGTTTGACGCCCATGATCTGCAGGGCCGCTGGCTGATGCCTCGTGGTGGACGTGGTGGACGTGGTGCGGCGGCAAAAGCCCCCATCACCGCAACCGTGACGCTGCCCGATGGCAAGAAGGTGGAAGGCGTTCTGGAACGTTACGACGACTTTACGATCTCGCTGAAAGATGCGGCCGGCGAATACCATTCGTACAGCCGTAACAACGGCCTGCCGAAGGTTGAAGTGAAGGATCCGGCAAAAGCCCACACGGAACTGCTGCGCAAGTACACCGATGAAGACATCCACAACGTGACCGCCTACCTGGCGAGCCTGAAATAAGAGAATGCCAATGAAGATCCGCAACCTGATATTTCCGATAGTCCTGGCATTAGGTGCCAGTTTTGCGAACGGGCAATTGCTCGACCCGAAGAAGCTTCTGCAGCAGCCGACCGACACGTGGCCGACCTATAACGGCGACTACTCGGCCCGCCGCTTCAGCACTCTGAAACAAATCAATTCCGGCAACGTCCATGGCCTGTCGCTCGCCTGGGTAAACCGCTATGGTTCGGGCAACGGCATCACCATCAAGTCAACGCCCCTGCTGGTGAACGGCGTTCTGTATTTCACGGCGCCGAACCATGTCTGGGCCGCCGACGCGCACAACGGCCGCGAACTCTGGCACTACCAGTACCGGCAAAACACGGGCAGCACCATCGGCAACCGCGGTGTCGGCATTTATGGCAACTGGCTGTTCTTTGAAGCTCCCGACAGCCGCCTCGTGAGTCTGGACGCACGGACAGGCAAGGAACGCTGGTCGGTTGAGATCGCTGACCCCAAGCTGGACTACACGTCAACCGTTGCCCCCATGATCATCGGCAACCATGTGGTTCTGGGGATTGGTGGCGACCACATTGACAACCCTGGCTTTGTGCAGTCGCGTGACCCGGAAACGGGCGCCCTGCAGTGGAAGTGGTACACGACTCCCCGCAATGGCGAACCGGGTATCGAAACCTGGCCCGATGAATATGCCTCGGCACACGGCACAGGTCAGGCCTGGATTCCCGGCGCTTACGACCCTGAACTGAACCTCTATTACGTGGGTACCGGCAACCCGAACCCCGTTATGGCTGAACAGAGCCGCAAAGGTGACAACCTCTACACCTGCTCCATCGTGGCGATTAACCCTGATACAGGCAAGATGGTCTGGTACTACCAGGTTTCTCCGCACGAAGTGCATGACTGGGATGCTTCGGTGCCGATCATTCTGATTGACGGCGTCATCAACGGCAAACCCCGCAAGCTGCTGGCGCAGGCGAGCCGCAACGGCTACTACTTCCTGCTGGACCGGGCAACCGGTGAGCACCTCGTCACCAAGCCGTTCATCGACACCCTGAACTGGACCAAGGGCCTGAATGCGAAGGGTCAGCCGATTCCCGACCCGGCCAAGTACCCGGCTCCTGATGGACGCCTGGTCTCCCCCGCTTCCGGCGGTGCCACCAACTGGCCGGCACAGACCTTCAGCCCCGACACGGGCCTGCTCTATGTGGGTACCAGCCGCTCGTACAGCATGTATTACGTTACCGACACCGATGATCACCCGGAAGGCTGGGCAGGTCTGGATGCTCAGGCCGGTACCGACGGCTCCGCGCTGCTTGCGCTGGATTACAAGACAGGCAACACCACCTGGAAGCACGAATGGCCGTCGGGCGGCGGACCTTCGCACATGCTATCGACCGCTGGCAATCTGCTGTTTACTTCGAACGCGAGCAACTTCATTGCGTTCGAGCCAAAAACAGGCAAGATCCTGTGGCACGCGGGGTTGACCGGCCCGATGACGGCGGGTCCGATCTCGTATGAGCTGGAAGGTAAGCAATACCTGACGGCTGCCGTGGGTGACATGCTCTACACCTTTACCGTCAATCAGCCGAATAAGTAATTGCTCGGTACCACAACGGAAGAAGCCGGAGCCCGCGTGATGCGGTTCCGGCTTTTCCATTTCAATATGGCAATCCGAAAATGACCGGAAACCCAGGACGAAGTAAAGGCGTTCGAAGAACTTGCTACCTTCCGATAAAACGATGAACCCGATTGGAACGCTGATCGCGCTCTTGCTGTTCGTCCTGCCGTGTGCGGCGCAGGTATCGGACCGGTATGCAGTGATCCTTGCCGAACCGCCTTTGGCTGCCCGTTATGGAACGCGTGCGGAATTATTTGCCCCTGCGGGAGTCGCTGCCCGCGCCCAGGTTGAGGCGTTACAGGGAACGCTTCAGACGTCGTTGGAAGCTCGGCAGTTTTCCGTTACCGGGGCATCGTCCCTGCTCCTGAACGCCGTGTTTGTAAGCACCTCACCGGGCCGGCTCGCCGAGTTGGAGAACATGCCGGGAGTCTTGGGCGTCGTCCGCCTCAGGAAGTACAAACGGTCTCTGAATAAGGCCCTGCCTCTATTGGGTGCAGATCTCGCGTGGCCTGCGGTCGGCGGCTTCCCGAATGCGGGCAAGGGCATCCGGATCGGGATCATCGACACGGGTGTGGATCAAACGCACCCCTCACTGCAGGACAACACCTTGCAGGCCCCTCCCGGTTTTCCGAAGTGTGACGCCCCGGCAAACTGCGCGGGTTTCACGAACAGCAAGGTGATTGTGGCCCGCAGTTATGTGCGACGCCTTGCGGCAGGAACGGGAACCGTCGACCCCGCCACGTCCACGCCGGACGATTACTCGGCGAGAGACCGGTCCGGTCACGGCACGGCGGTAGCGACCAGTGCTGCGGGGAACTCCAGTTCCGGAGCCGTTCCAATCAGCGGGGTAGCCCCGAAGGCCTGGGTGGGCAGCTACAAGGTTTTTGGCTCACCGCAGGTGAACGACACAACGTCTGACGATGTCCTGATAGCCGCACTGGAAGACGCGCTCGCCGACGGCATGGACGTGATTTCCGTGTCAGTGGGGACTCCGGCATTAACCGGCCCCACAGACTCAGGCACGGCTTGCGGAAACAGGGCAGGGGTGCCGTGCGACCCTGCCGGAGCAGCCTTTGAGGCGGCCGCGCAGAAGGGCGCACTCATCGTGGTAGCTGGTGGGAATCAGGGTGCAGAAGGTCTGAACTACCCGACATTCGGTTCCATTACCTCGCCGGGAACCGCACCTTCCGTGATTACGGTGGGCGGCACCACAAATTCGCACGGCTTTACTCCGGCGGTTCGCGTCCCGGGCCCGGCGGTACCGACCAATATCAGCGCGATTACGGCGCAGCCGACCGATGCTTTTGCTCCTTACGGTGCCTACGCCGCGCCGCTGCTGGATGTGGCCCGACTGGGAGACGACGGCTACGCCTGCAACCCCTTGCCCGCGGGCTCCCTGACAAATGCCTTTGCGCTGATTCAACGGGGCCCGACCGGCGACGGAGCCTGCGCCTTCAATACCAAAATGCACAACGCCGTGACTGCGGGCGCTACCGCTGTCATCTTTTACGACTACCCGGACGATCCGGACTGGCCCATTACTCCTTCCAACCTGGGGAGCTTTGGCCAGCCAGCCGTTATTCTGGCAAATGCTGATGGCGTGAATCTGAAGATGTACCTGCAGACAAACTCCGGAGCGACAGTAATTATTGATCCAGCGGGTTCAGATCTGGTGTCCGTCAACCCGAATGAGTTGGTCTACTACTCGTCCATGGGACCTGCCACGGGCACCAACGGGATAAAGCCGGATCTGGTCACCGTAGCGGGCGGAGGGCAGAATGGCGATCTGATCTATATGGGCACCCAGACGTGGGACCCTTTGGGCGAACTCTACAGCGCCACGGGCTATATAGCGGCGGCAGGGACGAGTTTCGCGACACCGCTCGCCGCCGGGGCCGCTGCGCTGGTAAAGCAGGCACATCCCGAGTACAACGCCGCTCAGGTGAAATCTGCCCTGGTGAACACGGCGGCGCAGGATGTCCTGAACGATGATTCCGGCGATCCGGTCAAGGTAACACAAACCGGAGGCGGTCGGTTATTGGCCAACCTGGGCATCCAGACCAACGTAACGATAGCTCCGGCCAGCATCTCGTTTGGTGTTGTGACCTCAGCCGTTTTGCCACTTCGGCAGGTTCTGCAGATCACCAACACGGGCACCTCACCGTTATCGCTCGCGCTGGGGCTGGTCAATACGGCATCCGCTACCTCGGCCCCCATCTCGTTGGATAAAACCACCCTGACGGTGGCGGCGGGGGCATCCTCCCCGGTCACCGTTTCCATCACCGGCACGGCACCGGCCTCGGGCATCTATTTCGGAGCGGTCACGATTGCGGGAGGAAGCGTTCCGCTCCGCGTACCCTGGATGTTTGTGGTCGGCAGTACGCGGTTCCTACTCGATTGAGGGCTGCGTTGGCGCGTGTACCGCGACGAACCAGTTCGAATACACCTTCACAGGAAACATCCGTCAGGCGGCGACCATATCGGCGGGCGGCGTGGTTCCGGCCGCAGGAACACCTGGCCCGCTGGCACCGGGTTCCTATTTTTCGATCTACGGAACCGACCTGGCAGACAGTACCGCCGTAACCTCAACGGCCCGCCTGCCGGTAGTGATTGATCGGGCGACGGTCAGCTTTGATGTGCCCTCTGCGGGGATCAGCGTGCCCGCGCGGCTGGTCTTCGTCAGCTCGGGGCAGATCAACGCACAGGTTCCGTGGGAACTGGCGGGGCAGAAGTCAGCCCAGGTGAAGGTGATTGTGAATGGAGTGCCGGGGAATGTAGTTACCGTGCCCCTCACTGATGCCGCCCCGGCGTTCTTCGAAAACCCCATCGGTTCCGGCGTGGTGGCCGCTGTTGATCCCCTGAATTTCTTCAGTCCGATCATCACGGCCAGGGATCCGGCAGCCCGGGGCAGCGTGATTTCGTTGTATGCAAACGGCCTGGGTGCTGTGAATAACCCACCAGCCTCCGGGGAAGCGGCATCATTAACGGTACTCTCGTCGACGTTAGCTACCCCGGTTGTCACCATTGGTGGGCAGAATGCACCAGTTCTGTTCAGCGGCCTGACGCCCGGCTTACCCGGGTTGTATCAGATCAACGTCACGGTACCGGGTGGAATTGGAACCGGGAGCCAGCCCGTCACGCTGACGCTTGGTGGGGTAACGGCTAAAGGGTCGATCCCGCTTAGATAGCTGGCAAGCGGTGGCAACGGCGCGGCGAGTCGAGTCGCCAGTGGAGTTCAGGAAGCCCCACGCTCTGAGTTGCGGCGGCACGGGCCGCTTGATTTGTTGTTGCGCTTGTCAGATGGCCGCATCGAATGCAGCCGTTGGGTCCGGCCTTCGTTCCAGCGCCGCTACAACGCGCCCCCAGCCGAGCGGTCGTACAACTGGGGAGACTGGCCCCGAAGTGCCTTGACTGGTAAACGCCGACAGTGGCATTGCACCTGCGGACGGAGCTACAGAAGGCTAAAGGGTGGGTTCCGCTGACGTAGTCGCGCCGACAGGCTTCAGCCGCCGGCAAATCTCCCGCGCTGCGGTGTGGGCAGCCACCTTCTTAGATGGCCCCTCAGCGGAAAATGCCAGATCTTTCCCCAGCCGGACCTCGACCGTAAACACACGCGAATGTCCGGGCCCGGACTCTGCCAGCAGCATGTACTCCGGTCGCGGAAGGTCACGATCTCGGGAAATACGATCCAGTTCCGCTCGATAGTCATGGGGTGGTCCACAGCCCGCCATCCGCTGCAGTTCCGCATCATCCGGCAAGGCATGGTCCACGATCAGGCGCCGGGCGGGGTCCACACCACCATCCAGATAAATTGCGGCCAGCACAGCTTCGAAAGCATTCACCAGCAGACGCTGTTTGCCTCGTCCGCCGGCACTCTCTTCCCCTTTGCCCAGCTGAAGAAACTCGCCCAAACAAAGATGGCGGGCCGCGTATTGAAGGTGGCTGGAACTGACAAGGTGGTTTTTGAGGAGGGAAAGTTGGCCTTCGTTGAAATTTACGAAGCGCTGAAAAAGAAGTTCGCTCACCAGCCAGCCCAAGACCGAGTCACCCAGAAATTCCAGGCGCTCGTTGTCAAGAGGCCCCAGCGAGGGATTGAGGGAAGTCTCACCCTGCTCGTTCGCGCTCGAACTGTGAGTCAGAGCGCGAACAAGCAGAGCACGGTTTTGGAAGGTATACCCGAGAAGCTGTTCCAGTTCCTCGAGATTCGGTCGCATTATTTGATTTCAGGTCGGAGTGAAGTCGGAGTGGCCGGAGCCGTGCCTACTTCACCATCGACTGAGCGCGGGCCTTATCGCTCTCAGCAATCTGCTTAATCTGCGGGTTCACACCGGGGAAAGCTGCTGCCTTTTCGAACCACGGAATGGCCGCAGCATACTTCTTCAGATCGATCAAAGTGCGGCCGGCGCGGACCAGGTCGGTTGGATCACTGTCGAGTTCGGCAACCTTGGTGAAGGCGGCAGTCGCGTCGTCCATTTTGTTATGGAAGGCGGCATCCACACCGATGGCAAGGTACGCCTGGCCCATGAAGTCATTCTTCATTTCCGTCCACTGCGGATCCGTCAACTGGGGGTTCGGCTTTTCCGCAGTCTTCAGGGTTTCGAGAGCCTCATTGGCGTACTTCGAAGCTTTCTTGAGCTTTTCTTCTTTGTCCAGATCGGTCGGCTTGGTGGTCTGCGCATACATCTTAGCCAACAGAACCTGGGCCTGATAGTTCTTCGCGTCGGCTTCGAGGGTCTGTTCGCCGTAGACGATGGCCTTTTCTGAATTGCCGAGTTGAGCATAGGAATCGGCTTCCAGATAAAGAGCGAAAGCCTTGAAGTCGGTGTCCGCAAACTTCGTGATCAGATCGTCAGCCGCCTTGATTCTGGCATTGGGATCGGCGGCTTCCAACATGGCTTTAATTGCCGCGCCTTCCTTGGGTGACTTCGGCTTTAATTGCTTGGCCTGCGGGAAAGCTGCAATAGCGATGGCAAGCAGAACGGCGATAAAAATGGCGGTACGCCTCATTTGGATGTCTCCTGAGTAAGTGATTTAGATTCTTTGTTCGCTGCGTCCAGAGCACCCTGCGATGCCCCGGAAACTGCCAGCGCCAGCTTGTAGTACTGTGCCGCCTTATCCGGCTCGTTCGCCGCTCTGGCAAGCCGCGCGAGGTAAACGTAACTCCAGCCCTTCGTAAACGGGTCGGGCGAGGAGGAAAGTGCCTTGTCGAAAAGTTTAACAGCGGCGTCGGGCTGTTTCTCAAGAGCCGCGATTTTTGCCAAGCCAAACCATGCCTGGGAGTGGTCCTCATCCGTCCCTGTTTGCTGCAGGGATTTCAGGAAAAGATCACGTGCCTTACCGAGATTTTTCTGAGAGTAGAAGCCCTCGGCCTGTTCGTTGGTTTTGGCCGCCTGTGACCGGTCCGGTTCAATCTGGGTAATGATCTGCTTGCCTTTGCGCTGCAACTGGCTGGCATCAAACTTGATGGCCGAGATCCGCGCAGACTCCGCCTTCAGATCGATGGCCTTCACCATGTCTTCCAGGTAAAAGCGGAGCCCCTGCTGCTGTGTCTCAAACTCAGGGAGGTGCTCGGAGAAATATTTCGTCATCACATACCCCTGTCTCATCGCCATGTCGACAGACGCCGGGGTCTTATCGAGCCGTGCTTCAATCGCTTTGATCAGACTCTCGTTGGTGAGGAGGACGAAATCTTCCTTGTAGTTATCATCGAGCGGCGTCAGTTGCACCAGATCCAGCAGCGAACGCTTCTGCTGGAGATCAATGCCGTACTTGATGACAATCGGGTCCACCTGATAGTGGAGGTAGGCGTGCCGGATGTCGAACATCTTTGGCTGCTCAGAAGGAGTCACGATGACGAACTCGTCATCGCCATAATTGCGAACCTGCACCTGTTGCGGGGCCGAAAGCAGATCGATGTAGACCTGAAACCGGCGCCCCAGATAGCCGGACGAAGGAACGCGGAGGTAACCGTCAATCTTCGTGCTCATGGAGATGATGGGCGCGTGGTACTTCTCCAGTTCGCGTTCGTAGACCGGCAAGGCCCGGCGCCATAGCTGTTCCAGGTTCGCCTGGCGGTAGAAATCGATCAGCAGTGGAGTCAAACCCTCCAGCGCCTTCGCCTCTGGCGGGATATCCACATCTCGCGCCTTCCACCCGAAATCCGGGGCGCCCGTTACGGACAGAGCGTAGGACAAGTACTGCGCGTAGTTCTGAGCTGCGGTCTTGCGGCGGCTGGCG
This sequence comes from Terriglobia bacterium, assembly GCA_010084195.1. Classification (GTDB taxonomy): domain Bacteria; phylum Acidobacteriota; class Terriglobia; order Bryobacterales; family Bryobacteraceae; genus BOG-234. The sequence continues at coordinate 9,257 of RGPS01000084.1, forward strand.
GTCTGGAAAAACTGCTTCAGTTCCGGCAGGATCTTGACGTTCTGCGCCTCCAGATACTCGCGAAGTTGCTTGCGCAGGGGGCTGTTGTCAGGGAGGTTAATGCCTTCGTCGTAGCCGGCAGCATTGATAGCCGCCATCACGAAGAAAATATTCTCGTTCGCTTCCAGCTGCGAAGATTCACCCGCGGCGAAGGCAGCAGAACGGAGGCTGAGGAGGACGAGGAAGAGGGAAAGGAGACGTTTCAAAACGCGTGGCTCGAATGGCTAGTTTAACATTGATTTGGACTGAAGATGCCGCTTTCCCGTTCCATCCCGTTACATCAACCCCGAATCATGATGGTTTCTTCCGAAGCCAGCCCCTGGGCCAAGACTGGAGGTCTCGCTGATGTGGTCGAGGCGCTGCCCAAGGCCCTCGTCGCCGCCGGACATGACGTCTGCGTAGTGATTCCACGCTATATGCATGCTTTTGCGGCTCCGGCGGAGCGCATAGTCGACTGGATGCCCATCTCGCTCGGCGGGACCGTCTACGACACCGCAATCTACCGTCTGGTGCAGGATGGCGTGACGATTTTTTACGTTGACCACCCCGGAATCTACGCTCGCGAGGGCTTGTATGGCGACAAGTACGGTGATTTTGGCGACAACCACATCCGGTTCGGGGTTCTCTGCAAGGCGGCTCTCGAAATCTCGCGAGAGCTGTTTCCGACCGATATTTATCACTGTCACGACTGGCAGGCGGGTCTGCTGCCCGTCTATCTGCGTTCTTTTGACCAGACCGATCCGCGGTTTATGGCCGCCCGGACCGTGATGACGATCCACAACCTCGGCTACCAGGGCATCTTTCCGAAAGAGAAAATGGGCGAGGTCTCCCTGCCCGAGTGGCTGTTCCGCCCCGATCTGATTGAGTTCTGGGGCAACTTCAGCTTTCTGAAAGCCGGCCTCGTATATGCCGATGCGCTGACGACCGTGAGCCGTCGCTATGCGCAGGAGATCCAGACCCCGGAGCACGGCTTCGGTATGGATGGCCTGATTCGGGCCAGAACGGCGTCCCTGACGGGAATCGTGAATGGCGTGGACTACACCCGCTGGAATCCCGAAGAAGACAAAGCCCTGCCCGAGCACTATTCGGCGACCGCCCTCGAAGGCAAACTGGCCTGCAAGCGGGAATTGCTGCGGGAAATGGGCCTGCCGGACCGTGCACTGGGGCGTCCTCTGCTGGGAATTGTGTCCCGGTTTGCTTACCAAAAGGGCTTTGACCTGATTGCCAACATCGGACATACGCTGTTTGCAGAAGACGACGTGTTTATGATCGTGCTGGGCAACGGCGAACAGAAGTACGAAGACTACTTCCGCCATCTGCGGGCCAGTTTCCCGGACAAAGTGGCAATCCGCGTGGGTTATGACGATCCTTTGGCACACCGGATCGAGGCTGGCTCAGACATTTTCCTCATGCCGAGTCGTTATGAACCCTGCGGCCTGAATCAGATTTACAGCCTCCGCTACGGCACGGTGCCAGTGGTGCGGGCGACCGGCGGGCTCGACGATACGATCGAGCCTGAGACAGGATTCAAGTTCTCCGATTACAATGGAAAAGCGCTGCTCGATACCATCCGACTGGCGTGCCGAACCTGGGAAGACCGGGAAGCGTGGACCCGCATGATGCGGCGAGGTATGGCGAAGGACTTCTCCTGGGACGCCTCTGCCGCTGAGTATTCCAGACTTTATCGCAACCTGCATCCTTTTGCGGGCTGAAGAATCTACTATTTTGAACAAGGATTTAAGAGGAACTTATTATGGCTGGACCGAACACACTGACATTCACGGACGACAATTGGGAAACTGAAGTCCTGAACTCTGAGACACCCGTAGTGGTGGATTTCTGGGCGACCTGGTGCGGCCCGTGCCTCCAGATTGCCCCGACCATCGATGCTCTCGCGACCGAGAATCTGGGCAAGGCGAAGATTGGCAAGCTGGACGTAGACAACAATGGCGCGACCGCCGGACGGTATCAGGTCCGCGGCATCCCGACCATCCTGGTGTTTAAGGGTGGCCAAGTTGTGGGCCAGCGTGTTGGGGCGACCGGCAAGAGCGATCTGCAGGGTCTCATCGACCAGCACGCGTAAGAACGAACCCAAACGAAATACAAGGGCCAGTATCGGGAACCTCCGGCGCTGGCCCTTTTTACGTTTAATTGGCGCTCGATTTTTCGAGGTGGTCGATGACCAGCGTTTCGATGGGGAGCTTCCGGGCTTCCATACGAAGGCCAAGCTGCTCTTCCAGCGTCTGAAAAATACCTGGTTTGTCAGATACGTTTTGTGGGAAGTTAGTCCAGTCGAGTTTGAACTGGAAGAGCCCCTTCAGTTCCGTCTTGTCCACAACTGGAATTCCAACCTTATAATCCGGTTTAAACCTGCCAGGCCAGGGTGGCGAGATCCCCAATCTTCGCACCGGCAAGCCATATGCCTTCGTCCGGACCGGGATTTTCCATGTTTGCGGGCTTCAGTTTTGTTCCGCATCTTACCTGTACCAGCGCATAGGCGTTTTGCTCTCGCGTTTCCCAGTGAGCCTGGAACTGAAATCGGTCTGCAAGGAGAGCCCCCACCATCTGTCTGCATTCGGCAAGCGAGATCTCGCGGGCAGCTTTTGCCTCAATGTCGAATCTGTCACCATCCTCGGATACCCACGCAGGGGCCTGAAATCGATGCCTTGCGTGCCATGCCCATTCGATCACGGACTTTACCGGAGTATTCGTCGCCACCAGCCGCCCGGCGGTACAACGGTTGAAACGGCTGGGTTCGTCCTCAGCCTCGCGCGTGTGCGATTTTACCGAAGCGACTTCAAACTCCAGCCGGACCGGAGTCTGCGCGTTCGCCAGTCCCAAAGGCTGCGGCCAGTACCGATGTGAGTGCCTTCATCATCACCAAGCCACGCTAAATATGTAATAAACTAGCCCCTGATGAACGCTTGGCTCATTAAGCTCCACATGTACACCGGTCTGCTGAACTTCACAATCCTTTGTGTGTTCGGCATGGCTGGACTTGTCGTCACGGCCGAAGCCCCCGATATCATGCACGGGGGCGCCCAGCCTGTCACGTCAACGGTGCCCTTTCAGGCTCCCACTTCAGCTTCCGATCAGGAAGTTGGGGAGCTGATCCAGGCCCGGTTGCAACCCCGTCATGCGGGCAAAGGCAATGTCCGCCGCAATCCTCGGCATCAGCTTGAGGTGGACTTCTACAGCGTGAATGGTCGCGTCCGCGCGACGCTGCTGGAAACAGAAGGAAAGCTGGAAATCGAAACCCGCCGCAGCAGTATCTGGCGTTTCTTCGATAATGCTCATGCAACCACCATCCAGGAGACCGCCACGGACTGGGCGCCCATGGCGTGGTCATGGTACATCGAACTCGCAATCTGGTCCCTGATGTTCATGGCCCTGACGGGCACCTGGCTGGGCCTGACCACCAGGTGGAATTACTGGTGGACTAAGGCGTCCTTCGTCGCCGGAACCATTGGCTTCGCAGTCTTCTACATGGTGCAGAAATGATCTACAAGTATCTCCGGAATATCCACCTTATTCTCGGGCTCATGTTGTTCTGGGTCGTGATGATGTACGCGGTCAGCGCCGTCCAGATGGCGCACCAGATTCGGATCGTACCCGTCATAACCGAAAGCGACGTGATGGCCACACCGGGCCTGGACGCCCGCCCCCTTGCCAATGAACTGATGGAAAAGCAGGGCTTGTCCGGCGAAATGGGCACAGCCACTGCCCTGCCCGGCGGCTATCGGTTCCCCCTGATCCGGGCAGGCGGCGTGACCCAGATCACCTATGACCGCGCAACCGGCAAATCCCACCTGAAAAACTCGGACAACGGCGTTTGGGGAGTCCTGAACCGCCTCCACCACTTCCACGGTTTGCACAATCAGACCGGAGCTCGGAACGCATGGGGTTGGGCGGTCTTTTTCGCTTCGGTCGGTATCTTCGCGCTCGGCTTCACGGGCCTGTACATGTGGTTCAAGCTACACAAGGAACGCACGTTTGGCCTGGTCCTGCTGGGTACCAACCTCCTGATTTCTGTTGTGTTGCTGATCGCCTTACGAATGTAGGCTAATTCCCCGTCGGCAAGCGGTCCATGCGATACAGCACTACGAAATCACCCGGGCCTTTTTTCGATTCCAGACGAAGGCCAAGCTGATTCTGCAAAGCCGGGAAAAACTCCGCTTTTGGCTCTTCCGCAGGAGCGGCGCTGCCCTGTCGATCTTCACTGTAGGTCAGAACATAGTCATACTTTCCGGTGAGCCCCCTTCGGTCGTTCACAGTCTTTGACAACTGCCCGGCGAGGAACCCCGCCAACTGTGCGATGGTCTCTCGCGCCGCTTGTTTCTTTGTGCTCGTGCCATCGCTATGAACCATGCTGACGCCGGCCGGAATTTCGGGGACACCGTTCTTTTCGAAGGTGGGCGGGCGACCGGAAGCCAACGCCGGCTCCGGCGTCGTACTCGGCGATAACTTAACCCCACCCCTTGCTACCACCAGATCGTAGACCTGACTCTCACGAGTCTCCAGATGAGCCTTCAACCCAAAGCGCTCTTCGAGCAGAGCCTTCTTCATCAGCCGGAACTGCGCCTTGCCTGTTCCGGCGGGCAGCGTGGCACTTATATCAAAACGCTGATCGGCCAGCCAACCGGGCCCGGATAACTGAAAGTAACGCAGGTCGAATGCTTCCGTAATCACCTGCGTCCCCTTACAGTTGGTGCACGTCCAGCGGGTAGGACTATCTGTTCCCGGCCCGCCATGGCTCCGCACCATTCGGCCACCGGGTGGGGCCACTTTCACAGAAGCAACCTCGAAGGCAGAAGGCTATCCCCGAAGTGCCAGCCCGAAGGCTAAAGCTACGAGGCAGCGATTCATTACCTCAAGCCGGCAGTCACCACTGCAGGAGCCTTGGCGTGCGCGTCCGCCGGATACTGTTGCAGAGCAACCCCGTAGGCCCGGTCCGCCATCGCTTTTTTCCCATTCGCACCGGCCGCATGGCCCCACGCTTCAGCCACCGGGCGAGGATAGTACGGAGGCTCGGTGTACTTCAGCTTTCGCTCCGCTTTGGAGGCCACGGCAAAAGTCTTCAGAGCCTTCGCCACAGAACCTTTAGCCAGTTCGATATGACCCTGCATTTCCTGCCGTGCCACCTGCAGCTCCGGTGGCTCCGGACGCTTCGTCTTGTCCTTGAAAGTTGACATTGCTTTCTCAAATTCAATTGCTTCCGCGTCAGCATCGCCCGTCTTGCCGGTATGAGCAAACGCAAGCGCCCGGGCCCAGTGCCGCCAGGCCTGCTGCCGGGGCCGATTCAGCTCCTGCAATGTCTTACCGTCAAGAATCACGTCCCATTTTTGGAACTGTACCTGCGTGCGCAGCATAGAGAACCAGCCCTGCGCATAAGCGGATGTCATCAGGTCGGCCTGAGCCATCTGGCCGGGGTTTTCTTTGAAGCCGAGGAGCTCTTTAGCCGCTTCCACAGCGTCATCGTAGCGACCTTCGAAGGAGTAGGAAGTGGCCAGATAGTGAACGTTGTGGCCGTGGTGACCGTCCCCGTACTGTTTGTCCAGCTTCATCCAGCTGCGCTCATTCACGGCAGCGTCCGAGAAGGACTTCACCGCATCATCCCAACGTCCGGTCTGTGAATAGATGTGCCCAGGCATGTGGACGGCATGCGGAATGTTCGGCACCAATACCGCATACTTCGCGCAACTCGGCCAGGCGTCCTTCGCAAACCTCGAACCTTCCCAGCCATGGATGATGTAGTGGTGCACGCCGGGGTGTTCCGGAGCCTTCGCCAGCAACTTCTTCAGAATGTCGACCGCTTCCGTAGTCCCCGCCGCAGCCGGCTTCTTGTCTGGAGTGGTAAACCCGCGCATCACCATCAGGGACAGATCGAGCTGCGCTTCAATATCTTCAGGGAACTTCGCCAGCACCGCGCGCAGACCCTTCACGTAATCCTCTTCAGGATCCTTCGACTCCGCACTGCGACGCGCGGCAATCGAGGCCACGTAGAGCTTTTCCAATTCCGTCGCCCCACCACGGGCAGCGGCCAGCTCCACGGCCTTCGCCGCAGCGGCCCGCGCACGGACCATGGACGGAGGCGTCGTCTTCCCGTTCACCGCCGTCAAAAGGTCAATCTGGAAGCGGGGGCGCCAGTCACCGGCCGCCACCATCGCCACGCCCCAATGCGGCATGGGGGCTTTGGGATCCAGCGCCGCTGCGTGCAGGAAGGACCGTTCGGCCTCGCGCGCCCAGAACGAGTGGAGCTGCGCCAGCCCCTGGTCAAAGAACTTCTGCGCTTCCGGATTCGAAGTCGTGATGGTGATGTGGACAGACCCCATCCCCGGCAGCAACTTCGCCGGCAGAGACGGCGCGATAGCACTTGGCGGCGGCGTGCAGTTATCACCGCCCTTCGGTGCCTGAGCGGCGGTGACAGATACGGACAGCGCCAGGGCGGCCAGCAGGGTAAAACGGAGCTTCATTTTTGGTTCTCCAGTTGGTGCAAAATCAGTTTTTCGAGTTGGTCGGCTCGCCACGAGGAGCCCTCTAAAGTTGCGGCTACGCGACCGTCCCGGCCAAAAACAGCAGTTGCTGAATTATGACCGATTGAGCCCTCATCAGTCCAGTAGACTTCGCCGAGTGCCCCGGCCAGCTTCGCTACATCGCCCGTCAGGAAATGCCAATTCAGCCCAGCAGCACCCCAGCGTTTCGCATATTCAGCCAGAATCTGTGGGGTATCGTACTCGGGGTCCACGGTTATCGAAAGAAGCGTCACAGCCTGCCCCCGAAGTCTCTTCGCTACCGTGGCAAAGCTGGCCGAGAGGCGAGGACAAACATCGGGCAACGGACAACGGGTATATATGAAATCAATCGCCAGCACGCGGCCCCGCAGGTCGCTCGGACGAACCGCTCGCCCCGCCTGATCCGTTAAGGCAAAATCAGGCAACGGGTCACCGATTCGAAGCCTTTCTTTCGGAAAGGGAATCGAGCCCGGCCCCGCCTCAGTCCGCTTCACGCTGCGGGCGAGGGATTTCCCTTTCCCCACCACCAGATCAAAGGTAACCCTGTCGCCTGGCTGCAGGCCTTTCAATGCCTCTGATGAGGCAACACGAAAGGGCATCGCCATCGCACCCATGTAGTTCCCGATCGGACGGTGGGAAACGAGCATGGTACGAGCAAGCGGATCGACGGCGATTACGATCCCATCGACAGCCCAGGTCTTGGCGAAAAGGGAGAGGGCAATGAAAACGAACAGAACCAGGCCGACGCGCATCAAAACTCACACCTTGACACGTCGACGCGTAACCGATCCGTGAAGAACTGCCCGTTTTCGACGCACGTCACCCAGCCCTGTCGATGAATCTGTCCGGTGCAGGTCAACGGATCGACGACCCAGACCCACTCGCTACCAAAGTCAAGGTAGTCCCGGATTTTTCTAAACATCCCGGCCACTTTGTCGTCCGGCGAGAGAATCTCGACACACAAGTGCGGTGCCTGCGTGACGAAGGGACCTTCGGGGGCTTCCGCAACGATGCACACATCTGGAATCCGAAAATGCTCATGGTTAAGCTGCAAGGTCTGCTCGGGAAGCACAAAGAAGCCAATTTTCCTGCAAGACGGCAGCAACTCGCTCAGCAGAAAACCCTGCATACAGGAATGTTCCCAGTCGGGCGTCCCACGCTCCTCAATTCTCCCGTCCACAAACTCGGGATGATGTTCGAACGCCATTCGAAGATATTGAGCTGCTGAAATCTGTTCCGAAACTAACTCATCTACAGCCATAGGCTTCCCTCACCATGGTACCCGCTCGCCTCGGCGATACAATAGTGGTTTCCCCATGCAATTTCTCGAATCCAGCCTCGTCGAACTCATCACTCAGACCGCCACCAACCTTCCCCCCGACGTCCGGGCCGCCATGGCCGCCGCCGGTCGCGATGAGAAGCCCAACACTCAGGCCTCTCAGGCACTGAATATCATCTTTTCCAACGTCGATATGGCGACGGAAGATGAAGGCCCCATCTGCCAGGACACTGGCATGCCCACCTTCTACGTCCACACCCCTGTCGGCGTCAACCAACTGGTGATCAAGAAAGCCATCCGCTCCGCCGTCGCCGAAGCCACCCGCCGCGGCAAGCTTCGCCCCAACTCGGTCGATTCCCTGACTGGTAAGAACAGCGGCGACAACCTGGGCCCCGGCACCCCCGTTATCCACTTCGAACAGTGGGAAAACGATGAGATCGAAGTGAAGCTCGTCCTCAAGGGTGGCGGCTGCGAGAACAAGAACATCCAGTATTCCCTGCCCGCCAACCTCGAACATCTCGGTCGCGCGGACCGTAACATCGAGGGCGTTCGTAAGTGCCTCCTGCATGCCGTCTGGCAGGCGCAGGGCCAGGGTTGTGCCCCCGGTGCGCTCGGCGTCTGTATCGGCAGTGACCGTGCCCACGGCTACGACGTGGCCAAGGAACAACTCTTCCGGACTCTGGACGACACCAACCCCGACCCTGTTCTGGCCGAACTGGAAGCCCGCGTTATGGAAGAGGCCAACAAGCTGGGCGTTGGCGCCATGGGCTTTGGCGGGGGCGTTTCCCTCATCGGCTGTAAGGTAGCTGCGGCGAACCGGCTCCCGGCCAGCTTCTTCGTCTCGGTCGCCTATGAATGCTGGGCCTTCCGCCGTCTCGGCATCCGCATGGACGCCGCCAACGGAGCCATCACCAACTGGCTTTACCGCGATCCGTCCCGCCCGGTCGAAAAAATGACGCAGGGAGAAGGCTTCCCCCTTACTGGTCGCGAAGTAGTCCTGACCGCCCCCATCACCGAAGAACAGGTGCGTGCGCTGAAGGTCGGCGACATCGTCCTCATCACCGGCGAAATGTACACCGGGCGCGACGCGGTCCACGCCCATCTGATGAAGAACCCGCCTCCGGTTGACTTGAATGGCGCAGTTCTTTACCACTGCGGTCCCGTCATGTTGCAGGAGAACGGGAAGTGGACCGTGAAGGCGGCCGGTCCGACCACCTCGATCCGCGAAGAACCCTACCAGGCCGACGTGATCGGACGCTACGGTGTCCGTGCCGTCATCGGCAAGGGTGGCATGGGACCGAAGACCCTGGCCGCGCTGAAGGAGCATGGTGCTGTCTACCTCAACGGCATCGGCGGTGCGGCTCAGTTCTACGCCCGGACCATCAAAGAGGTCCTCGACGTAAACCTGTTCGAGTTCGGCGTGCCGGAAGCCATGTGGCATCTCCGGGTGGAAGGTTTCCCGGCCATTGTGACGATGGATGCCCACGGTAACAGCCTCCATGCTGACGTTTTGGAAGCAACCGGAGAAGCGCTGGCCGAACTTCAGACTGTGTAAGGTCTGTTGCTATAATCATTTTGTCGTCGAAAGGCGGCCAGGTAGCTCAGTTGGTAGAGCAGCGGACTGAAAATCCGCGTGTCGGGGGTTCAAGTCCCTCTCTGGCCACCACCTCCTCCCTTCCGGGAACCCCTCAAACACAATGAACTGGAGCGCACTAGCGGCAATTCTGCTCGGCCTCGCAGTTGGCATTGGTGCCTTTGGTGCGCATGGTCTGAAGGGCCGTCTGGATACCTATGCGATGGGCATTTACGAAAAAGCGGTTCTCTACCACTTTTTCCACGCCCTGGGCCTGTTGATTGTTTCCATTCTGCCTCGCGTCGGTGCACTTTCGCGGGCCTCCGCCAACTGGGTGTGCGCGCTGCTGTTCACCGGCATTGTGCTTTTTTCAGGAAGCCTGTACACCCTGGCTCTGACGGGCGTCACAACGTGGGGAGCCGTTACGCCTTTCGGGGGGCTGGCTTTCCTGTGGGCCTGGTTCCTGCTGGCCTGGTGGCTGTTCCGGGGCGCTTCTACTCACCCCAAACCTTAATTTTCGGCATACCAAGTGCCGTAACCGCCCAAAGTCCAGGCAAACTCTGTAGCGTTCTGGTCACTTCATCAATAAACTGGCCATTGCGGCAATAGTGCGAAACCACCGCCTCCTTGTGCTCAGCCAAACTGCTCACTAAAGGGCGGGACTAGGCAGACAGCAGCTTTGAGGAAAACTCACCGAAGCCTTTGACATCTGTCAGGCGCATGTCCCGGCCCTGGTAAAGGTAGGTGAGTTTCAGATGGTCTATGCCCATCAGCTTCAGGATGGTGGCGTTGAGATCGTGCGCATCTACCTTCATGTCCTCGGCCTGCACGCCGAACTCGTCAGTGGAGCCCAAAGCACGACCGCCTTTGATCCCGGCCCCGGCCAGCCAGGAACTGTAGCCGTAGGGATGATGGTCGCGACCATTGTCGCCTTGGGAGAGCGGCGTCCGCCCGAATTCCCCGCCCCAAACGATGAGGGTGGAATCGAGCAGGCCACGTGCTTTCAGGTCCTTCAGGAGACCGGCGATAGGTTTGTCGGTCTTCTTGGTCATACGGGCGTGGGAGCCCGTGAGATCAGTATGCGCGTCGTCCCAGTCCTGACCGACGTTGGTGCCGGAGATCAGTTCAATGAAGCGAACGCCACGTTCCACAAGCCGGCGAGCCAGCAGACACTTCCTGCCGAAGTCATCGGTGTGCTCTTCGCCAATGCCGTAAAGCTGTTTTGTCGCCTCAGACTCTTTTGTGATATCCACCGCGTCAGGAGCGGAACTCTGCATACGCCAGGCGAGTTCATAGGACGCAATACGGGCGTCGAGCGTAGAGTCTCCAGGCCGGGTTCGCTGCTGGATGCGGTCGATCCTGTTGATGAAATCGAGGGTGGCACGCTGCGTGTCATCCTTCACGCCTTCGGGATTCTTCAGATAGAGTATGGGGCTTTCGCCGCTGCGGAAGATGGTCCCCTGAAAGACGGCAGGCAGGAAGCCGGCGCTGTAGGCAGGTGGTCCCGACTTGGTGGAGCCATCGGACATGACGACAAACGCGGGAAGGTTCTGATTTTCCGTTCCCAGGCCGTACGTAACCCACGAGCCCAGACAAGGGCGACCGGGTAGTTGATGCCCTGTGTGGCGGAGATAAATGGCGGGAGCGTGGTCGAACTGGTCGGAGTAGCAGCCTCGCAAAACCACCAGGTCATCGGCTACTTCGCGCAGATTCGGGTAGAGATCAGAGACCGGCAAACCGCTCTTGCCGCCGGGGCGAAATTCCCAGGGACTGCCTCGCAGAATAGCCTTTGACGGATCGTGGATGAAACTGGTCTTGATGGTCTTTGCCAGTTCAGCGGACAGGGTCTTGCCGTTGTATTTGGTGAGGGCCGGTTTCGGATCAAAGGTATCCACATGGCTGACACCACCGTGCATATGGAGATAGATAACAGCTTTGGCTTTTGTCGGCAGAGGTGCCGGTTTCGGAGCGAGGGGATTTGCCTCCGCACCTTCCAGAATCCCGGCCAACGCCGCCATACCAAAACCACATCCTGTTCGGGCCAGGATCTCGCGTCTAGTCAACATAGAGGAACTCATTCGTATTCAGCAGGCCACGCACCATTTCGGTGAGCGCCGTCGTCCTGGTCCCGTTCAGGGTCATTTGCCGATCCAGAAAGGCCTGTGCGGCAGCCAGTTCTTCCGCAGAGGGGGAACGCCCGTAGATACGCTCCCACGCCTCAGCGGGACTTGATATCTTCGCAGCCAGAGCCTTCGCACGGTCCATGGTGAATCCTCCATTCAGGAGTGCCAGAGACTGCGGGGCAGTGGTGCTCTCATTCCGGCGAGGGCACGGCATGATGCCATCGGGCCCGTCGAAGGCCTGCGCCATCGGCTGCTGAAAGGTACGGCGCTGCAGGGTGTAGATCGTCCGGCGCATATGTTCTGCGGAATCGGGCGAGACGCTCCAGTTATTCGCCGGATTGCCGATCATGCCGAACATTTCTTCCTTCGTGAGAGGCGGCACGGCGGGAACTCCGCCCATTTTCAGATTGAGTTCTCCGGTGACATGCAGAGAGGCGTCGCGGATCTCTTCGGCCTCCAGACGGCGGCGATTGAAGTGGGAAAGCAGCTCGTTGTCCGGATCTTTGGCCGTCGCTGCGGAGGTGGGATTCGCACTGCGGCGATACGCGGCTGAGGTCATGATCAACTTGTGCATCGATTTGATGGACCACTTCTTTGCGGCAAACTCGGTGGAGAGCCAGTCGAGCATCTCGGGATGACTGGGCAAACCCGCGCGGGTGCCGAAGTCGCTGGAGGTTTTTACCAGGCCGGAGCCGAAGTGGAACTGCCACATCCGGTTGATCATAACGCGGGCAAACAGCGGGTTATCTTCGCTGGCGAGCCATTCTGCAAGGGCTTTGCGGCGCAGCGTTGTCTGGGCGTGAAGCGGAGCTTCCGGAACTTCCCCGCCCCCGAGCGCGGTCAGAAAACCAGGTTGAACTTCCTCCCCAAAAGCCTCGGGGTTACCTCGAATTGCAATGAAGGTTTTGGGGGCATCGCGCCCCACGTCCATGATGGACGGAGACATGGGCGGTGGACCGTAGCCGGTGAAAATCTGGAGGAGCCGCTTCGAAATGGAGGCGATGGCGGCTTTGTCTTCAGGCGACATCAGAGCATCGATTTCATCCTGAGAGACTCGTGTCTTTGCGACGTTATCCAGCGCCAGACGAGCCTGATCCAGCGTCCGCTTCTCCTCTGCCGTGTTGAGCGCGGTGACAACTTCGGCGGGCAGCGCAGCGAGCTTCTTTGCCTTCAGAGGATCAGCGTACCTGGCATTGATCCGGGCAGCCTGGTCGCCCATTTGGTAAAGGCGGAAGGAGCGGGAGTTCTCGGCAAGGTCGTATTGGCGGGAGGGGTTGTAATCGAGGAAAACGCGATCACTCACGGCGGGCTGGAAGATGGCCTGCATCCGGTAGTAATCTTTTTGTGGGATGGGATCGAATTTATGGTCATGGCAACGGGCGCAGCCAACCGTCAGCCCGAGGAAGACGTTGGCGGTGGTATCGACCATGTCGATGCGCTTTTCGACGAGGTTGACGTCTTCTACCTTGAAAAGCATGTCGCGATTCGTTCCGACACGGTAAAAGCCGGTGCCGGAGCGAGCTTCCGCATCATTTGGGTAAAGTTCATCGCCCGCGATCTGTTCCTTAGTGAAGCGGTCATAGGGCTTGTCATCGTTGAAGGACTTGATGACGTAGTCGCGATAGCGCCAGGCGATGAGGAGATAGGGATCCTGCTCGAAACCAGCGGTATCGCCATAACGGGCGAGGTCGAGCCAGTGGCGGCCCCATTTTTCCCCGTAACGGGGAGAAGCGAGGAGTTTGTCGAGGACCTTTTCCCAGGCGTTGGGGGCTTTGTCGTTCAGAAATTCATCGATCTGAGCTTTGGTGGGAGGAAGCCCGAGGAGGTCGTAGGAAGCCCGTTTGAGCAGGGTCAGGCGGTCGGCTTCCGGACTGGCTGTGATGCCGCCCGCTTTGAGTTTCTTGTCGATAAAAGCATCGATTGAGTTGGCCGCGCCGCTTGGTTTTGCAACCTTCTGAAACGCCCACCACTGGTTGGCTCCGACCGAAACAGCATTGGACCAGGTCGCACCCGAATCGATCCACTCTTTGATAACCGCAACTTCGTTGGCGGGGAGGCCACCACCGGTGGGGGGCATGCGAAGGACTTCGCCGGAACCGGCAACCGCTTTATACAGGAGGCTCTCAGTGGCCTTGCCCGCAACCATCGCCGGACCGCGTGAACCGCCCTTCAGTAGATTTCCACGCGTGGTCACTTTCAGGCCGGACATGCCGCTGGCGTCGCCGTGGCAGGCGGTACACTTCTGTTGGAGAATAGCTACGGCAGCATTATTGTCGGCAGCCAGGCAGACGCTATTCAGGAGCAGCCAGAGGCTGACGGGACCAATTTGCTTCATCACTGTTCCCCTGTAAGATATCAAAGATTCGCTGCTGGAGGTGACCGATTGTATTCCAGTCGGAGGCTTGTGCGGTTGCTCGCGCGGCCAGGCCTAAAGTTTGGCGGAGGGCGGTTGCCGTGGACGCGGTTTGGATAGCAGCGACCATGCCGGGGCCGGTGTCGGCGAGGAGGCAGTCGTGCCCGGGGCGGACAGCCAGACCGTGGAAGCCTGCCTGAGTCCCGATGACAACGCGCCCCATGGCCATCGCTTCCAGGACCTTGATATTGGTGCCGGCCGAAGCGACGAGGGGCGCGAGGACGATGGCGGCATTTTCGTAGGCGGGACGGACATCCGCGACGAAGGCTTCGAGAACAACGTTCGGGACGTTCAGGTTTAGATCGGTGTGCCGCTGCGGGTCAGGCCCGGCGATGATGTGGAGCGTATAACCGGAGAGCAGAGGCCAGACCTCGCGGAAAAACCATTCAAGTGCCAGGACGTTGGGCCGGTGGGCGAAAGAGCCAATAAAGAGGAGGCGTTGGGGATCCGGGGCAAGGTTGGTGGAGCGGAAACGCGCGCAGTCGACACCGTTCGGCAGGGTGACGACGCGGTGGGCTCCGGTGACGGAGGCCTCGTCTTTCGCGGACATGGTGATGACGCAATCGACCTGTGTCCAGGCGTGCGGTTCAAAGGTTACCCACTTCCGATATTGCTGCTCCAGCTCCCAGTTGGCGGGGCTGGTGGCGAGGAGTTGGCGTTGCAGGTCAAAGGTGATATCGTGCTCGACCAGGATGGTCTTCGCCTGGCCATAGCGCCCGGCGTATTGGGCCATCCAGGTGAATTCGAGTTGGACAATTCCCGGTTTCCAGCGCCAGGCAGCCTGTACGAGAGCCGCTCGGAACGTCTGGGATTCGAACTCCTCGACGACATCCGGGCGGTCGGTTTGGAGGCG
>RGPS01000085.1 GCA_010084195.1 Terriglobia bacterium
TTTCGAGGTAGCGGATCTCGGTGTCCTGGACGATGCGGGGGGAGGGGGAAACGCCGCCGTTGTTGAGGTTGATGAGGGTCCGGTCCACCGTGAAGGCCTCGCGGACGTTCCACCAGAAGTCTTCGTCGCGAGCCAGTTCTTCAGCCGAGCGCTTGCCGGCGGCGACCATGGCTTTTTGTGCAAACGCCACAGCTCCGGGGCGGAGAACGGCAACGGCAGCCGCAGCAGAAGTAGTGAGGAGACGGCGGCGGGCACTGCTGAAGCGAGAGGTGGGAGCTTGCATGTAATTGACTTTAGCGCGAGAGTTGATAACTTCGCCGGGCCGAGATTTTTGCTGCTGGATTTTGAGCCCGTGCGTCGGCCGCGAGTTCGACGCGGAGGGCGTGAAAGGTACCGGGCTGACCCTCGGGCGTGGCGTAGTAAAGGCTGTATCTGCTGCGAATGCGCTGGATCATTTCCACAAACGCTGCGCCTGGGTCTGTCGCTTTCACGGCATCACCGCCACTCTTCTCGGCAAGCGGGCCTACCATGCCGTTCTTTGTGGGTTTCGGGCCTTTCGAGGCGACGATCAGGGCGCTGACGACTGTGTCCGCCTCCCACAAATTGCGGACGACAGTCATTTCGTTCGCGGGCATGCCGACGTCGTCGGTAATGACGAGGATAGCGCGGCGCCGGCCTGATTTTTGTTCGCCGATAAAGCGCCGGGCGGCTGCGTTCACCGCAGCGCGGATGGCGGTCCCGCCCCCAAAACGAAGCCGCAGGACGCCTTCCACGCCGGTGGCGACCGCGTCCATATCTTCCACAAAGGGGGTCGAGACAGTGATCCCCAGATTGAAGCACATGATGGCGACACGGTCGCCTTTGCGGAGTTGGGCGGCGGCGGTGCGGGCAGCGGCGGCTACCTTCTGGATATTGGGCCGCATGCTGCCACTGACGTCAAACAGCAGGATCAGGTCGAGCGGCTGTTCTTCGGCGGACATGCTGAGGAGCTTCTGCTCACGGCCTTCGTCAAAGATGCGGAAATCTTTGAGCGTCAGGCCATTGACGATACGCCCGTCTTTTGAGAGGACTTCGGTGTCCACATGAACCAGGGAGACATCGGAACGAAAGGAAGGGTCATCCTGGGCCCAGCCCGGCAAGACGGAGAGGAGGGCAAGCGCCAGGAGCTTCGGGGCCATGACTATTGCGCAGCTGGACGCTGGCGGCGCGGAACTTTTGGTGCCTTCCGCGCCTTCGGGGTTCTCGCTTTGCGAGGCTTGACGGCTTTCCTGGCACCACGGGCAGCCGTGGCTCCGGGCGAGCGGGGCGTCTTCTTCGCTTCAGCCAGAGAGCCAACCAGGGAGAGCAGCAGCAGGAACACAAGAGATCGCATAGGCCTTTATCTTAACTGATCGGGCGAGGGGAAATTTCGGAAAACCTGCCAAAAGCAGAACGCGGTGACGACCACGCAAAGCGCCGCCGCTCCTCGCCAGAAGGCTTCCCGGGTATGGGTGGAGCGAACCGGTGTTCCGGCCACGTAGCCCACGACAAACCCTGCGGCGAGGCCTCCAATATGGGCCCAGTTATCGGTTCGGAAGCCGGGGAAAAGACCCATGGCCAGGATGTACACCACCCAGCGGAGATAGAAATTCCGGATGGCGGTGCCGAGCGAGGATCGATTCAGAACACCGAACGCAATCATGGCGCCGATGAGGCCGGTAATCCCCGCAGAGGCGCCGATGGAGGGGGCGTGGCTCATCCGCAAACTCAGGTAAAAACCACCCACTGTGCTGAGAAAGTAGATGACCAGGAAGCGTGGCGTCTCAAACACCTGTTCCACTTGTGCGCCCAGATCATAAAGGACCCAGCTGTTCATCAGAATATGTACCAGGCCCCCATGCAGGAAGCCAGCCGTTACCAGACGCCACCATTGGTGTTCCTGGACTACAGACTCCCAGAACTTTCCGCCGAGTGCCCAGAGGGCGATCATCTCGGCGCGATTGCCTCCGCCGTACTTATTGGAGAGCAACTCGGTGGCGATGTAGAGCCCGGCGTTGATCATCAGGATCAGAATCGTGGTGAAGTGGGCCTGGGGGATTAGGCCCCCGAGCGCAAAATCACCGGGATTCCGCTGGACGTATGTCGGGCCGGTGCGTTCTCCGCAATAGGGACAGACCTTGTCGCGGGAAGTGATAAACGCCCGGCAATTCGGGCACATGCGACGGTTATCAGCCACGAGAGTTGGCCTTCCCGGCGGATCTTCCGGCGAACTGTTTGGCGAAATAGTCGGGGTCCACTTTGCCCTTGACACAGAGCCGTGCAGCGAGGACAGCGCCGAGTAACAGTTTCAGGATCTCTGCGCCGGAGTAGATTGCATGGAAGGTCCGGAAGGTTTGGTTGAGAGGATCTTTTGGGGGCAGATCCGCGAGTTTCCTGCCCATTTCCGTGACGTTCGGAGTCAGATAGAAACGCTGGGCGGCAACAATCAGGAGCATGGCTATGGGCACGGCGAGAAGCCATTTCTGCGGCCGTTCTCCAAAGGCGAGACTCGCGAAAAGGGCGGCACCCAGGATAAGTTCAGCCCATTCCCAGCTTTCGAAGATGGTGTTATTCAATTCAGCAACGTAACGGCGGATAACAATTCTCTCTCTCCACCGCCCCAGACGGTTCATTTCGATAGCTGTGGAAACAGCGCCCGGCTCCACGAGGAAACCTTCCACGCTTCTGAAGTTTTGGGTAACAGCGAAATCCGCAAGCAGTCCGGCGCCCAGCCAGAGGCCGAGGAGAAGTGCAGCGATTCTGCGAAACTGAATCACGTTCGCATTGTCGCAAATGGACCTGGCCAGGGCTTACTTCGCGGTGCAGGCGGCTTCGTCCGGCACGGTCAGCGTGCCGAGGGCTGCGGGATAAGTCTGGCGACAGCCGGAGACGGGCCAGAACACCCAACCTGCATCAGCCAGAGGGCACTGCTGAATGTGGTTTTCTGGTCAACCTCGACTCGCGAATGATCGTCCCCCCGGCGGGGTGGGGAACTTGTTATTCGGCGTCCAAAGCCATGAGCCATCCGCCAACACGGTCGGCTTGTTAATAAAAACGCCCGGCGTGACATAGAACGGAGGCTGGAAGCGCGGCTTCGCGGCTTCGGGATCGTCAAAGATGTTGGCCACCATCCCCCCCGCTGAGTAATACCACCACAGCCGGCCCCGTGGATCGGTCCAAAGTCCGGCATCCTGGACATGCGTCCCAAACGGTGACTTGGCCACCGCGACGGGTCCCTGGAACGTTTTGGCTCCATCGCCACTGGTGAAGAGGAGCACATAGGTCGGCTCAGTGCGGTCACCTTCGAAACCTCCACCGGTCATCCATGTCAGCCAAATGCGGCCCTTCGGGCTGACTGCGATGCTCGGGACCCCTTGCCAGATGCGCTTTCCATCGGCAAACTCCGGCCCCGGATTCAGGATGGGCGCCAGTGGTGTGCCCGAGGGTTTCCTGCTCGCCATAGCCGCGATGGCATCAGAAGCCGTTTGTGCCTGCAGCAAGGTCAGCGGCGCGAGCAGAAGGGTGGAGAGGATGAGTGTGCGGGCAGGTTTCATATGGGTTTTCCTCGCGTTCGTTACAGTTTCGGGCGAATGTCCATCGCCAGGGACCGGAAGTTGCGCACGCGGTGAAACGTCGCGAGGTCGGCGTCGTGGAAGTCGTTCGAATCGCGGGCCGTGCGCGAGAGCAGGGCGATGTCGTCACCGTCGATAACCATCGAAGGATACATGAAGGACTGGGTCATCTTCTCAGCTTTCGCGATACTGCAGGCGGGCAACCAGTTCAAAGCATCGAGGCTATACGACAGCATCAGCAGCCGTCGGTCTTCGCGCAGGGAACGTGAGAGCTGGGGCAAACCGACACACGGGAGTGAATCACATACGGGTGGATCTTCGCGCAGGGAACCCGGTAAGCCGGTGACAGGCAGCTTGAGCGCAGGATCCTGATACAGCCCCCACGAGTTCGTGGGAAAGTTCGAGGCCATCCAGAACAGCCGCGAGCGTTCATCCCAAATGATGTGGAACTTGAATTGACCGCCGGGCAGCGGGTAAAGCTGTCTGAAAATGAGTTCGGGCGTGCGGCCTTTCCGCGTCAGTTCGAATACGGCCGCCATGTTTGACGTTCCGTAACGGTTGATGACCATGCGGGCGATGACGAGCAGCTTGCCTCCCACGTCGACGACATTTCCTTCGAGGCAGCCAGCGTCCCAGCCATCGCTGTAGGCACCCGACACGACCTCCCTGGGTATCGACACCGCGACCGTCTTTGACTCGACCCACGCCTCGGGATTGAGCAGCCCTTTCTTCAGTTCACACGCCACCACTCCCATGTCTGTCACGCCGCCGCCAACAGCCCAATAGAGCCACCCATCCTGAACCACCATGCCAGTCTGAATGCCAAAGGGCTTGGGCTTCCAGTCTGACTTGATCACCTCGACCGGCTCGGTCCAACTCGTGCCCTCGTTATCGCTGGCACTGACAAAAATGCTGGAGGACATAATCCGGAACAGGTAAAGCCGGCCTTCATGGGCATAGAGCGCGACGTCGCCCCCTCCAGGCTTCTCGCCGACCCGAGTCCACGTCTTCCCTCCATTCTTGCTGCGCGAGACGACGATGGAAAGCTTTCTGTCGGTTGAAACCGGAACTGCAGGGGTACTTCTCCCTTCGATCGCGTTCGAAAGCGCAATGAAGTCCGGGCTCCGCGGCCAGACCGGCACAGCCACGACAAAGCAACCATTCGGCAGCATGGCCATGGCTGGATCGTGGATGAAGTAGTTCTTGTCCGGCACCTTTGTGACCACCACATAGTCCTGGCCGAGCGGCTGGTTCAGTGCAGTCCGGGGTTTGTCCTTGCGCGTGTCCGCCGCCATGGCGTTCGCGGACACTCCGGCCAGGCTGCTGATAGCCGCAGCGGCTTGAACAAAGAGCCGGCGGGCAATACGTTTCGGTGAACCCGGTTGTGAGTTGTCGTTCGTATCCTGTTTGGTTTCGTTCATGGCGACTCCTGCTGCGGTTGGTTTCATGCTTGAGGTGAGGATGGTTTTCATGTCAGCAGATCCCGTCAGAAGCGCAGACGCATCCCCAGCTGTATCAGCCTTGGCTGATTCAGCTGTGCAGTAGTGAACCCGGTGGTCGGATTGGCCGCGGTGGTGACAGTGAGATTCGGCTGGGCGAACTGGACGCGGTTGAAGAGATTGAAGATTTCGGCGCGGAATTCAAGCTTGAACCGTTCCGTGATCTCCGTGCTCTTGGCGAGCGAGATATTGTAGTTGGCGATGCCGTGTCCGCGAAGCCGTGAATTTGTTCTTGCTTCGTTACCGAACGAGAAGGCCTGGGGCACAGTGAAGCAGCTCCTGTTGAACCAGCCTTCGAGCTTCGATTGGGCCGACCCGGAGACGCGGGGATCGCAGTTTGGAACTACGTTTGGGCGGAGACCGAGGCCCGAGCCGGTGGCGACGCCGGTGGCGGTGAGCGCCAGCGGGAAGCCATCCTGAAAGGTTGAGGTTCCGCTCACGCTCCAGTTGGAGACCAGCTTCTGAGCGATACGAGGTCCACCGTTCAGGAAGCTCTTGCCTTTGCCGATTGGCAGGTCAAGAACGTAGCTGAGCGTCAGGCGACGGCGGGAGTCGAAGCCCGACAGAGCTTTTTCGTTGCGGAGATTGTTGGGATCCTGCAGGCTGGTGCCGCCGACGCCGGTGTCGAGCCAACTCGTTAGGCTCTCCACGTCTCCGATGTTCTTGGAGAACGTGTAGGCCGCGAGGACAGTGCCGCCTTCAGGGAACCGCTTTTCCACTTTCACCTGTAGCGAGTGATAGCTCGAATTGCCGAGGTAGGCGCCCAGTTCGTTGACGCCCGTGTACTGCGGGAACGGCAGCAACAGCTGTTGCCGCGCCACTGAGGGTTGAGAAAGATTGCCAACCGTGACAAGGCCGAAGAACGGGTTCGGCACCTGATCGTTTAGTGACGTACCGAGCGAGAGATACTGGCTCGGAAGAGCATTCCGCTGCCAGGCGCCGCGCGGCAGATGGACACCACGAGAACCGGCATACGCCGCTTCCACGGCGATACCCTGCCAGGCCTGGCGCTGGATCGTAAGATTCCACTGCCCGGCGTACGGATACGGGGTCCGCTGCAACTGCGCGGGGGGTGCGCTGCCGATGGTCAGCTTCTGCGCCTGCCGAAGATTGTTGCCGAGCGACGGAATGAAGCCGTTCGGGAACGGGTTGTCAATGGAGTAGAGTGGCGACACGGAGCCGTCGAGCGTGGTGAGCCAACTATTGTTGTACCGGTTCAGAGCGTTGCCGTAGGGGCCTTCGTCGAAGACCACATTTGCGGGCAGGTAGTAGATACCACCGCCGGCACGGACGACAGTCTTTTCGTTCACTCGATATGCAAGGCCGAGGCGCGGCGCGATGAGGTTATTGGGCTGCCGCTTCAGAGCTCTGCCCGGATGCTCGGGCGTGTTGACGAAGTTCAGCGCGCCTTTGATCGGCTGACCATTCACCCGGATGCCCAGCTCCGACAGCACGGGGTTGATCTGGTCGGGGTTGAACGAAGCCGCACGATCATACCGTTCTTTGTAGGCACCGGGAAACTCCCACCGGAGGCCCGCATTCAGGGTTAGCTTGCTTGTGACCTGCCAGGTGTCCTGCGCGAAGTAGGCCTGGTAGCCCAGCGTCTGCCACGGCAGCGCAAACGCGGCAACGGTACCCCCACTACCGTACCCCAACAGCATCGAAGCAAGACCATTGCCGCTGGCCCCAGGGTTCTGGCCATTCTGTGCCGTGAAGTTGTTGGTGAAATTGAACTGGCCGCCAGGGAGCTCCTGATAGTAGTTATTCTGCATATTGCGGAAGTCAGCGCCGAATTTGAACGTGTGGCGACCCTTCACCCAACTCAGGGTGGGAAGCAGCACGTAGTCGTTGCTGATCGAAAAGAGATGGCCGGCGTTGTAGGAGGGCATGCCCGCCAGCGCAGTGTAGTTGCCGATAGAGAGACTGGGAACCCCGGTTTCGCCCGCAATGCCCCGGAGGAGCGGAAGCTGTTGATCCATATAAGCAGGGAAGCCAAAGGTTTTCTCCATGCTGATGCCGGTGTTCGCGCGGCGGAGGTAGTTCCAGCGGCCATAGGAAGCCCGGAGATCGAAGACCATCGACTGCGACGGCACCCAGGTGACGCCAGCAACCGCGTTGTTGGTCACGAACGTTTCGGGCGAATACGATTGGCCCGCGTAGATGCCGTTGTTGAACAGGTCGACCGGCGTGTTCGTCGAGTTCCAGCGGGTGTAGCGTCCGAACAGGCGAAGCTTGTCGCTGATGTTGTGGTCTAAACGTCCGGTAACCTGATCGTTGTCGCCACCGGAGGCGACATTCTTCGCATAGTTTCCGATCGCGGTGTTCGCCTGACCTGGGATGCTCGGCGCTGCAAGAATCGGATATGCCACCAGCTTCCTTGAAACCGGGTTAATCCGGCTGGCAGGAATGACGTTTCCGGGAAAAGTGTTGCGCTGAATGGTCTGGCCCGTGGCGCAGGCAGTGTTATTACCCCGGCCGCACTGGGTGAGGGGATCATAGATCGGAATCACCGTGCCGGCTGAGTTCTTCCAGCCTGTGAAGTCCCCCCCGTACATGGCAGGCAGCGGAACTGACGCCAGGAAGTTGAACCCCTGACGTTGCCGGTAGCCTTCATAGCCAGCGAAGAAAAAGAGCTTGTCCTTCTTGACACGACCGCCGGCGGTACCACCAAACTGGTTTTGCGTAAACGCCGCCTTGCCGGTGTTGTTCTTATTCGCAAAGAATGAATTTGCGTTCAGTGCACGGTTGCGAAGGTACTCATAAACCGAGCCGTGGAATTCGTTGGTGCCGGACCTGGAAGTCATGTTGATCACACCACCGGCATAGCGGCCAAACTCGGCGCTGTTGCTGCTGGTCTGCACGCGGAATTCCGAGGTCACATCCGGACTGGGCACGAGAGCCGTCAGATTGCCAACGGCCGTGTTAGCCGGAACGCCGTCGAAGTACGTAGCGTTCTGGTTCGCGGCTCCGCCGCCAATCTGGTAGTTGCCAGCCGCGAAGACGTTCTTACCCGTGAGCGCGTTGCCTTCGGTGGAACCCTGTGGAACCACCCCCGGAACCAGAGCCACCAGGTTGAGCAGGTTACGTCCGTTCACAGGCAATTCCTGTACGGAGCGGTTGTTTACCGTCTGGCCGAGGTTGGCATTTTCCGTCTGCAACAGCGGCGCGGCGGCGGAGACTTCCATCGATTGAGTCACCTCACCAAGCTGCAGCCTGACGTCGGCGCGAATGGCGCCGGAAACCGTGACTTCGACAGCCGGAACCGCTGCGCGCCTAAACCCGGAAAGTTCCACTTCCACACGATAGGTGGCCGGAACGAGATTCAGAAACTGGTAGCTTCCGTTATCGTCTGACTTTGCCTGGCGACGTTCCTGAGTTCCCAGGTTGATGATGGTTACCGTTGCGCCGCGAAGTACGGCAGAGGATTGATCGGTCACATTACCGACAACGGATCCGTAAAATGCCTGCCCGAACAAAGACGAGGCAGCCAGTGCCAACGCAACCGTTCCGATGAACGCGGCAGCCAACAGGCTTTTGAAAGTTCCCTGACTCATGCTTTTGATGGTCCTTTGGTTCATACTCTCTCCCTGGGGATTGCGACCCAATCCAAACCTTTTCCCGCTTTGTTCGTGAGTATCCGGGCCGAATGGCATCGTTGCTGGCAGCGAGGAGTGGTATCGTTGCCAGTCCTGCGATTGCCAGCCGGAGCGTCACGGTTGGGAGACGGTCGTTTGACGGTCAAATCCTGCCACGGCACGGCATGTAACGTACCCGTTACGCAATAGAATCAGTTACTTGAGGGACGGAAGCTCAACTTGACGGTCGGTGGGGTTTACGGGAGATCGGAAGACCAGTTGACGATGAGGGGTAGCACCCGGTGGTGCGCGGAGGGTTCCGGGACGTTGATCAGGAGTCGTTTGCCGTCGGCCGCGACGGAGAACGACGAGGCGCCTCCTGTCGCGAAGAGTGCTTGCGGGACGACCGGGTCGGGTTCGCCGGCTCTCCAGGCGACAGGAGAGAACATCAGCTCGGCGTCGGAGCTAAGGAAGTAGATGCCGGCACCGGCGGGATCCCAGCGGGGACGCAACCCGCCCGCACTCGACACCTGGTGTTCAACCACGCTACCCGGGCGTGGATCCACCGGCGCAACGAAAATCTCGGAGCGGCCCGTACGGTCGGATTCGTAGGCGACCATGCGACCATCCGGTGACAGGTGGCCCTGGCGTTCGTTGGCGGGGGTGGCCAGGAGGCGCCGCGGCTTGCCTGGACCGGGAAGCCAGGGGAGGATCCAGAGGTCGAAGTGGGTCTGGTTGTGGTCCTCGCTGTACAGAATCGATCGCCCGTCGCGGGACCAGTCACCGGCGAACTGTGTGGCTTGGGTAGCAAGGAGTCGGCTCTCCACGGCATCGCCGCTGAGAGCTTTCCGCATTAGGCTGGCGATCCCGAAGCGCTCGGTGGTAAAGACAATCTCGCGGCCGTCGGGTGCCCAGACGGGATTGTACTCGTTGGCGACGTCGGAGGTAAAGCGGGCGGCCATGCCTCGTGCGAGCTCCATTAGCCAGACATCAAGGGTGCCGTAGGCTTCGTCGACGCGGACGTAGGCGAGGCGGGAGGCGTCCGGGGAGAGTTCGAGGCCCTGGTAGTCGCCCGGCGGGCCGGTCTTTCCGAGTACTCTGCCGGTGCGGTCGAACCAGGTGAGCCGGGAGGCGTTCCTGCCGCTGCCGCGGAGGAAGATGAGTGATCGGCTACTGGCGCTGAAGTTGTAGCTCCCTTCCAGAAAGGGCAGTCCGGCGGCAATGACGTGCGGCGAGGCGGAAACGCGCCGCGCCCGCAGGTCGAAGGCGCGGGCGGTGAGGGCGCCTTCGTTGACGTGCAGGAGGTAGTGGCGTGCGGAGTCGGGCGTGGCCACGACCTGCACGTTCGAGATCGAGTTCTGGGCCAGGACAAGGGTGGTCCTGGTCGAATCGAGGCTCCCGAGGTAGAAGCCGGTTAGGCCTGGTTTGAGGCTGCGGTTGAAAAAGAGGAAGTCGCGCCCGCCGGGGAGGAATGACGGCCAGCGATGGGCCTGCTCGGCGCGTGCGGGGTCAAGGCGGGTGGCAATGCGGACCTCGCCGCCGGTATCGGGAATCTGGTAGATGACGCCGGTGCTTTGGGGGGCAAAGAGGATTGTTCCGGAGTCGCCCCAACTGCCGCCATAAGATAAGGGCGCATTGCAGAGCACCTGGGCGGGGCCGTCGGGGACACGGACTTTCCACAGTTTCTGGTTGGCGAAAAAGGCGACGAAGCGGCCATCGGGCGACCAGAAGGGGCTGTTGCCGCCTTCGGTGCCCGGCAGGGGATGCGCACTGGCGGCATCCATCCCGCGCAACCAGAGGCGGTACCCACCCGGGCCCGACGCCGGGAAGACCATCCAGCGATTGTCCGGCGACAGCGCGCCCACGCCCTGCTGCTGCAAGTCAGCGGGAAGCAGGATACCCGCTTCGATTTTTGCGGCGGGCGCGGCGGGGCTGCGGGCGACGTGTCCGGTCAGGTAGCCGAGCGCAAAGAAGACGATGACGGCCAGTCCGAGGGCAAGGATTCGCGCGGAGAAGAAGCGGTGGGACGGACGAGGCGCAGGGACTTCCGAGTGGCGTTCTTCGAACGTGGTGACATAGGAGCCCTTGGGCAGGGCGATGAGCAAGGCGTCGGTCACTCCTTCCTGCTCGTAATAGACCTGCAGGGCGAGCCGCAGGCGGTGGGCGTGGGAGCGGACGATGTTGTCGAGGCGCGGGTCGAACTCCTCGCCCCGGTCGAACACTTCCACACCGATCCGGTATTCCTTGAGATCTTCCGCTTCGCCGGCCAGGGAGCGCTGGACGCAGTAGCTGAGGAAGCGCCGCAGCCTTTCGGAGCGGGCGAACCCCGAACTGGCCAGGATCCTCTCCATCTGGGCGTGGATGAGTTCCGGAGGCAGGATGGGCACGGAGAACAGCGTATCATTCAGACGCTTTGCGGCCGGACGCGCCGCGCCCCGGTCCGCGCACTCTGGCGACGATAGCAGCAGGGTAGTGAGGCGAATGTGGGTATGCTTCATTTCGCGCCGTGACGCATGGCACGAAGAAGAATTCGGCTTGAGCCGGAAGTCGTATATCAAATTACGGCAACCTCAAAAACATCGCGCAAAGCTCCGGTAAACTGGACCAATGCCGATAGAAATTGGAGTTGTGGATGCAGTCTTCCGCTATCCGGTAAAGTCAATGGCCGGAGAAGCGCTCGACATCGCCGATCTGGGCTGGCACGGCATCAATGGCGATCGGCGTCTGGCACTCCGCCGAATGGATAACCAGGAGCTTTCCCTGGCTCACTGCCGACAAAATGCCCGACCTGCTTCTGTTTAGCCCCCGGCGCATGAACAATCTCAAGGCAGGCGACCTGCCCTCTCATGTCCGCACTCCCGATGGCAGAGAAATGGACGTCTTCGGCGAAGACCTGGCCACTGAAGGTCGCCAGCCGTTACGGGGCACCTCTGCAGATGACGCACCTGAAACACGGCATCTTTGACGACTCCGCGATTTCGGTCATCTGCTCCGGTCGTGAACGGGCCTTTCCGGTCGATGGCAATGTTGTTCTCGCCGCGTTTCAGGACCGCGGTGGGGACGAGGAACTCAAGGTGGGTAAGCCTCTGCGCGGCGAGGTTCTTGACGAGAGCGCCGGGTGTCACACCGGGCTGCGGATCGGGGGGGAAGATGCGTGGGTCTTTCCACCCCGCATCGAGCAAGTCACGCTTCAGGCTGGTGCCGTTCAGCTGCACGGAGACTTCGTCGCTCTCGACATGCTGAAACAAAACCAGTCGCAGCCGCGCTTCGGTGCCGGATTTCACGGGCTCCCAGACTGGAAGCAGAAGCGTGGATGCGCTCTGATCGTTCCACAGGTCAAGGAGCAGCGGAGCGCCGTTATTGGATGAACCGTGCCCGTCGTTGTGGGCATAGCCACCGCGCCGCTCGATCGGGTAATACCTCGCGCTTCCGCTGCTCGTCGTCAGGCTGCCGACCGTGGAGAACAACCGTTTTACTCCGCAGCTGTGTGTTCCTTTACGAATTTCGCCCACTTTTCCGACAGGGCCGGATCCGCTTTCACGCCCGCCCCACCCCGGTAAATCATCGACAAACTCTGCGCCGCCAGCAGATGCCCACCCTCTGCCGCCTGACTCCACCACTTCGCCGCCTCGGGGTAACTCTGCGCGACCCCTTTTCCAATCGCATAGAGCATCCCCAACATCGCCTTCGCGGGCAGATACCCCATCTCCGCAGCCTGCAGGGTATGGCGGAAAGCCTGCACCGGATCCGGTGTCCCGTTCTTCCCCGTCAAATACTCGCCGCCCTTGCAGTACAGCGCTACGGCTTCGCCCGTTTCCTTCCCGCAGACCTGATAGTCATTCCGATAATCTGCCGCCTTCGCACGAACGCGCTCCAGCCACGGCTGCCAGCCACCAGTTGGCTCCTTCAACTCCGGTCGCCCCAGATCCCCCCGGAAACCTCTGTCCCGAATCGGAGCCAGAATGTTCGCCGCCATCGTCCGCAGTTCCTCGTTCTTATCACCCAGCAGTGTCACTAGTGCTCCAAAAAGGGCCGGATCCTGGCGCACACCTGCAACCTGATATCTTGCAGCCCATGCGATTCCGTCCGTAGCGCTCACCCGGTCGTTCTCGTCCACGGCCTTCTCGGGATGTATCGCGAACTCCACCAGCGCTTTCTGGGCTGCTTCCGATCTCCAGTTTGCGTTCAAAGCCAGCGCCCGTAACGCCGCTCGCCGGACCTTTGCCGCAGGGTCCGTCAAATGCCCCCCCAAAGCCTCCATCGTGGCCTCGCTGAAAATGGCGTAGCCACACGTCTGCGCCGCCGCCGCCCGAACCACCGCATCCGGCGACTCCAGCAGCTTCTGAATCACCACTCCCGCCGGAGCTCCCCCGACCAGCGCAAGGTTCCCCATATAACCCGCAGCATTCACTTGCGTCTTCGTCAGCAGCACTTTCTCCTCCGCCGACAACGGCAGATTCTTGTTCCGCAATCGAGTCGCCCAGGCAATCGCATCATCGTTGCTTGGCGGATGATAGGTGCGCGCACCCAAGTCCTCAAACTCGCGAAAAATGACGTGGTATCCCTTCGCTGTCGTTCGCTGATAAGCATCGCGAACCGTCGTCAGGTGATACGAAAGATCCCGCAGGCCCAACACCATATAGAACTCTGGCGCCGACTTCACCGGATCAATCGCATCTTTCAGTTCCGCCGGCATCCTCCACCAGCCCCAGCTATAGCTGATCCCCGCCGTTACCAGGTTCGGATGCAGCATTGTAAACTCAGCCGAAATCTTGCCGCCCTCCCCCTTGCCATACATGTAGACTCGACGTGGATTCACGGGGTACGTCTTCATCGCCCACTGCAGCAGCTTCTCCAGAGGCGCATCGTCGGCAGCACTGAATTTCTGCGCCTGCGAATGCCCGGCAATCAGCACATACTGGTCACTCAGCCCCAGCCTCTGTAGTGCCTCCCGAACCGGCAGAATCTCATCTCCGGTGGGACGGTCATGCTCGGCCGAACAGAGAATCAGGCCCACCTGCTTCGCCGGATCTTTCGTCCCCGCCGCGGCAATGTTCTCCGGCGCTTCCACCACGTATCGGACAATCGTCTTGCCGTCTGGACCCTTCAGTTCCGCTTCGGCGGCACCCTGCACGGGTAAAGCAATCAGGCCAAAAACGAACACGCCTGCCAGGAAAGTGAATAAACGTTGGATCTGCATTGGTCACCAATGATCATATCTTCTACAGCAGACCTGCCCGCACGCCCCGACCCGATACGATAGACAACGGACAAGTCACCTATAAATGCCCCAGCCCTCGCCCCGAATCAAAGCCATCCAGCGTCGCGCCATCATCCTCCTCATCGCGGGAGGTGCCCTGAACTACGTGGATCGCGCCACGCTCTCCGTAGCCAATAAAGTGATTCAGGACGAACTGGGTATCCCCGTCGCACAAATGGGCCTCCTGCTTTCAGCCTTCCTTTGGGCCTATGCCTTCTCCCAACTCCCCATTGGCGCGTTGATTGACCGTTACGGTCCCCGCCGACTACTTGGCCTCGGCTTGTTCGGCTGGTCTGTCGCGCAGGCTGCCGGCGGTATCGTCACCGGCTTCGCTCCCTTCATGGCCGCCCGCTTCGCGCTCGGTGTCGGCGAATCCCCGCTTTTCCCCGGCGGTGCCCGCGTCGTCCGTGACTGGTTCGACCTCCGCACCCGAGGCTTCGCGACAGGCCTCTGCCAATCAGCCTCTTCGCTCGGAAACTTCATCGCCCTGCCGCTCCTTACCTTCCTGATGCTTCGGATGAGCTGGCGCTGGATGTTCATCATTGTCGGAGCCTTCGGCGTCGGCCTGTCCCTCGTTTGGTGGATGCTCTACCGCGACCCCTCCGAAGTGTCTCTCACCCCCGAAGAGATCGCCCACCTGACCGAAGGCGATGAGAAGTCCTCCGCTCCCCCGTCTCTTGCGCAGTGGGGCAGCCTGTTCGCCCACCGCACCACCTGGGGCATGATCGCGGGCTTTTTCGGCACCATCTATACCCTGTGGCTCTATACCGGCTGGCTGCCGTTTTACCTGGAACACGAGCGCCACATGACCGTCGCCAAAGTCGGCCTCGTCGGGGCCATTCCCTATTTCTTCGGCTGCGTCGGAGCCATCACCGGAGGCTGGCTCTGTGACTATCTGACGCGCCGCGGCTGGGCCCCCATCGCCGGTCGCAAACTCCTCGTCTCCTCTTCGCTTTTCGGCATCGCAGCCTGTACTGTGGGCACGGTCTTTGCAGCTGACAATACCGTCGCGCTAACCCTCATCTCCGTCTCGATGTTCCTGATCTACATTGCCAGCAGTTCCGCCTGGGCCACCGTCCCTATCGCAGCCCCCAGTCAGTACACGGCGTCGCTCGGTTCCATCCAGAACTTCGGAGGCTACTTCGGCGGAGCCCTCGCCCCCACTGTCACCGGCTATCTGGTCCAAAGCACGGGGAGCTTCTCTCAGGCCCTGCTGCTGAGTGCGGCCATCGCAGTAGCCGGGGGGATCGCCTACCTCGCGTTGGTCCGGGAACCGATTCACGCGCAGTAAAGGGACTCCCCACTGAAGTGGTAACTCGCGGATGCAAAAAATCATTTCTCGGAAGTGGTAAACCTCGCTCTGTCGGAAGGTCCGCAGCGCGTCAGCACGCACAAAGATACTATCGTCGTCCTCGCTGAAAAGGACTATGAAGCCTTGCTCGGCACGCGACCCGATTTCCGGGAATTCCTGCTCACCGGCCCGTCGTTCGAAGATCTCGACCTGACCCGGGACAGCACTCCCATGCACCAGGTGGACTTATGACGGTAGTCCACGATACCTGTGCCCTCTCCGAATTGAGCAGGCCACTGAGCGACGGCAAGCGAAAAATCCAACTCGCGGCGTAGCTGCAAACCCTGGAACAAACCTAAGCTGACCAGATTACCGTAGCGCCTTGCTCCTCACCCCCTGGCTCTAATTCGCCCGCCCCGACTTCGCCTTCGCCTTACCCTCCAGATTCAGCGCCACCGCCGCGCGGATAAGCGCCTGCAGCGCCAACTCATCCACTACATCCCCCTCGTGAATATCAATCGCCCGCCGCACATTCCCGTCGAGGCTGGAATTGAACAGCCCCGCAGGGTCCGGCAGCGCCGCCCCTTTGGCAAAAGTCATCTTTACGATGTTTTTGTACGTCTCCCCCGTACACAGAATCCCGCCACGCGACCACACCGGCGTCCCCCGCCACTTCAACTCCTCCACAATCCGGGAGTCCGCCGCGAGGATGATCCCGCGAACCCTCGCGAGCATTCCCCCACGCCAGTCCCCCTGCGTCCTGATCTTCTTGTCAATAGCCGCAGAGGCATCTTCCATCGCAAGCACCTTTCCTGGCACTACCAACCTCACCCCAAAATCCCCTCAATCACATTTCCATGCACATCCGTCAACCGCATATCCCGTCCGCCGAACCGATACGTCAGCCTCTTGTGATCCAGTCCCAATAACCGAAGAATGGTGGCATGCAGATCGTATACCTCGGTCACGTTCTCCACCGCCCGCATCCCGGTCTCATCGGTCGAGCCATAGGCAATTCCTGGCTTCAAGCCACCACCCGCCATCCACACTGAAAACGCCGTCTCATGATGATCGCGGCCGTCCGGCTTCGGCGCGTGTGGTGTCCGCCCAAACTCAGTCGCCCAAACCACCAGCGTTTCCTGCAGCAGCCCTCGTGATTTCAAGTCCTTCACCAGCGCCGCCACGCCCTGATCGGTTATCTGCGCGTTGCCCTCATGTCCCTTGCGCAACTCCCCATGCTGGTCCCACGTCCCGTTATCCCCGCCAAAAACCTCCGGACAGGTGATCTCCACAAACCGCACTCCGGCCTCGATCAGCCGTCTCGCCCGCAGACATTGCGTTCCATACAGTCTCTTGTTCTTCTCCGTTGCATCCAGACCATACAGCCGTTTGGTCGCCTCCGTCTCCTTGTCCAGATTCAGAACGTCTGGCACCACCGACTGCATCCGGTACGCCATCTCATAGTTCTGAATCGCCGACTCCACCGCATCACTCGCTCCTGTCAGTTCCAGGAACCTCTTGTCCTCCAGGGCAATGGCATCCAGCTTGGCTCTCTGGATCTTCGGGTCCTTATCGGCCGGCGCGATATTCACCACCGGTTTGCCGTCGGCCTGCATGGAAGTTGCCTGGAACGCCGCAGGCAGGAACCCGTTCGAGAAGTTCTCGAGCCCGCCGGGAGGCACGGCACCACCGTGCAGCAACACATATCCCGGCAGGTTCTTGTTTTCGCTCCCCAGGCCGTAATTGACCCACGAACCCAGACTCGGATACCCGCCCAGCGTCTTCCCCGTATGCATCAGCAGGTTGGCTCGCGGGTGCAACGGAAACCCGGAAATCATTGACCGAATCACCGTAAGATCATCAGCGCAAGCTGCCACGTGCGGGAACAGTTCGCTCACCCACAGGCCCGACTGCCCATGCTGTCGGAAAGTCCACGGGCTCTTCACCCACTTCCGGTTCGTTTCATTTTTCGCACCAATCTGATAAAAGCCGCCGTAGGGCTTACCATCCAGTTCGGTCAGTTTGGGCTTCGGATCGAAAGTGTCGATGTGCGAGACGCCCCCCGGCATAAAGCAGAAGATGACGTTCTTCACCTTCGGAGGGAAATGAGTTCCACCCGGCAGCGCCTCATCAGCCGTCCCCGCATAAGCCCTGTCCGCCATCAGCGCCGCCAGTGACGTCAGGCCAAAGCCGGTCGACGCACGCCGCAGCACCTCGCGCCGCGACACCGGAGCGTTACCAAACATAAACGAACTCCTTCAGATTGAACATAGCGTGCGCGATATCCTTCCACACCGACTGGCTTCCCATTACCTTGTCTGTTGCCACCTTGTGCAGGCTGGCGATTTCATTAGTGAGCCCGGTGAACCTCTCACGCTCCGCTTCGTCCGGCGATCGCCCCAGCAATTGCCGGAACATCTCCTCCACCCTCGCCCCCGGCGTTGGCGCATTCTTCGCGATGAGCCGGCCTGCCCAAACTCCCGCCTGCTCCAGCACAAACGGATCGTTCAGCAGCGCCAGAGCCTGGGGCGGTACATTCGTCGAGTCCCGATTACCCCGGGCCACGGTCGGATTTGGGAAATCGAACGTTTCCAGAAATCGCGAGCCTTCATGCCGTGTCACTTTGGTATAGAGACTGCGACGGCCATCGCCGTCGAGAGGCCCCTGAAACAGTTTTCGATAATCCTTCGGCTCTTCCCGATTCGGCTGAACCGGCGGACCATACATGGTGCGGTCCAGCCGCCCCGACACCGCCAGAATGGAGTCCCGAATCGACTCCCCTTCCAGACGTCGTACCGAATAATGAGAGAGAAGCCGGTTCTGCGGATCCGTCTTCTGCGCTGCCTCCTCCGCCCGGCTTTCCTGCCGGAAGCTTTGTGACAGCAAGAGGAAGCGGATCTGCTTCTTAATCGACCAGCCATTGCCGACAAATCGCCACGCCAGGTAGTCGAGCAATTCCGGATTCGACGCGGACTCCCCGTACGTCCCGAAGTTGTCGGCTGTGGCAACCAGGCCCCGCCCGAAAACATGCAGCCAGATCCGATTTGCCATCACCCGCGCCGGGTGCATCAATCCTTTGCTCGGCCAGCCGGTACTCCTGAATCAGGACCTGCAATTGCGGCGTGACACCGGGGGCATTGGATACCAGGCGGTTCTCCAGCAGCCACCCGATCCAGCGTGCATCGTCATCCGAAGCCTGGCCGTCGGTCCAGCGGCGAATCGCCTCAGACATAGCCTGTTCATACCGCCCCGCCAGCATTTCCGGGCCATTCGGTTCCGCCCCTGCAAAGAGCCGCAACATGTGCGACAGCTCGTCCCTGGGCACCTCGTCCACATCGTGGATCACAGCCCGTGCAATACCGAAGTAGGAGTAGGGCGAATCCACCTCCGCCTGCGAGGCCTTGAGGCGCCCCGGACGATCCGGGATGCGTGGATTATCCGTCTTCGTCACCAGTTCCAGATAGAACGGCAGCGACGGCTGGTCGGTGCGGTTGGGAATCTTCACCCACTTCAGGGAATCGTTCTCGAGCGTCGTGTAATCCTCACTCAGCATGCAGTTGTCGAGGATCGTCCGCCACGCCCCCAGCTTCCCGCCCATCACCTGCAGGCTGACAAACTTCTTATCTTTCGGGGCCAGCGGTGAGCGCAGCCCCCCGTTCAGCCTCTCCGACAAAGCGTTCGTATAAACACCAGCCGGGAACACTCCGGTCACCGCGCGTGGACCGTCACTGGCCACCGCAAACTCGCCGCTGGGAGAAGGCCCGTCGAACAAGGCGGGGCCGTCGGCATGCCACCCGCCACGGTCCGCCGCAGCGGGGTTCCCAAACGCCTGGAAGTGCTCCTGGTTATGAGCAGCCCTCGACTTTGCCTCGGTTTCGTACTTCTGCCGCAGGGTCGCCCAGGTTTGATCTGTCCCCTCAATAAACGGGTACAAAGGATCTTCCATGGCAGGGTTCCGCTTCTCGAGCAGCGTCACCCAGGCTTGCACTCGCTCCAGTGAAAGCTCCGTCAAATCCTTCTCAGCCGATTGCTCCCCCTTCCATGCCCGCCGTGCGGCCATCAGGTATCGGGGACTCATCCGAACCTCTTCCAGCCACACCTTTGCCAGTTCCCCGCGAATCTGCGGTTTCAATTGCGCCAGACGCTGCTTCGTCGCGTTTGCCGCCTCCGGCAGACCGGCGTTTCGCATCACCATTCTCGAACTCGTGAGCGCCCCATAGATGCCGTAGTAATCCCGCGTCGGGATTGGATCAAGCTTGTGATCGTGACACCTCGCACAGGCGATCGTGAGGCCCTGAAACGCCTTGCCCAGCGTATCGATCTGGTTGTCCACCACATCCGTCCGAATCTGCCGAAAACGAACGCAGTCGTCGTGCCCGAGTTCACCGAAGCGCAGGAATTCGGTGCCGATAATCGACTCGTTAATCCCGTCCTTCGAGTTGATGCGCGGCTTCTCCAGTAAATCTCCCGCCAGATGTTCGCGGATCAGCTGGTTGTACGGAACATCGTTGTTGAGCGCCCGAATCAGGTAATCGCGGTACAGCCAGGATCCCTTAATTTCATAGTTCCAGTCGTTACCAAAGGTCTCGGCAAACCGCATCACGTCCATCCAGTGCCTGGCCCAGTGTTCCCCGAATTGCGGCGAGGCCAGCAGCCGGTCCACCAGCCTTTCGTAGGCGCCCGGGGCTTCGTCCCGAACAAAAAGATCCGCCTCCAGCGGAGTAGGTGGCAGGCCCGTGAGAACCAGACTGACGCGCCGGATGAGAGTCCGCCGGTCGGCGGGCGCGGCAGGCTGCAGCCCCGCCTTTCGCATGGCCGAGACGAGGAACTGGTCCACGGGATGCGTCATGCCTACAACCGCAGGCGGGGCTGTTGAACGCACCGGCTGGAAAGCCCAGTGTTCCTTTCGCAGCTTTTCATACATTCCGGCCCCACCCGATTTCGTCGCAACCGCGCCGGCTCCCTCGGGCCACGGTGCCCCCATCCCGATCCACTTCTCTAAGGCCGCAACCTGCTCGGGCGGCAGCTTCCCGCCCGAAGGCATCTTCAAACCGTCATGGCGCACCGCCCTTGCCAGCAGGCTCAGGCCGGCATCTCCCGGAACCAGCGCGGGGCCGCGATTGCCGCCCTTGAGCAGCGCGTCACGGGAGTCCACCCGCAGGGACGAGAATTGCTGCTGCGGTCCGTGGCACGAGTAGCACCGCGAAGCCAGCACCGGGCGTACTTCCCGCTCGAAAAACTCCGTCGCCGCGACATCCGGTCGGGGCCCCTGTGCGCTCAAGACCAAGGGGCTCAAGGCCACAAGAAACACCTTCGCTAGCTGGATGCGGGTCGACATTTGCTGTCTATTCTATTCCCTTCGATACTCTGTTGGGAATGAATTCTTCCGAAACCATTCCAACTGTTCGTATCGGCTTCTCAGCGGACTTCCTCAATAAGGGCCGCCTCGCCTTTCCTGATATCGGGCTTTCTCTCCTGGAGAATCACCCCGGCCTTGAGGTCGAATTCATCCCGGAGTACAAGCCCGTCTATTCGCCCGATCAGCTTTCGGGCTACGACGTTGTCATCTCGCTCAAGCCCCGTGTGACTGCGGAGTCGCTCGAAGGCGTCACCCGCCTCTGCGCCATCGGCCGCTGCGGTGTTGGTTACGACAATGTTGACCTCCGCGCCTGCACTGAGCGTGACATCGCCGTCTACATCACCCCCCAGGGAGTGGTTCGGCCCATGGCGGAATCGATTGTTGTGCTCCTGCTCGCCGTGTCTCATCGGCTGGCGGAGAAAGATCGCATGGTTCGGGCCGGGAAGTGGGTCGAGAGCACCCTGCACCTCGGACAAGAGCCGCGTGATCGCGTCATCGGCACCATCGGTTTCGGCAACATTGCGCGGGAGGCACTGCGTCTCCTCGCGAATTTCGCCCCCGCACGTATGCTCGCCTTCGACCCCTTCGTCCAGCCCGAGACCTTCGCGGAACACGGTGTGGAAGCCGTCAGCCTCGACACTGTCCTTAGCGAATCCGACTATGTCCTGGTCAATTGCCCTCTCACGCCGCAAACCCGACAGCTCATCGGCGCGCGGGAACTCGCGCTGATGAAGCCCGAAGCCTACCTGATCAACACTGCACGCGGCCCCATTATCGATGAAGCAGCCCTTGTCTCGGTCCTTCAGGCCGGACGCATTGCGGGTGCCGCCCTCGACGTTTTCGAAAAGGAGCCCCTTCCCGACGATTCCCCGCTACTCGCTTTGGACAACGTGCTGCTAACCTCTCACTCGATCGGCTGGACCTTTGAGCTGTTTCGCGACATGGGTCGCCTCGATTGCGAAGGAGCCCTCGCAGTGGCCCGCGGCGAAGCCCCGGCGAATGTAGTGAACCCCGAGGTCCTCACCCGGCCTGGCTTTCTGCGTAAGCTGGAAGCCTGCCGCAACGGGGGTATACGATAGTGCCCATGAATCGATTCCTCGACAAACTTCGGAGCGGCGAAGTTGCCATGGGCCAGATGGTGCTGGAACTGTTCACCCCAGGTATCGGTCCCATGCTCGCGGCCTGCGGCCTCGATTTCGTCATCTATGACATGGAGCACGGGCGCTGCGACATTGCCGGCGTTGCCGAAATGCTCGTTTCCTGCCGCGGCACGGGCATCACGCCCATGGCACGGGTCCCGGATGCCGAAAACGCGCCGCTCTCCCGCATCCTTGACCTGGGAGCGATGGGCGTCATGGTGCCGCGGGTCGAGACTCGGGCGCAGATGGAACGTATCGTCGCCGAACTCAAGTACGCACCGCAGGGCAAACGAGGCGTCGCCCTCGGCCTCGCGCACGACTTGTACCAGGCAAGCGGCGCTGAGTATTTCCCGGAAATGAACGCGGAAACCGCAGTTATCGCCATTATTGAAACGGTCAAGGGTTTCGACAACCTCGACGAGATCGTCTCGGTGCCCGGTCTGGATGTAGCCTGGGTCGGGCACTACGACCTGACCGTCTCGATGGGTATTCCCTGCCAATTCGAACACCCCCGCTTCCTCGAAGCGATGGACCGTCTGGCGGCCGCGGCTGCGAAGAACAACATCGCCTGCGGCTTCCTGCCCCCCACCCCTGCCGCCGCAAAGCACTGGATCGGAAAAGGTTTCCGCGCCATCAGCCTCGGCAGCGACGTCGGCGTCTTCCTCGAAGGAGTTCGCACCTTCCGCAGCGCGGTCGTTGCCGGAGCGGACTAGCTCCGGGGAGGACCTGCTGCCGCAAGACACGTTTGGAAGACAAACCCAGTGGGCCTCCGCCTGGATCAAGCCTGATTGAACCTCCGCGAAAGCGGCCACCCTCGGGCCGTGGTACCCACCCGGTTGTTCAGCGTCCGGTACCAATCAGGGGCTGGCCATATCGAACCTGCCCAATGCCTTCAGTACCGCACCGTCATCTGGCATAGATTCACTCTCGCCATCTGCCTCGGCCTGCCCGCCCTAAAACGGCGACACACCATAAATCCAACTCCGGCGGCCTTTGCAATTACCTCTGAGAAAAAATCCGGCTCCACGCACTTAATATCTGTGGTACCCGCGTGAACCAGTACGATATCGCTCTCAAGAGCCTCCTGCAGCGCCAGCTACAAGGCGGTTTCCTCTCGCGCTTCACGGGCCACCGGATCACCGAATGGCTCGGAACCGAACTCCCGGAAGTTCGCACTCGGCACGTTGATCTTCTCGGGAAAACCGCGGAGGGGCAACTCGTGCACATCGAGTTCCAGAGCCGCAACCACCCCCGCATGGCACTGCGCATGGCCGAATACGCCCTGGCCATCTATCGCCGCTACAAGGTGATTCCGACTCAGACCGTGATCTACGTAGGCGAAAGGCCGCTGCGGATGCCACCCACCCTGGCTGGACCCGACTGGCTGTATACCTGCCGGA
The DNA here is from genome assembly GCA_010084195.1 of Terriglobia bacterium. GTDB lineage: Bacteria > Acidobacteriota > Terriglobia > Bryobacterales > Bryobacteraceae > BOG-234. Next base: position 23,114 of record RGPS01000085.1, read on the forward strand.
TCGTCGATATCCGCGACATCCCCACTGAAGACCTGCTCAGCAGTCCACATCTCGAGGATGCGATTCTCGCCGTCCTCACCCGACTCTCCGACAGCCGCGATACGATTCGTCGCATTCTCCAGCGAATCGCCACCGCGACCCCGGACCAGCGCACCGTGGCCATGGCCGAACTGATGTTGCTGGCAGGCCTCCGCCAGCTTAAGATGATAATGAAGAAGGAACTTGAGCAAATGTCCATCCTGATCGACATCAACCGCCACACCATCTTTGGCCCCATCCACCGCGAAGGTGTGAAAGAGGGTCTCGAAAAAGGTCTCGAAAAAGGCCGCCAAAAGGGTAGGGAAGAGGGCGCGCGCCTGTTCGCTACTGACCTGTTGACGCAGCGCTTCGGCAAGCTCCCGCCGGCCCACGCGAAGCGAATTCAAAACATGAACCAGGCCGAACTCGCCACCCTCCGCACCCGCATTTTCGAAGCAAAAAATCTCAAAGACCTGTTCGCCTGACCAGCCCGAGACTATCGGCCAGACCCGCCGAACCACGCAACCATAAGACACCGGCCACCCTCGGGCAGTGGTAACCCTCCGCTCCCGCTCAAATCCAGCGCAACCCGGGCTTCACGCTCTACACGAAACGCCGTCTCACCTCGGCAGACAGCGTCCGCATGCCCGGATCTCCCCTGCTAAATCTATCCGAAATCTCAGTCACCCTCCGCGACTCCGAAATTTTCTCCATTAAATCAACCACTTACACGCCCTCTCCCCACATCCTGCACGCACCCCATGCTCCAATCGAAATCGAGAGGAGACAAACCATGACCGCAACCCCGAT
>RGPS01000086.1 GCA_010084195.1 Terriglobia bacterium
TGACGGGCATTATTTACTACAAGTAATGCAGTCTTCATGACGCCGGTCACGGCCGTCCAGCTCAAGCGCAAGCGAGGGTTGGAACGGAGATGACGGGCGGGAGTGAAGATGAGCGCAAGAATGACATCAAGAAGAACTTTGTGTTTGAAATAGATTTTATGGTCAAGCTACTAAGGGCGTGTGTGTGGATGCCTTGGCACAAACAGGCGATGAAAGACGTGGTCAGCTGCGATAAGCTTCGGGGAGACGCTAACAGTCTGCGATCCGGAGATTTCTGAATGGGGAAACCCAATTGGTGTGAACACCAGTTACGTTTATCTGAAGATGCTTCGTAAGGAGTATATAGGGTAATCGAGCGAACTCAGGGAAGTGAACCATCTCAGTACCTGAAGGAAAATAAAACAACAGTGATTCCGAAAGTAGTGGCGAGCGAAATCGGAACAGTCTAAACCGTACGATTCTAACGGAGAGTACGGGGTTGCAGGACCGCAATAATCACCCGAACCAGTAGGCAACTATTGGTTGGGGTGGTTACAAAGAGGGATAAGAAAGTGATAATCGAACGATCTGGAAAGGTCGGCCATAGAGGGTGACAGCCCCGTAGGTGAAATTGCAATCTTCCTTTAAGCGGCTCCTAAGTATCGCGGGACACGTGGAACCCTGCGAGAATCCACCGGGACCATCCGGTAAGACTAAATACTAGTTTGTGACCGATAGTGAACAAGTACCGTGAGGGAAAGGTGAAAAGTACCCCTGCGAGGGGAGTGAAATAGTACCTGAAACCACACGCTTACAAGCAGTTGGAGGGCTATGGCCGCAAGGCAAAGCCTGACATCGTGCCTATTGCATAATGAGCTGGCTAGTTATTCTCAGTGGCAAGGTTAAGCGAAAGCGAGCCGAAGCGAAAGCGAGTCTGAATAGGGCGTATAAGTCGCTGGGAATAGACGCGAAGCGGGATGATCTACCCTTGGCCAGGATGAAGTCCGTGTAACAGCGGATGGAGGTCCGAACCAGTGTTGGTTGAAAACAGCTTGGATGAGCTGAGGGTAGGGGTGAAAGGCTAATCAAATTCCGTGATAGCTCGTTCTTTCCGAAATAGCTTTAGGGCTAGCCTCGCGTGGTCCGTCGTGGCGGTAGAGATCTGATTGGACTAGGGGCCTTCCCTGGTTACCGAATCCAACCAAACTGCGAATGCCATGAACGTGTAGCGCGGGAGTCAGACTGTGGGGGCTAAGCTTCATAGTCGAGAGGGAAACAGCCCAGACCGTCAACTAAGGTCCCAAAATTCATGCTCAGTGGGAAAGGAAGTCGGGAGACTCAGACAGCCAGGAGGTTGGCTTAGAAGCAGCCATCCTTTAAAGAAAGCGTAATAGCTCACTGGTCGAGTCGCCCGGTGCCGACAATATAACGGGGCTCAAGCATGATACCGAAGTTACGGGTTCGACTTCTACTTGATAGAAGCGGACGGTAGGAAAGCATTCTGAATTCATTGAAGGTTGAGCGAAAGCACAGCTGGAGGATTCGGAAGAGACTCTGCCAGCATAAGTAGCGAAAAACCAGGTGAGAACCCTGGTCGCCGTAAGTCTAAGGATTCCTGAGAAAGGTTAATCCGCTCAGGGTTAGTCGGTGCCTAAGGTGAGGCCGAAAGGCGTAGCCGATGGACAGCAGGTTAATATTCCTGCACTACCGAAACTCGATCAAGACCGAAGGGGGGACGCAGACCGTAAGCCGCTGGTGTAATGGTTTAAACCAGATGGTGAAGGGAGAGTCGGAGAGGCAAATCCGCCGATTCGTCTGCCAGGAAAAGCCTCTAAGGAGAGTTAGGTAACCGTACCACAAACCGACACAGGTGGACGAGATGAATATTCTAAGGCGCTCGGGTGATGGTATGTTCAGGAACTAGGCACATTAGCTCCGTAACTTCGGGAGAAGGAGTGCCCACGCAAGTGGGTCGCAGTGAAGAGTCTCAGGCGACTGTTTAACAAAAACACAGGTCTCTGCTAAGTCGAAAACGACGTATAGGGGCTGACGCCTGCCCGGTGCCGGAAGGTTAAAGGGAGAGGTTAGCGCAAGCGAAGCTTTGAACTGAAGCCCCGGTGAACGGCGGCCGTAACTATAACGGTCCTAAGGTAGCGAAATTCCTTGTCGGGTAAGTTCCGACCTGCACGAATGGCGTAACGATCTGAGAACTGTCTTAACATGCCGCCCGGCGAACTTGTGGTCCCGGTGAAGACGCCGGGTGCCCGCCACTAGACGAAAAGACCCCGTGCACCTTTACTATACTTTTTCATTGATTTATGGGGCCATCTGCGCAGAATAGGTGGGAGGCTTTGATCCCGGACTCTTGGGTTCGGGGGAGCCAAAATGTGAGATACCACCCTGATGGTTCTGTGAATCTAACCTACTTCCGTAATCCGGAAGAGGGACAATGGAAGACGGGTAGTTTGACTGGGGCGGTCGCCTCCTAAATTGTAACGGAGGCGCGCGAAGCTAGGTTCAGGCTGTTTGGAAATCAGCCGACGAGTGCAAAAGCATAAACCTGGTTAACTGTAAGACCAACAAGTCGAGCAGATACGAAAGTAGGCTTTAGTGATCCGGTGATTCTGTATGGAAGGGTCATCGCTCAACGGATAAAAGGTACGCCGGGGATAACAGGCTGATCGGAGTCAAGAGTTCACATCGACGCTCCGGTTTGGCACCTCGATGTCGGCTCATCGCATCCTGGGGGTGTAGAAGCTCCCAAGGGTTAGGCTGTTCGCCTATTAAAGCGGTACGTGAGCTGGGTTCAGAACGTCGCGAGACAGTTCGGTCTCTATCTGTGGTGGGCGGAGGAAATTTGAAGGGGCCTGCCCTTAGTACGAGAGGACCGGGGTGGACGAATCTCTTGTGTTCCAGTTGTCTCACCAGAGGCATAGCTGGGTAGCGAAATTCGGTCAGGATAAGCGCTGAATGCATATAAGCGCGAAACCTTCCCTAAGATGAGATTTCCCAACGAAAGTAAGAAGAGCACTGGAAGACTACCAGTTTGATAGGGCAGATGTGTAAGCGTAGTAATACGTTGAGCTTACTGCTACTAATCGCTCGTTCGGCTTGACCATAAAGCCCCGATGGTACTGCACGCGCAGGTGTGTGGGAGCGTAGGAAGTCGCCCGCTTAAATCTAAAAGGCCCAACCCCACAAAGGTTGGGCCTTTTCTCATTCCTGCTTCAATTTAGGTTCTCGAGGCCCAATGCTCGTCCGCCTACTCATGGCCCTTCTCCGGATCGTTGGTGCTGAACAGCTGAGCTACCCTGTCCGTCAGTTGTCCCGTGGTTCTCTCCGTATTCTTCTCAAACGTACCCGCCGCCTCGCGGCCGCCATGGCTGATGCGTTCACCTTGCCCCGGAATACGCGGCTGACGCCGATCCCCTGCCGCGTCTCCCCATCCTCCTTCAAATCGAAACCACTGACATCTACAACATGAAGTGCGTCATGTGTACCAGGGAAGTGCTTCACGGTATGAACACCACCAGCATGTCATTCGAACAGTTCACCAATACCGTCGAGTCGATCGCAGCGTATTACGCTATCCTCAATGGGATTGGCGAACCCCTCGACAAACTGGTGGCCAGCTGCCCGACATGGGTACGTTCTCCCTCGACGGTGTCACCAAAACTTCATACCAACAAATTCGAGTCCTTGGTAACTTCGATCAAAGTCTCCGGAACTATCAGGAACTTCTCCAATTACGCCTTGAGGGTAAAACCCGCCCGAATACCCGGATTCAGATGCTGTATGTACTCCAGAAGTCTAACCTCGACGATTTTCGTCACATGTGCGAAGTCAGGCAGTCTCTGCCCGGCGTCGACTCCCTGAACATCGTTGCCTTGTTTGACTACGACGCCGAGGGCGGTGCCTTTGGGCATCTGGTTCCTTCCCCTAAGGAGGTTCAAACCATGCTTCGGGAGCGGGACCCGGAAATAGCTGTCTCGTCCACCGCGGGCGACATAGAGTTCTACCTGGCTTGGAAAGCCGCAGCGGACCAATGGCTGGCCCCTGCTCAGAGCAACGCCTTTTCGACAGATGCTTGCCTCGTCCCCTGGTTTAGTACCCATATCGACGCGAAGGGGTCGGTCTACCCCTGTTGCTATCTGACAAACTCAAAACTTGTCATGGGCAATATCAACCAATCCGACTTTCCCGCAATCTGGCGTGGATCTGCCTATCAGGCGTTCTGAACCCAACTGGCCACCGAGCGCCAGAACGTTTCCGGCTGTCGGACCTGCCCGAAGAATGACAACGGCCCCCTCGGCCAGCTACAGCGGTTCAGTATCCTGTTGTAATTGAAGAGGGGGGCTTCCCCTGGAGAAGCGAATGGAATATTATCGTCATAGCGGTTCGAGGATCGTTTTGGAACGCATCTTGGTTCTAAAATGTCATCGAAGTGCCGGTCAAACGCTGATGCCCTCAATCCTTCGTAACGTCATTATCGCCGCTCCCCTGCTGGCCCTCGGCCTCTCGGCCGCTGAACTTTCTTCCTCGCAACTGGAGAAGGGCTTCAATCAAACGGTCAAGCCCTTCATCACTACCTACTGCGTCGGTTGCCACAGCGGAAACGCCCCAGCAGCTTCGTTTGACATCAAGGCCTACACCTCCACTGCGGCCGTCGCAAAAGATTTCGCACACCTGAGCCGTATCAGCGCCCGCGTCGGGGCGAAAGAAATGCCGCCAAAACCAGTGCCGGCGCCTCCCGACGAGAAACGCCAACAGTTCGTCGACTGGATCAATGCCTTCCGCCGCGCTGAAGCCCGGAAGAATGCGGGCGACCCCGGCGTCGTTCTCGCCCGCCGCCTCAGCAACTCCGAGTACAACTACACCATCCGCGACCTCACCGGCCAGGACCTGAAACCCGCCAAAGAATTCCCGGTTGATCCCGCCAATACCGAAGGTTTCGACAACTCCGGTGAGTCGCTGTCGATGTCTTCTTCACTCCTCAACAAGTACCTGCGAGCCGCTCACGAAGTTACCGACCACATGGTCCTCAAGCCGGATGGGTTCGATTTTGCACCCCACCCCATGCTTGTCGAAACCGATCGCGAAAAATACACCATCCTCCGCATCGTTAATTTCTACAAGAGCCAACCCACAGACTATGCCGATTACTTTCAGGCAGCCTGGCGCTATAAGCACCGTGTCGCACTCGGTAAGCCAACCGCCACTCTCGATACCGTAGCCGCCGAATCAAAGGTCAGCGCCAGGTACCTGAAGACCGTCTGGCAGTTCCTCGAAACCCCGCCCGACACTGTGGGTCCTGTCGATACGGTCCAGGCCATGTGGAAAGCCTTGCCCGGCCCGTCTGACGAAACCGTTCGAGCCAAGTGTATTGAGATGCGGAATTTCGTGACCCGCATCCGCAGCCACACGGCCATGCAGTTCGCCAGCCCCATCGTAAAAGGCTTAAGCTCCACCTCCCAGCCCCTCATGAACTGGAAGCTCAAAAACTTCGCTTCCAGCCGCAGGAAGTTCGACCCCAAAACGTTGCGCCTGGACACGGATGCCCCCCCCGAAGTAGCCGCCACCCTGCCCAAAATGGCTGGACTGGGCCAGGAAGCCGCTGTCCGCTGGGCCGCCCGTACACTCAAGGAGCGAGTCGGGGACAAAGATCTGGTCATCCCCGCTGCCCAAAAAACGCAGTATGAGGCTTCCTTCGCCCACCTCGCCGACGTCTTTCCGGACGCCTTCTATATTTCCGAGCGCGGTCGTTTCTTCCCGGACGATTCCGAAGACAAAGGCCGCCTCCTCTCCGCCGGCTATCACAACGTGATGGGCTACTATCGCGACGACACACCTCTCATTGAGTTGGTTCTCGACGACAAAGGTAAGGCCGAACTGGAGAAGCTCTGGCTCGAATTCGAGTACATCGCCGAATACACAACTCGCACCTACACCCAGTACTACTTCAATCAGAGCGGTGAAATTCTGGGTACCGGTCGCGAGTCCGGCAGCGAGCGCCCCGAAGACAAGGCGGTCACCGACGAAGCCGTCATCTTCGGCCTGCGGGATCAATACCTGAAGAAGGCCGCAGCCCTCGCCACCAACGATCCGGTTGCGCTCCAGGCTATTAATGAACATTTCGCGCGCGTGAATTCCACCCTTCGAGGTATCGAAAAAATCCGCCTTGACGCCGCCCCGAAGCATCTTGAAGCCGTGATGAGGTTCGCCGCACGAGCCTACCGCAGGCCTCTTGCGCAGACGGAAAAAGACGACCTTCTCGCGTTTTACAATACCCTCCGCAGGAAGGGCGAACTCACCCACGAAGAGGCTATCCGGGACACCCTGGTCAGCATCCTGATGGCCCCGGAATTCTGCTACCGCGTTGATCTCGCTGCCAACCAGGCTGGGCGTGTCACCCTCCAGACCGTAGCCGCAAAAAAGCCGCAGGCCCTCACCGACTACGCCCTAGCCAGTCGCCTCAGCTATCTTCTTTGGTCCAGCATGCCCGATGACCAACTCCTCGCCGCAGCCGCAGCCGGTGAACTCCGGAAGCCCGCCGGGGTTCTGGCGCAGACCCACCGCATGCTCAAAGACGACCGCGCACGTGCCCTCGCCACTGAATTCGCCGGAAACTGGCTCGACTACCGTCACTTTGAAGACATTGCGTCGGTTGACCGTGAGCGCTTCCCGGTGTTCACCAATGATCTCCGCGACGCCATGTTTCAGGAGCCCATCCGGTTCATTGACGACGTCATCCGCAGCGACCGCTCTGTTCTGGACCTGCTCTACGGCAAACATACCTTTGTGAACCCGGTCCTGGCGAAGCACTACGGCATGCCTGAAACCAAGGCCAAGCCGGACGAATGGACGCGGGTGGATGACGCCAGCCCCTATGGCCGCGGTGGTATCCTCCCGATGGCAACGTTCCTGACCCAGAATTCTCCCGGCCTCCGCACCAGTCCGGTTAAACGCGGTTACTGGGTTGCCCGTAGAGTTCTCGGCGAAGTGATCCCTCCCCCTCCCCCGGTTGTACCCGAACTGCCAAAGGATGAAGCAGCCAGCGACATGCCGCTTCGCCAGATGCTGGAAAAGCATCGGGCCAATCCTCTTTGCGCCTCCTGCCACGCTCGCTTTGACTCTTTCGGTCTGGCATTTGAAGGGTATGGTCCCGTCGGTAACAAACGCGAGAAGGATCTGGCTGGCCGTGCGGTTGACACGCAGGCAACTTTCCCTGGCGGTATTGACGGCAAAGGCCTCGACGGCCTCAAGTCCTACATTCATGAAAATCGCGAAAAGGACTTTCTTGACAACATCTGCCGCAAGCTCACAGCCTATTCGCTCGGTCGGACGCTGATTGTTTCCGACGAGCCACTTGTGGAAGCAATGAAGGCGAAACTAGCCTCCAGCGGCTATAAATTCAGCACTCTGATCGATTCGCTCGTGACGAGTCCCCAGTTCATGTATCGGCGCCCCGCGACCCCGGTCGATCCCCGCCCTGACTCAAAAAATGATAAAAATAAAGGTGCGATAGCTTATGCCCAGCCAAAAATCAATTCAGTCCAGCAAAATTGACCGCCGTGCGATTCTCCGCGGAGTCGGCGTCACCATGGCCCTGCCCTGGTTCGAATCGCTGAGCGCTTTCGCCGCCACCGGGCAGGCCGAATTCCCGAAACGCTTCGCAGCCCTGTTTATGGGTTGCGGCGTCAACTACAACCACTGGACCGCTGAAGGTCAGGGCGAGAATATCAAGTTCGGCAAGACTCTCCTGCCGCTTGAACCGCTGAAGAAAAAGATCAACGTCATCAACGGCCTCTACAATAAGCCGTCCACGGGACATGGCATTCACCCTGCCATGACCGGCAGCCTCCTTTCCGGCGCCGAAATTGATAAGGGGCCGATCCTCCACTCCGGCATCACCGTCGACCAAATGATCGCCAATAAGATCGGTCAGGAGACGGCCCAGCCGAGCATGGTCCTCGCCTGCGAACAGCCGATGACGGGCTATCACGAGACCAATTACTCTCTCGCCTACAGTTCACATCTTTCCTGGCAGTCGGCCGATTCTCCGATCCCGAACGAAGTGTATCCTTCGCTCGCATTCGATACGCTGTTCGAAAATCGCGGTAGCCTTCGCAATCTCAGCATCCTCGACCGTGTGAAGGATCGGGCTGATTCCTTAGGTCGCAAAATCAGCTCTACCGATAAGGCCAAGCTCGACGAATACCTCACCAGCGTCCGCGAAGTCGAGAAGCGCCTGGATGCAATGCGCAAGAGTAAGGAAAAGGCGGAGGAAGCCGGCAAGGGTGCAGGTAAGCCCGTCGCCATGATGGAGAGGCCCGCCAACGGCCTGCCTGAAGACCAGCGCGAACACGCCCGCATGATGGTAGACATCATTGCTCTCGCCTTCCAGACCGACAAGACCCGTGTCGCGACACTTCTGCTCGCCCGCGACCTTTCGGCCATGATCTACCCCTGGCTTAACGTGAAGGAAGGCCACCACGGCGCCTCCCACTCCGATCTCTCGGACTCCTACGAGCGCATCTCGAACTTCCACCTGAGCCAGTTAGCCTATCTTGCAACGAAGCTCGACGCGATGCCCGAAGGCAACGGCACGGTGCTCGACAACTCGTTCCTGATGTTCTTCTCGAACATGTGGTCCGGCACCAAGCACGACAACTCAAAGCTCCCCATCATCACGGCGGGCAGCTATGGCGGAACCGTGCAGACAGGTCGCGTCCTCGACTACTACAAAGCGGGCGACGAAAACCGCAAAATCGCCAGCCTCTATCTCTCGCTGATGGACCGCACAGGAATCAAGCTCGACCGCTTCGGTGACGCCACCACGCGCCTGCAGAACTTCTAAGGCCCACTTAGGCTGGACTACATTTCGGACTTAGTCCAAAATATGACTATGCCGACAGTGATCGTCCATAAAGCGAAGACCTACCTGTCTGTCCCCGGTGGCGCGGCACCAATTCCGCGAGTTCCGGGAACAGCGGCTGGAGACTTCGTGGTCCCGGACAACTTCAACGATCCTCTCCCCGACGAGATTATCGCGGAGTTTGAAGGCCATTCTGCTTGAAGTTCCTCCTGGATACTCACGTATTCCTGTGGGCGATCCCCAACGATCCACGCCTGTCGCCATTGCACCGGAAGCTCTTTATTGATGGCGAAAACAAACTGTGGTTTAGTGTGGCCAGCGTATGGGAACTGCTGATCAAGACAGGGACAGGCAAGATGCTACTACCGATGCCCGCTGTTGCTGATCTCCTGCACCAGCGAAGGAATGCCGATTCTCTCGGAAGACCCCGTCATCCGAGGTTATGGGATGACCACGATGCAAGCTGGCCGCGCGGGAATCATGATGCTATCGCGCAGACGTCTTCGTAATACCGCTCATACTGCGGAATCAGGCTCTCGGTGCTGAACCGCTCCACGGCGGTTTGGCGTGCGGCTGTCGCCATTTTGGAGTGCAGGGCTTCATCAGTCAGGATTTGCAGGACCTTGTCTGCCTGCCCCTGTACATCCCCCACCTCTTCCAGGAACCCGTCGAGCCCATCCGTAATCAACTCCGGGACACCACCAACTCCGGGACACCACCCACCCTTGTGCCCACACAGGGAACCCCGCAGGCCATCGCTTCCAAAGCGGCGAGGCCGAAGCTTTCCATTTCACTCGGCATCAGCAGCACGTCAGCCAGGCGGATTAGCCGCTCCACTCCGTTCTGTTTGCCGACGAACTCCACGTAATCTTGAACGCCCAACTGTCCCGCCAAATGCTCAGCGGGGCCGCGTTCCGGGCCATCGCCCACCATCAACAGCCGCGCATTCGTCTGCTTCCGAACCTCGGCCAGAATTCGTATGCAATCGAGAACCCTCTTCACCGGTCGAAAGTTCGACAGGTGGATCAGCAGCTTTTCGCCATCCGCCGCAAATCGCGCCCGCCCGCGCCGCTCCGGGTCCGGAGCATACGTATCGCAGTTCACGAAGTTGTGAATCACCCGGATCTCGTTCTCCACCCCGAACACTTCTTCGGTATGGCGTCGCAGATCATGGCTGATCGCCGTGATCCCATCCGATTCCTCAATCGAGAACTTCGTGATCCCAAAGTACGACGGGTCCATCCCGACCAGTGTGATGTCCGTCCCATGCAGCGTTGTAATGAACGGTAACCGACGCGTTTTCTGCGTCATCTGCCGGGCCAGCATCGCCGAAATCGAATGCGGGATCGCGTAGTGGACATGCAGCAAATCCAGCTTGTAGCTGTCTGCCACATCCGCCATTCGCGATGCCAGGGCCAGGCAATAGGGGGGGTATTGGAACAACGGATAGTTCGAAACTTCTACTTCGTGATAGTGAATGCGCGGGATCGTCGCATCCAGGCGAATCGGGTTCGCATAGGTGATGAAGTGGACATCATGGCCCCGCATGGCCAGTTCCAAACCCAGTTCTGTCGCAACAATCCCGCTCCCGCCGTATGTGGGGTAGCATGTGATCCCGATTCGCATAGTTTTATCGGATGTACAGGAACAGCGTGTGGCTTCTGCCTTCCCCGTCGTCCGGGATCGTAATCGTTTTCACGGGAGTCCAACCGCCGATCCCGAAATCGTGGGCCACAATCCGTGTCCCCTTTTTCAACTGGGCCTCCAGCATCGGGCGTGCCTTGATATTCGAATCCGGCAGCAGGTAAACGGCAATCAGATCAGCCGACGAGTAGTTCTGGGTCAGGATGTCCCCATGGATGATCCTCGCCAGCTTCTGCAGTCCCAGCTTTTTGATCTTCGCCTCGCTGGCCAAATACAGATCCGTATCCAGTTCTACGCCCGTTGAATCAGCCTTGAAGTCCCGGGCCGCCATAATCACGATGCGCCCGTCTCCGCTGCCCAGGTCGAACATCTTCTCGCCTGGCTTCAACTGCCCAAACTCCAGCATCTTCTGCACAATGCTGTCGGGCGTCGGGTAATACGGTGCCAGTTTCTCACCCGCTGGCTGAGCAGTCACCTGCCCGAACGCACTGCCGGCCATCAAAACCAGCGCTAATTTCCAGTTCATGTCGTTACTCTCATGTCGTTACTCTCATTCCGTCACTCCATAACCGAGGCCCAGCCCCGGCGCGACAAGTCCCAATAAATCACACCCCCGGCCACCACCGCCACTACCAGGAAAAGACCGCCCGTTACGGGCTCCTGGAGGATGATCTTTCCGATCCCGAACAAGGCCGCATAAACCATGACGCAACCGCACAACCAGTCGAGCAGATTCCAGGCCAGATCATGCGTTACTTTCACGTCCGGAGCGAGCCGCCTCACTCGCGCCCATCCCGGTCCCGAAGGCCGCACGCGCTTGTAGAAGCGCAGCAGTGTGGCATCGCTCTCCGGCGCCGTCAGCAAGGTCGTTGCCAGCCACGTAACCGTCGTCAGGCCCACCGTGATCATGATCAAATATGCGAACTGAGTGGGGTCGTCACTGTCCAGATGGAACACCGTCTGCAGGACCACCGACACCACGGCAGCGGCGGCCATGGAAGAGACCTCACTCCAGGCATTGATCCGCCACCAGTACCACCGCAGGATCAGGACAGTGCCGGCTCCGGCACCCGTCGCGATGAGCAACTTCCACGCCCCCGCCACGGAATCCATGTACCAGGTCACCACCGCCGAAATGACCGTCAGCAGTACTGTTGCTACCTGCGAGACATTCACGTAGTGGCGATCCGGCGCTCCCTTGTTCACAAACCGGGCATAAAAGTCATTCACCAGGTAGCTTGCACCCCAATTGAGCTGCGTTCCCACGGTGGACATAAAAGCCGCCGCAAACGCCGCCACCATCAGGCCTCGCAGGGAAGCCGGCAGGTAGTTAATCATCACCAGGATGTATCCCGTCTCCGGATCCTTCAGTCCGGGATACAGAATCACCGAAGCCAAAGCCACCACGATCCACGGCCAGGGCCGCAACGCATAGTGTGCGACCTGAAACCACAGCGTGGCGAGCAGCGAATGGCGCTCATCTTTGGCGCTGAACATCCGCTGCGCCACATACCCGCCGCCGCCAGGTTCCGCACCCGGGTACCAGGTGGACCACCAAATCACGGCGATGTAAACGCAGAACGTCACAGCCGGCATCCAGACCGACCCGACTTCCGGGACAAAACTCAGAAACGGGCTGCCCGGCCCGCCCAGCTTCGCGGTCATGGCTTCCGCGCCACCAACGGCCCGCACAGCCGCGACTCCCAACACAATCACCATGCCCATCTTGATGAAGAATTGAAACAGGTCCGTGACCAGTACGCCCCACAGCCCGGAAAGCGTCGAGATAAACGAAGTCAGGGCAATAATTCCCACCACGATCCACAGCGCCTCGCCTTTTGACACCCCCAGCACCAGGCTCAGAATCTTCACCATCGCCAGATTCACCCAGCCCAGCACGATGCAGTTCATCACCACACCCAGATAGACCGCCCGAAACCCGCGCAGAAAAGCCGCAGGAGGCCCTGCGTACCGCAGTTCGGCAAGCTCGATATCAGTGGTGACGCCGGAACGCCGCCAAAGCCGCGCAAACAGGAATACGGTGAGCATACCGCTCGCCACCATGTTCCACCAGAGCCAGTTACCCGCGATGCCGTTCTTCGCCACCAGGCCTGTAACGACCAGCGGCGTATCCGCGGCGAAAGTGGTTGCCACCATTGATGTGCCCGCCAGCCACCAGGGAACGTTTCGCCCGGAGAGGAAGAAGTCGCCAACACTGGCCCCCGCCCTCTGCTTGTAGTAGAAACCGATACCCAGGTTGAACAGGAAGTAGGCCGCGATCACGGCCCAGTCGATAAGAGTCAGCTTCACAGGTCATCTCCAGCGGAATTTGTGCCTGATTTCAACCACCGTTTCGGAAATGCTGTGGAAAAGTACCTTCCAGGTGGCCTCAAGTCGTGAGTTGTAACAGGTTTTATACAGAATGCACCGTCCTTGAGCACTCTGCAGGCAAGCACGTAAGCTACTCTACCGCATAGGGATAGACATTCATTTGTAACTCAAATTGCGTCGCTACACCCAAACGGGGGTCACCGGCACCTCTCTACGACACAAGTCGCACGATTCTGCGTCAGCAAAATAGCTTGCATCCAGCTTCGAGAGGTAGTAAAGGGGGAGTGAACCAAAGTTGTGCGTCTGCGGTGTTGGCTGATACACGACCACCGCCAGCGCCACTACTTTGGCACCGTAAGACTCCAGCGTTTCCTTCAGGTCTGCCAGGTTGCGTCCCGAGTGCAGAATGTCGTCCACCAGGATAATTGGCTCGTCCGGTTCGGGCTCAATGAAGGGCCGAAACCGATACTTGCCAGTCTCGCCTTCACGCTCCGCCCAGTAGGCGCGGCGCGCCCGCAGCGCCTCACAAATGCCGAAAGCAACAGGCAGCCCGCCGGTAGCCGGGGAGACAATGGAAAGCTCGGGGATCATGGCGCGCAGTTCCGTATTGGCGCGGATCAGGCGGCTGACGCCAACGCTCAGGACTTTAGCGTGCTGGTAGTGCCGCATCGCAAGGGGCACCTGGAGATATTCACTGGAATGGGAGCCATTCGGGAACTGAAAATGGCCCTCGCGCAAGCCGCCGGTTTCCCGCAGGATGCGCACAACGTCGTCGGAGGAGGGAAGTAAGTCCATTAGATCGCCTTTTGGTCCCGGTAGGGACCTGGCTTCAGGATAACCCCTCCCGGGCAGTCGGTTTTTTCTTTGGTTTTTCAAGCGAGGGGGAGCGCCTGGTGAGAGCGAATTCATTCAGGTCGGGTAGCACATGGCCCTTGCTGTAAAGCCGCCGAAACTCCTTCGGTGACACGTGTCGCAGGGCACGGAAACGGCGATTGAAATTCGACAAATTCGAGAATCCAGTATCTGCAGCAATCAGGCCGACTGGTCTGTCGGTCTCCACCAGGCTCATGCATGCCCTTCCGATTCGCAGCCTGTTCAGGTAATCGGTCACGTTCTCGCCCACATGACGAACAAACAGCCGGTGCAGAGACCGCTCGGACATGTTGCCCGCCGCAGAGACTTCACGGATGCGCACGGGTTCCGCAAAGTGGTTGTGCAGGAACTCCAGAACCCGGTTCAGCTGGGCCGATTCGTCCGCCTTGAAAAACGCTGCCTTCTGCGGTGTGGTTGCCAGAGGTACCGCCTCCATTTCTGCGAGTTGCATCAACACTTCCAGCGTGGCCCGGAGGCGATCCGATGCCGATGGCGACAAGAGTTCGGACAGGCGGGACTCCATCATCCTGCCGGCGGCAGGGGGGAAGTGCAGGCCACTGGAGGCGCGCCGCAACAAAGCTGGCAGCGCCGCGTACTCCGGGCAGGTCGAAGCCAACTGCCTTCCCCACGCCTCGGTGAACCAAACGACAACCGCAACCTGAGGCGAGGCTTCATCAAGCGCAGCACGGGATGCCCAGGTATGGGGCATGTTGGGCGGCACAAGCACCAGATCGTGTGCGTCGTACGCACCGACGTGATCGCCGATGAAGCGCAGGCCATGACTGTTGAGCGTCAGGGTCAGCTCGCATTCGGGATGGTGGTGCCACTCGAAGGGAATCTCGGAAACCCGACGGTTTAAGACGCGGATCGAACAGCCTTCCGGGATGGCGACGCGTTCGAATTGCGGTTTCATATCTTCCTGTCAACAACCTGATCCGGCCCAGCCTGCATTCAGATTTGTCTGAATAGTATCAGTATATGGCCGAATCCGCGTGTGCCGTGGTGCTGGCTCGGTTTATGATCGTTTTGTCCATATGCCATTCCACGTTGAGAACCTGCCCGAAGCGATCCGCGAAGCCAAACGAATGCTGCGTGGTGACCTTCCCGCCTATGCTGCAGTCTTCAAGGAAATCGAAGCGGAGATGCGCCAAAAGGTGGCTCAAATCGTGCAGGAACGGGAGGCCGGTGAGACCGTTGTTCCTGTCCTGCACTACTCCGAAATCGCCGCAGGCTCGGTCTCAACTGCAATGATCGCGAAGATCAAAGATCGCGGGGCCTGCGTGATTCGCGAAACCTTTCCCCCGGATCAGGCCCGGGCCTGGGATGACGAACTGGGGCAATACGTTGAGGTGAACAACCTCGACGCAAAACTTGCGAATGCTGCCGAAGACAAGTACTTTGGCACTGTAGCCTCTGCGAAGCCTCAGATCTACGGCGTCTATTGGTCGCGTCCGCAGGTGATGGCGCGCCAGTCGGAGTCACTCACCAGGGTCCGGACCTTTCTGAACGGGCTCTGGCAGGCTGAAAGCGAAGGTCGCCGGCATTTTGACCCCAATGAAGTTCCTGTTTATGCGGATCGCATTCGCCGCCGTCCCCCCGGAGCCGCTTCACTCGGTATCTCACCTCACGTCGACGGCGGGAGCGTGGAGCGCTGGCTGGAGCCCAATTTCCGCAATGTCTACCGCCACGTCTTCTCGGGCGAATGGCGCAAGTACGATCCTTTTGACGCGGCCTGGCGGACTGAAGTTCAGGAGTATCCTTCACCAGCCATGTGTTCCATGTTCCGCACCTTCCAGGGCTGGACAGCTCTCACCCCTCAGGGGAAAGGCGATGGCACTCTGCAATTGATTCCGATCAGCAATGCTCTGGCATACGTCCTGCTGCGGGCACTGCAGGATGATGTGCCCGACACGGAATTATGCGGGGCGCTACCCGGGCGCGCTTTGTCAGTGGAAAAGGAATGGCATGGCCTGTTGTTCGATGCCCTGACGTCGATTCCCCTGATGCAGCCGGGCGATTCCGTATTTTGGCACTCGGACGTCATCCACGCGGTGGAGAACGAGCATCGGGGCTCTGTCTACAGCAATGTGATGTACATTGGCGCCACGGTGGGCTGCGCGAAAAACTCCGCGTATCTCGCCCGTGAGGCCCCGGCCTTTCTTGCAGGCCGCACGCCCCCCGACTTTGCGCCCGACGACTTCGAGGTCGATTTCACTGGCCGTGCCACGGAGGCTGATCTCACACCCCTTGGCAGAAGCCAGATGGGCCTTCCTCCGCTGTAGAGTCGCCCATGCAGAACAGGGAAACGAAGACCTTCCGCGTAGCGGTTTTTGGCACCGGCTTTATCGGCAGAGTTCACGTGGAAGCGGTTCGCCGTCTTGGCAACGTGGAGGTGGTGGCCGTTGCGGCTTCCGATGACGCCAAAGCCCGCCGTTTCGCCGATGAAGTTCATGTGCCGAACTCCACCGGCGACTATCGCGAGATTCTGGCCGATCCGCAGCTGGATGCGGTTCACATCTGTACCCCAAACTGGCTCCATTTCCCGATGGCGAAGGCCGCGATGGAAGCGGGCAAGCATGTTTTGTGTGAAAAGCCTCTGGCGATGAACTCACGCGAAGGCGCGGAACTGGTTCGGCTGGCAGAGGAACGCAAGCTCGTCAACTGCACCCTGTACAACATGCGCTACTACCCACAGGTACAGAACATGCGGCGTCTGCGGGAAGCTGCGGAGCTGGGTGACATTCATACAGTGCAGGGGACGTATTCGCAGGACTGGCTGCTGTTCGATACCGACTATAGCTGGCGAATCGAAGGCAAAGCCAACGGTCCCTCGCGAACCTTTGCTGATATCGGGACGCACTGGTGCGACATGGTGGAGCACGTGACGGGGCTCCGGATCACGTCACTCTGCGCCGACCTGAGTACATTCCACAAGACCCGGAGGAAGCCCGCAGGATCCATTGAGACATTCGCCGCAGGCCCGGGTGAGACATTCGCCGCAGGCTCGGGGACGCCGGATCAGGCCCGCGAGATCGCCATCGATACCGAGGATTTTGGCGCGGTGCTGCTGCGCCTCGGGGATCGGGCACGGGGTGCCATGACGGTCAGTCAGATTGCCACCGGCAGGAAGAATCGCCTGTTTCTGGAAGTCTTCGGCACAAAGGGATCATTCGCCTGGGATCAGGAGCGCCCGGACGAGCTTTGGATCGGTCGCCGCAGTTCGATGAATTCGCTGGCACCGAAGGACCCTTCTCTGATGAGCGAAAAGGCCCGTTCCAGTGCCGACCTGCCCGCTGGTCTGAGCGAGGGGTATGACGACACGTTCAAGCAGGTTTTCCGGGGTTTCTATCGGACGCTGGCTGACCGCTCCGCCCCAATCGAATATCCAACTTTTGCCGACGGTCTGCGCCAGTTGCGCATTATCGAGGCGGTGCTGGAAAGCGCCGAGAGCGAGGCGTGGCGGGAAGTTGGATAGCGGAGAGGCTTACAATTCCCGGAAGCACTCGGCGGCCGGCGGTGCCTTGGGGATGTCGCCCAATTCCAGGAGTTGCGCCGCCAGTGTCGACCATCTCTCGGTTGTCATCTTGCCGAGCAGACTCGTTTCCAGAAGGGGCTTCTGGGCTTCCGCAATCTCTGCAAAACTGGCCAGTTCCATCGATGGGTTTAAGCCGTGCATTTTCTGGTTCGCGGAGGCCGGGTTATCCAGGTACGCCCGCCAGCCTTCCCGCACAGCGGTCACCATGTTTTTTGCCAACTCGGGATTCTTGCGCAGCAACTCCCCGCTCACTGCCAACACCGTTGTGTAGGGGTTGTAGCCAATGTCTGAAACCGGAAAGACCTTTACTTCGACGCCCTTGCGTTTCGCCTGCAGCGGTTCGGCAGTTAAGAAGCACTGCTGGGCGAAGTTTTCGTCGTTCAGAAACGTGGTCAAATCCCCTCCGGGTGAGGGCACAATCTTCACGCTGTCGAAGCCGTATTTTTTCTTGAGCATCCGGGCGAAAGGCAATCCGCTCTCCAGGGCCAGCGTACCGCTTTTCAGGAGATCGGCGATCGTTTCGAGCTTGCGCGAGGCGTGCGCCATAATGGCGGTCGGACAATTCTGGAAAGCGGCGTAGAGGGCGACCACGTCGTTGCCTCTGGCGCGCGCCAGCAGCAGTTCATCGGCCTGGATGATGCCGAACTCAGCCGAGCCTGCCCCGATCATCTGCACCGTCGGAGTCCCGGAGCCACCCGGCAATAGTTCTACGTCGAGGCCATGTTTGGCGAAGTCCGCAGCGTAGAAGCCCCCGAATTCCGGATCGGGTTTCCAGTTGAGGGCGAGGCGGATCTTTGACGATGACTTGCTGCAGGCGGCGAGAAAACCTGCGGCGGGCAGGAGCTTCAGAAAAGTTCGGCGTTGGAAACTCATCAGTTTCTATTTAATCCTGTTCCGACGCGTGCCAGCGCCGCAGCAGAACGCGGCTGAGGAGATTGATGAAGCCGAACAGCGCGAGGCCAAGGGCTGAAGCGAGCAGAACGGCGGCAAAGACCTTGTCGGTCCTCTGCTGCGTTCGAGCGACGTCCACTACGGAGCCGAGGCCCTGGCCGCCAATGAACTCGCCCACGATGGCACCAATCACGGCCAAACCACCGGCGATGCGGAGCCCGGTCAGGATCTGGGGCAGGGCAGCGGGGAAGCGCAATTTCCAGAGCGTGGCCGAGTTCGAGGCTCCATAGAGGCGGAAGAGGTCGCGCAGTGCAGGGTCGGTGGAGAGCAGTCCACTCAGAGTGTTGGCAATCACCGGAAAGATCGACACAATGAACGCGGAGGCTACTACCGTCCGCATACCGTAGCCGAACCAGATCACCAGTAACGGTGCGACCGCAATAATCGGCACGGTCTGGAAGAACACAGCGTAAGGGTAAAAAGCTCGTTGAATCGCCCTGGAAGAGGACAGAAAGACCCCGATCGCGATTCCCCCGGTTGCGCTCAGAGCGAACCCCGCCAGAGCCCCGGCCGAAGTTTTCGCCAGCGCCGTAAACAGTTCCCGCCAGTCGCGGAGGAGAGTGTTGAATACCGCTGAAGGGGGCGGGACCAGAAATGCCTTAATCCAGCCGACCCGCACCAGCCATTCCATGCCGACCATAAAGACCACCAGCGGGATCGCTGCGGGTACCACTCGCCCCAGAATCTTGCGCATGGCTAGCTCTCTTCCTCCATAGCTGCCAAAAGCGCTTCCATTTCGCGGCCAAACTCCGGACTTGCCCGCAGTTCATTGCGACGGATCTCCGGCAGCGCCAACCGCCGGTCCATCTTGATTCCACCACCTTTGCGCGTCAGCACCACGGCGCGGTCCGCCAGAAAAGCTGCTTCTGTGATGGAGTGCGTGACGAAGATCACGGTCATCCCGCGTTCCAGCCACAGTTCCCGCAGGCGAATGTCGAGGCGGAAGCGGGTAATCTCGTCGAGCGCGGCAAAGGGCTCGTCCAGCAGCAGGAGTTTGGGTTGCGTCACCAAGGCTCTCGCCAGGGAGACCCTCATCCGCATACCGCCGGACAGTTGTGCCGGATAGCGGACTTCTGCCTCGGCGAGGCCAACCTCAGCCAGGGCGGCGCGGGCCCGGGCAGCGCTCTCTGCGGTGTCGGTACCCATCAACTCGAGCGGCAGGACGGTGTTTTCGAGGACCGTGCGCCAGGGCAAGAGATGGGCGTCCTGAAAGACGTAGGCGGTGTGGAATTTGAGGTCAGCAGGGGTTACCTCTACGGTTCCGGTTGTTGGCTCCACCAATCGCGCAATCAGGCGGAGCAGGGTAGACTTCCCGCAGCCCGAGGGGCCCAGAATGGCGAGGAATTCCCCTGCCCGGATGTCGAGGGTCAGGCGATTGATCACTACCAGATCGTCAAAGGTACGACGGAGGTTGTGGAGACGCACGGCTGCGCCACCATTTTCAAGCCGTCCCGCTGTGATTACCGCCATTCGCTTTCCATTGTTGCAGTTCTCAATTCACCGATGCCCGTGGTGGCAGCGGTGAGTCAGGAACGACTGTCGAGGTTCAATTTGTATCCGACGGCACTCTTTTGCTGCTCGCCTACAGATGCTGCCACCGCAATTGCGGGGCAAACCGGGCGAAGTCCGTATCGGCGCTAACCCACTCGCATCCGGTTTCAATTGCCAGTGAGGCATGTACGGCATCAGCAACGAGTTTCCTTTGCAACTTACCGTTCTCACAACAACTTACCGTTCTCACAAAGTATTCTGAGGATCTTCCAATGGGTGGGGCCAGGCCGCAGCATATCAACGGTTCCGACATCCCAAATGGCTGCATCCCATTTGCCAGAGCCGTCAACCAATCCCGTAACGCAAGAGTTCGGGACTTTCTTCGCGGTGAGCATACACAAGCACGTTCACGTCGGGCATCACCATAAGCTAACGGCTCTTGACTGCGGCGAAAAAGACCTCGTCATCGGCAATTTCCAGGGCTGACGTGCGGTCAAGCTTCAAGTCCGGCTGCACCAATAGCCCTCGGACGGTTGGCAGCGCTACCTTCCGTGCCGACACGATGGTTTGTGGAGATAAGTGGCCACGTAACGCAGCTTCCACTACTGCGCTGAGGGTGACGCCGCGCTCAGCGGCCAACAGTTTCCCGTTCCGGATGATTGGCTCCGGCAGATCGACGGTCGTTCGCACTTCCTATGCATCACGCAGTGGTGCCTCGGGCCAGACATCTTCTCCGCCAGAGTCCAGGCAAAACCTGCAGCTGCATGAGCCCAAAGGCCGACAGCAAAAAGGGGAGGAGTTTAGTAGCAAGAATCGCAATCGGGTTTGTGCAAAAATCTTAGCCAACGATTTGCGCCCGGCAATTCCGGGGCGGCTGTGGGTCTCTCGCCGACATTGCTGAGGTACAGGGCTTACTCCCGCCGTTTCAATTCCCGATGCAGGACATAGCTGGTCTCGGTAGGCACGCCACCCTTATACCGAACCTGTAGCAGCACCTGGTAGTACTTCGGGATTACCCCGTTCGAACCACGCATCTTCGCCACCAGAGTCCGGGCAAACCCGGCATCCGTGAACGCATCGATCGCGCCCAGTCTCCCAAACGTGCTGTTGCTGGCGAAGCTCTGCATATCCGTATTTCCCGCGGGTCCCGGCGCGTGGGTCACCAGTACCGCGGCCGCCCCGTCGTCCGAGAAAAATCCTGCACTGTTGCGATATGGGTACAAGCTCTCTTGCCCGGCATTCGGGTGCACTACGCGGAAACCTTCCGGGGATTCGATGATCTCCAGCGACACCGGCAGACTGCCGATCCTGTCCACAAAAATCCTCGGCGGTCCCAATAACAGAACGTTACTCGCGGCCATCTGCTGCCACAGCAACTGGCTCGCCTGAACAATCGAAATGGAAGGCTGCCTCGGAGCCAGCCTCTGTCCCAGCAAGAACGCCGCGTGTACTTCACCAATCGCGGCGTAGTAATGCACCGGTCGGCTTTCCCCCGGCTTCGCGGTCACCCGAACGGCCTGCCGCAGGTCCTCCCACTTATCGATCGCAGGGTCCCGAAACAGCGTCTTGTCCTCAAACTGGACGAACAGCGGATCTCCGACCGACACGACGAGTTGCTTCCCGCTGGAAAGGAACGGCTGCCAAAGTTCCTCCA
The DNA here is from genome assembly GCA_010084195.1 of Terriglobia bacterium. Classification (GTDB taxonomy): domain Bacteria; phylum Acidobacteriota; class Terriglobia; order Bryobacterales; family Bryobacteraceae; genus BOG-234. Next base: position 21,334 of record RGPS01000086.1, read on the forward strand.
GGTCCGAACTCCAGCTTTGCTTCGAACTCGGTAATCCCGCGCGGCGCAACCGGAGATCGTCCCAGGCCAGCAATCCCAACCCTGCCACCAGCATCAGCGCAGCCAGAGCTGGCCAGGTTTTCCAGCGCGGAGTCATTTCGGCATCCGCCAACTCAGCCGGAGCCATCGCGTCCACGCCCGCCACCAGGTGCAGTCGCATCCGGCCCTTGGGTAACTCCAGTACCCAGCCGTCATTCTTCCCTTCGCCGCCGTAGTACTCAATCAGCTTCTGGCGAAGGCGTCCAATCTGGATCCGAACCGTGGAATCCTTCCTCGGATCATAGTCTTCACCCTTGCCAAACGCATCCACTCCGATCGTGTATTCCTTGAGTTGATCAGCATGGCCCGCCAGGGTCTGGTCCGCCAGGTAGCGCAGAAGGCGCCGTGACGCCGGGGCGTTACGGAACGCATCACTCTGCAGCAGGCGCTCTGTACAATCCTGCAAATCTACCTGTGCCCCTGTCATTTCCTGTCTTGCCCCTATCGTACACCCTTGCTACAACCTTGTATACCGTTCCTGTTTTCAATGTCTTACGGGTGCTGCCGGGCTGCTAACCCCATCCATACCGACGCATGTGCGCACCCCCGCCCGGGGTGCCCTACCCTATGAAGTGCAGATTCCCCGTGCCCAACCTCCCTCTGATCCGCATCCTTCTGGCCACCGTGCTTGCTTGCCTTCCGCTCCTCGCCCAGACCAGTCAGCCCCCTGCCGACGCTTCCGACGCCTCGGAAAACGATCTCGACCACGCGGTCAAAGTCTCCGACGATGTTCTCTGGAAACTCGAACTTGGCGACATCGCCGAAGTTCGTACCTTCCGCTACACAGGCCTTCCCCGGACGGCCAATGGCAAGAATCCGATGATTCTTTACGCCTATAGCTACATTCCGAAGAAGCTGGACCCGGCCCGCAAGCACCCCCTCATCGTTCTGGTCCACGGGGGCGTTCACAGCAACCACATGACCGGCGGTCCGGCCAACTCGGCCACCATCGTCCGGGAACTCATCGAACTCGGCTATGTGGTTGTCGCTCCGGATTACCGGGGCAGTACGGGTTATGGCGAACCCTACCGCAAGGCCATCGACTACGGCGGGCGCGAAAATGACGATGCTCTCCAGGCCCGTAACTGGATGCTGGAGCGTTACGCCTTCCTCGACCCTGCCCGCGTTGGCATCGTCGGCTGGAGCCACGGCGGCATGATCGCCCTGATGAATGTCTTCCAGCATCCCGAAGCCTGGGCCTGCGCTTACGCCGGCGAACCCGTCAGTGATCTGATCGAGCGCCGCAAGTATTTGAAATCCATGGTGTCCACAATGACCGAGAGTGCGGGGGCTGCCGCAGCCCTGGACGACGAAGAATACCGCCGCCGTTCGCCCGTCACCTGGGCCTCCAAACTGGAGCGGCCCCTTCTCATCCACGGCAACACAAACGACGAAACCGTCCGCGTCATCGAAATTGAAAAACTGGTGGCCGCTCTCCAGGCCTCCAATCGAAAATTCGAGCACAAAATCTACCAGGCCGCCCCGGGCGGTCATCACTTTAACCGTATTGACACAAAGCTGGCCCGGGAGTCGCGGGCCGAGATCTATTTGTTTCTCAAGAGGAATTTACAGCCATGAAGCTCGTAAAATACAGCGCCGCCCTGTTGGGTCTCTTCGCCGCGCTCGCGTTTGGCCAAACCAGTGGCACCATCAGCGGAATCATCAAAGACGAAAGCGGTGCCTCCATTGCCAATGCCCGTGTTGTCGCCATCAGCGCTGAGACTTCGGAGCGCCGCGAAGCCGTCTCATCCGCTTCCGGCCAGTACACTTTCCCCTTCCTCGCCCCCGGTCGTTATTCCATTGAAGTCTCGAACCCCGGATTTGCCACGTCGGTCGCGGCATCGGTCCTCGGTGTGACCGAGCGCATCGCCGTCGACCTTGTCCTGAAGCCCTCCGCAGTAGCTGAGCGCATTGAGGTTACAGCTGAATCTCCTCTTCTGCAGACCGAGTCGGCCGCTCTCGGCCGCGTCGTCGACGGGACTGCCCTGAAACAGTTGCCGCTATCCAGCCGAAACTTCACCCAGTTGCTCGCGCTCTCCCCGGGCACCTCCGGGCCCCTCAATGATGCCGGCGCTCTCGGTCGCGGCACACAAAACATCTCCTCCGGCGGGGCCCGCCTCGGCTCCAACTCCGTCTATATTGATGGTGTCGATTCCATCAACATCCACAGCAATACCTCCAACGAAAATGCTTTCGGTTCCAACGGCCTGGTAGCGCCGTCGCCCGAAGCGATCCAGGAATTTAAGGTGCAAACCGGCCTCTATGATGCGCAGTCTGGCCGCAGTGGTGGTGCCGCCGTGGTTCTGGTGACCAGATCCGGGACTCCCGAGTATCATGGTGCCGCATTCGAGTTCTTTCGCAACAATGTTCTCAATGCCAACAGCTTCTTCTTCAACTCCACAGGGCAGGCGAGGCCGGTTCTGAAGCAGAACCAGTTCGGCGGAAATTTTGGTGGCCCGGTCATTAAG
>RGPS01000087.1 GCA_010084195.1 Terriglobia bacterium
GGACGGTCGCTTCCTCGCTCAGGCCGGCAGCGAAAAGGCAGGTGCCGGCCTCGGCCAGTTCAACCTCCCCCACGGCCTCCAGGTCGATGGCCAGGGCAACGTCTGGGTCGCCGACCGCACCAACAACCGCTACCAGGTCCTCGACAACAACCTCAAACCCATCCGCGAAATCACCAACCTCGGTGTCGGCTGGAACGTCTGCGTCTCCGGCGGCCCCCACCAGTACGCCTTCCTCTCCAACTCCAACCCCAACGGCAACCAGCCCGGAACCTGGGATAACACCGGCGAAATCTACAAAACCGAACTCGACGGCACTGTCCTCGGCAAGTTCGGTAAAGCGGGTAAACTCGCCCCCGGCTTCCAGGTCGTCCATATGATGGACTGCCGCAACCCCAACGAACTCGTCCTCGGCGAAATCGAATCCTGGCGCGTCCAGAAATTCATTCTCAAACCCGCAGCCCCGGCGGCCACGAAGTAATCGCGAACCAAAACAAGGAGAATACAAATGACAACGACCCCGAAAATCCTCACCGCGATCTTCCTCACCGGCCTCGCCGTCCTGCCGCAGACAAGCCTTGCCCAAACCCCGGAAATCACGTTCGACTCCGTCCAGAACCCCCTCCAGATCCCCGCCAATCTCCTGTTCGGTGAAGTTGCAGGCGTCGCCACCAACTCCAAAGGCGACGTCTTCGTCTACACCCGCACCGGCCACCCGTCCATCACCATCGGCACCATGCGGCCCTTCGTCCACGGTGGCTCTCGCCTCTTCCAGTTCGACCGTACTGGCAAATACACCCGCGAGATCGGCAAGGACACCTACTCCTTCCTCGTCGCCTCACAGGTCCGCGTTGATAAAGACGACAACATCTGGGTCGTTGACGAAATGGCCAACACCGTCCACAAATTCGATCCCCAGGGCCGCATCGTCATGCTCCTCGGCCGCCGCGCTGAAGCCGAAAACGTCCCCGCTCGCGCAGGTAACACCGCCGATGGTTCAGGCCAGCCCACTGACCTTTTCAATCGCCCCACCGACGTCGCCTGGGACGCCGCCGGTAACATCTTCGTCGCCGACGGTGCCGGCAACAACGCCCGCATCGCCAAGTTCGACAAGGAAGGCAAGTTCATCAAATCCTGGGGAAAAAAAGGCACAGGCAACGGTGAATTCGGCAGCGTCCTCAGCCTCGCCGTTGACCCGCAGGGTAACGTCTACGCCGGAGATGGCGGTAACAAGCGCATCCAGATCTTCGACAACAACGGGACCTTCAAGAGCGCCATCACCACCGTCGCCAATCCCCAGGCCATGTGCATGACCAAAGGAACCACCCCGGTCTTGTTCGTCTCCAACTCCAACCCCTGGAACGACTTCGACACCGCCGGTGAAATCTATAAAATGCGCCTCGACGGCACCGTCCTCGGCAAGTTCGGCCGCGCCGGCAAAGTCGCAAAGGAATTCGGCACCACCAATTCCCTGGATTGCCGTACCGAAACCTCCCTGTACGTGGGTGAACTCGTCAACCTTCGCGTCCAGAAACTGGAACTGCACTAGCAGCCCGTGACAGAAGTGGCGTGGGCCGCGTTGCGAGCGCCATGGGGCCGAATGCGAGGCCTGGCGCAGCACTCCCTCTTATTGCAAACAATGCGGGCCATCTCGAAGGTGTCACAATGAAGCACGCGGCACGCTCTAATCCGGGAGGGGCCGCCGTAACCCATCGGGCGACCTGCTCGCTCTCTCACCAACTCGTCGTGTGAGCCGTCGCGCGGCTCGCGGCACTTTTGCCACGGGCTGCGAGGAACTACGAAGACATCGCGCGGCCATTCCCTTGCGCCCCAGCCGTGCCGAGCGGCGCCCGCAAGGAAGCGGAGCGACACAGCCATGGGCCATTTGCATTGAATTAATTTACACAACAGCCGCCCCTGCCTGTTGTACTCTTCTACCTGAGGAGCGCCCTTACATTTATGTGTGACATTGATCATTTTGAAGACGATCGCCAGGCTTTCGAAGCCCGCGGTCTCGTAACCCGCAAGCAATTCGGTGCCATGTTGGGAGCCGGTATCTCCGTCCTGCTTCCCTCGGTGGCCAACGCCGCCACCGTCACCGAATCCGACGTGACCATCAAGACCCCGGATGGCGAATGCGACGCTTACTTCGTCCACCCCGCCACCGGCAACGCCCCCGCCGTTGTCTTCTGGCCTGACATCTTTGGCCTTCGTCCCGCCCTGCGCCAGATGGGTAAGCGCCTCGCCGAATCCGGCTACTCCGTGCTCGTCGTGAACCCGTTCTACCGTTCCGGCAAGGCGAAGCCTGCAGCCGCCGGCCAGCCGAATCCCCCGATTCAGGAAATGATGCCCCTCGCCCAGAAGCTCAACGAGGGCACCCACATGACCGATGCCAAGGCCTTCATCGCCTGGCTCGATCAGCAACCTTCCGTGAACAAGAACAAGAAGGTCGGCACCCAGGGCTATTGCATGGGAGGCCCCATCGCCTTCCGCACCGCCGCTGCTGTCCCCGACCGCGTCGGAGCCGTCGGCTCCTTCCATGGCGGAGGTCTCGCCACCGCCAACCCCAATAGCCCACACCTGCAGGCGGCAAAGACGAAGGCGCAGTTCCTCATCGCCATCGCCCAAAACGACGACACCCGAGCCCCCAAGGACAAGGACACCCTGAAGGAAACCTTCGAAGCCGCCAAACTCCCCGCAGAAATCGAAGTCTACGGAGCCGCCCACGGCTGGTGCCCCCCCGACTCCCAGGTCTACAACGAAGCGCTGGCCGAGAAAGCCTGGAGCCGCCTCTTGGCGCTCTACAGCAAAGCCCTCTAAGTTAAGCTCCAAACGAAAACCGGGTCCGAAAGCCCTTGATAAGGCATTTCGGATCCGTTTTTTTAATTCCAGGTAGGCGGTGTGGGGCCTACGTTGCCAACAGTTTCCCTACCTCTGTGGACGGGAAGAGCTCAGTGGCCCTGTAGCCACCACAGTCCGCAAAGCATCATTGACCGACTTCGAATCCGGGAAAACCTCAGCCAGATCCGGATCCAGCAGCACGACATTCGTCCCACTCTGGTACGCTGCTGCATACTTGCCACGAACGCCGCCGGAAAAATCATACTCCGGGCGCATCTCAGTCGTTTTCGGTCTAACCGTAGCCTTCTTCATAGGTGCGTTTCTCAACTCGGGTCGCCGTACGAGCACTAATCAGCCGGACACGCGCCCCTCTAATAGTATGAACCACAACAAGTACCTTCTGCAGGCTGGACATCCCCAGTATCAGGAAGCGCTCCTCGTCCCAACTATGATCCGGGTCCGGAATCGTGACCGACATTGGGTCGCCGAAGACTGAAGTGGCTTCAGGGAACGAAACTCCGTGCTTCCGGATGTTCGCGGAGGCTTTTCTGGAATCCCATTCGTACGCGATGCCGGACATTTCTCAATCAATTCTACAGAATCAACGCTGAGTCCTCCCCACACCACCTCCACCCAAACGCTAGAATTGTTACCAGGCATGCCCTTCCCCTCCACCGCAGAGAAAATCCTCCTCCTGCTCCTCATTGCAGCCTCGCTCACCGGCTTTTTCCGCCGCTTCAGCAAGGTCGCCGCCATCATCCAGGCCGCTAAATCCGACCCCGCCTTCTCCCTCGGCTCCCTTATCCCGCGCCTCAAAATCTTCCTGTGGGAAGTCCTCTGTCAGGGTAAAGTCATCCAGCAGCGACCCGTCGCCGGCCTCGCCCACGCCTTCGTCTTCTGGGGCTTCCTGGCCTTTGGCCTCGTCACCGTAAACCACTTCGCCCTCGGCTTCGGCTTCCCCCTCCTCTCGCGCGAAAACCCCGTCGCCCAGGCCTACTTCGCCTTCGTCGCCCTCTTCGCCGTCATGGTGGCTATCTCCATCTCCCACCTCGGCATCCGACGCTTCGTCTTCCGTCCCGCCTTCCTCGGGCCCGTCAAGCCCGAATCCGGCTTCATCGCCCTCCTCATCCTCACCCTGATGCTCACCTACCTGGTGTCCCTCGCAATCCCCGAAACATCACTCGCCGGACGCCTCACCTGGTGGCTCCACACCCTCGCCCTCCTCATCTTCCTCCCCCTCGTCCCCCACACCAAGCACCTCCACCTCGTCCTCAGCCCCGCCACCGTCTTCCTCAAGCGCGAAGGCTTCTCCGACATCCCCAAACTCCAGGGCGACGAAGACTTCGGCCTGGTCACCGGCAAGGACGTCACCAAAATCGAAGCGCTGCAAGCCTTCTCCTGCGTCGAATGTGGCCGCTGTACCCAGCACTGCCCCGCCTACAACACCGGCAAGGAACTCAACCCCAAAGAAATCATCCTCGGCATCCGGAACTACCTCAACACCGAAGGTCCCCTGTCCGAATCCCCGCTGCTCGGACCCCACGTTTCAGAAGAAGCCGTCTTCCAGTGCACCACCTGCGGCAGCTGTGAATTCCAGTGCCCCGTCGGCATCCAGCACCTGCCGTTCATCATCGGCATGCGTCGAGGAGCCGTCAACACCGGCGCCTGGGAAGACAAGTTCGGCACCAAGCTCTTCCTCGCTCTCGAACGCAATGGCAACCCCCTCGGGATGCCCGCCAGCGAGCGCCAGAAGTTCATCACCAAAGCCGCTCTCCCCTACTACGACGGCTCCCAGGAATACTGTCTCTGGCTCGGCTGCATGGGCGCTCTCGACGCTGGCGGACGCGAAACCATTCTCGCGCTCGTCAAAATCCTCAACTACCTCAACATCACCTTTGGTGTCCTGAAGAAAGAAAAGTGCAACGGAGACGCCGCCCGCCGCTTAGGCAACGACCTCCTCTTCACCCAGCTCGCCGAAGAAGGCATCCAGAACCTCAGCGCCAACAAAGTAACGAAGATCCTCAGCATCTGCCCCCACTGCGTCCGCACCATGAGTACCGATTGGGCCGAAGCCGGGCAAACCGTGGAAATCGAGCACCACTCCGAACTCCTCGCGCGCCTGAAGCACCAGCTCCCCATCATGGCCGCCGACCAGCGTGAAACGGTCGTCTACCACGACCCCTGCTACCTCGGTCGCTATCGCGGAGTCTACGACGAACCGCGTGAAGTTCTCGCGCGCGCCGTGGACCTCCTCGAAGCCCCCCGCAATCGCGAAAAATCCTTCTGCTGCGGAGCCGGCGGAGGCCAGATGTTCTTAGGCGAAGAAAAAGGAACGCGAGTCAATACCACCCGAGCGAAGGAACTCGTCGCCACCGGAGCCACCACCGTAGCCGCCGCCTGCCCCTTCTGCGCTTCCATGTTCAAAGACGCCCTCAAGACCGTCTCCGACACGCCTCCACAGCTCCTCGACATCGCCCAGATCGTCGCCCGGGGCCTCCCGGAACAGAATCAGTCAGTGAGTAGCGGCTCAGTCTGAATTGGTGCGCGCCGTGCCCGGTCAGATCAGGTCTCCCGCATCACCGACAGTCATCACCCGTTTTGTACCGCCCGGCACGAGCGAATCATGCGGTCAGGTAGTCCAGCTTGATAACTTGCCCGGCACGCACAGTCTCCAGCGCCCGTGCAATCCCATCCGCCATCCCCTGGACGGACAAACTCTGCTGAAACGGAAGCTCCTGATCGACGGTAACCAGCACTTCGTAACCCGCCTCGCACACCATACGAAGCAGTTCCCCGTTCTTCCGCCCACTGAAGCCCGATATCGCGTACTGTGCACTTCATGCTCGGGGATATGGAGACGAAGCCGCTCCGGGACGCACTCGTCGAGCAGAACCTTCATGCGATTCGGGCAAGCAGCGATTCTTTGGCATCTTCCAGAGCCTGAATCGCCATGTCACGGCTCACAGTAGGGAAATCCTCCAGAAACTCCGCGAGCGGATATCCCCCCTCAATGCAGTCCAGCAGGTTCTTCAGAGGAACGCGCGTCCCCCGGAAGCAAGGCGTTCCGCCCATGATCCCCGGATCGGTGACTATGATCGACGAAAGCATGCCCATAGCTCCAATTCTACAGACTCCGCAGGCTACAAATTAAACGAGAACGACTCACCCAGGTAAACCCGCTTCACTTCCGAGTCCTGCGCCAAACTCGCTGGACTCCCCGACCGAAAGATCTTCCCGGCATTGATAATGTACGCCCGGTCCGTAACGCTCAAAGTCTCCCGAACGTTATGGTCCGTCACCAAAATCCCAATTCCCTCGCGCTTCAGCTCCAGAATAATCTTCTGTAACTCCAGAACCTGAATCGGATCAATCCCCGAAAACGGCTCATCCAGCAGCAGAAATATCGGATCAATCGCCAGCGAGCGCGCAATCTCCACACGCCGCCGTTCGCCTCCGGAAAGCACATAGCCCTTGCTGTGCCGCACCGTCTCCAGCCCCAGTTGCTCAATCAGACGGTTCATCTTCTCCCGCCGCTCACGCCCACTCATCCGGCGCGTCTGCAGAATCGCCATCAGATTCTCTTCCACCGTCAGCTTCCGAAAAACCGAAGCCTCCTGCGGCAGATAACTAATCCCCCGCCGAGCCCGCTGAAACATCGGCATGTGCGTCAGATCCGCCCCGTCCAGCGTCACCTTGCCCGAGTCCGGACTAATCAGCCCCACCACCATGTAGAACGAGGTGGTCTTCCCCGCCCCGTTCGGCCCCAGCAGCCCCACAATCTCGCCTTGTTCCACCTTCAGCGACACGTCATTCACCACGCGACGCCCGCGGTACGACTTCGAAATCTCGACTGTTTCCAGAATGGCCATGCGGGTCCCCAGTGGTTAGCTTTAGAAGCCTAACGTTTCTTCTTGTGCAACAAAGTCCGGACCTGCTTGCCCGGAGCACCATCAATAATCAGGCGGTCATCATCCGTGTAATAAGTGATCTTTTCGCCCTTACTGTTACCACGAACCGTATCTTCCAGCGTCGGTTCCCCGCCCGTCAGAGCGATGCGCCCCTCTTCCGTATAGTATTCCGCATGCTCGCTCCGCCCCATCCGACGCCGCGTCGGCAGAATCTTCAGGATACTCACCTGACCATCGGCAATCGCATGGTGAATCCGAGACTCCGCCTCTGACTTCTCATCATTCAGAAACGCCGCCAACGTGGCACTATCCACCGACATGTTCGTCCGCCGGAACGCCACCCCACCCGAGTAAACCGCCTGCCGGTCCTTGTCGGTGTAGACCATCTTTTGCGCCCGAACCACCGTCATCACGGGCTGCGCACTCTCCTTCACAGACGCCACTTTCTTCTTGTCCTGAAACTGCGAAATCACATGCTCCAGCGCCGTCAGTGACTTTGTCTCCCGGTCAATATCAATCCGGTCCGCCTGAATCCGGTTCGAAGCCTGCCACAACACCGCCTCGCCAATGTAATGCATCTTCTGATTCCGGTTCGTCGAAGTCACCCGATTCGCCAGGCCCTGCGTCGGCTCCTCTTTGTCCAGCATGTCCGAGCCGGCCGTCACGTCGCCTGTCTTCCGCTTCTCCGGCAGCCTCGTCGTCGCCACATGCCCCCGGGCCTCAAAATCACCAGACTCCTGCCGGATCTCAATGAAATCAGCCGCCGTCGAACCCGAATCATCCGACACCCGAGCCCCGCCCTCCAGCGTCATCAGATCCTTCGCATTATCCAGCGTGCCGTTCGTCGCCCGAGCCTTCCGCGTCCCCTGCTCATAGCGAAAATCGCCCGACTGCTTCATCGCCTTCACTTCGGAATCTTCGCCAAATACCGCATCCAGCACCCTGCTGCTCGTCCGCGAAACCGCCAAACTCGGTCGACGCTTCTTCTCGTCCACAGATGGATACGTCTCGGTCACCGCATTCGAAGCGTGAAAGGCCTCCACCGTATTCTTCGGCCCGTACCGGATATCCATGTCAGAAGACTTCAGAATCCGCCGGTGACGGTCATTCGTCGCCGGAACAAACTCCACCGTCGCCGCCGTATTCGTCACCACCCGGTCCAGATCTTTCCCGTCCGGCTTCATCTTCAGATCCAGCGTTTCCGACTGCAGAATCTTCGTGTCACCCGTGCGACCCTTCGGATCCGGCGTCGGCTTCGATTCAATCCGGGCCTTCCCCTTCGCCACCGCGCTGGAAAGCACGCTATCGCCCGTCTGCGTATTAAAGAACAGGTCCACCTGCTGGCCCTGCATCGTGGTTGCCGCCCCATTGCCCCGCGTCACCAGTTGCGCCCCACCGGCCCCGTTCAGCTTCTCGATGTCCCCGTCTTCGGTGTACCGGATCTGCGCCACCGGAGCCGAAAAGTCCAGCTCCCGCCCAGGCCTTTTGTCATGGCCCACCATCTGCGCCGCTTCTACCCAATCCAGGTGCTTCTTGCTGTCCGCGTCTTCCTTCAGATGGACCGTCGCCGCCCCGCCCGACATCGTCGTCTCACCGCGCGTCAGCTTCGACCATGGCCCCAGCTGCACCACCGAATTCACCTCGCTGTAGGTCAACTCACCGGCTTCCACCCGCATCGGCAGACTCTTCGCAGTCTTACCCTTCAGATTCAGCACCACCGCGCTCTGCAGGTGCAGCTCATGGCTCTCCGGGTTGTAGGTCGCGCCCACACAAGTCCCGGAACCGCCCTCGAAGGTAAACGACACTGCCTCCGGAGTCCCGGCCTCCCCCGTCTGGCTGTCAAAATTCACCCCGGCAGCCTGAATGGTCGTCAGCGCCTTTAAAGGTTCGCCTTCCGTCGGCACCCCCAGCGTAATCTCCGCCACACCGGGTGCAAACAACTTGTTGTCACTGGTGGAAAACTCAGCTTTCGGGCTCCGGACGCGGTCATAATGCTTCGCGTCCTTCATGTAGATCCGCAACTCGATCTCTTCCAGTTCCGTCCGCCCGTTGTCCTTCAACGTCGAGTTCTTCGCCATGATCTTGACCGCAGGTTTGCCATCCGCGCTCTGCGCCCACTCGTAGTCAATGGCATTTCCAAGGGTGCCGACCGGCAATGCTGCAGGAACCGCCCGTTGCCGTCCGCGGGACGCAGTTCGTTGGTTCCGGTAGATACCGAATAAGCCGACGGAAATGACGAGAATGGCCGCCAGCAGCAACCACCGAAGGCTACGCATCGTGGATATTCCAGTTTAGCGTGGCAGGAGCGAAGCGCCCGCTAATCCCGACCCATGTTCCGCTTCGCACGCCGCAGCAAAAACTCCACGCGCATATCCGCATCCGGATGCGAGTCCACCGAGAAATGCAGCTCCGGCACCCGGCGCAGATTGAGCCGTGACGCCAGTTCCATCTTGAGGAAGTTCTTGGCATGCTCCAGAGCGGACAAAGCCTTCTTGTCCATGCCTGTTTCGACGGAAATCTTCACATGCGCGTTCCGCATATCCGCAGCCACATCCACCATCGTCACGCCAACAGCTTCCAGACGTGGATCATCCATCTCGAAGCCAATCAGTTCCGCTAACTCCTCGCGGACCGCTTCCGATACCCGTCTTGTGCGATTTTCATCCATTTTTAGCTCTCGCCGCTACAACCACTCCCGGTCAGCCCGGATCAGCATCGGCCCCACCAGCGACTCCGCTTCCCGCTCCACCCCGTCCAGCACCTTCGCCGCAAAATCACGACTCGGCGAAACCACAGCGGCAGCAAGCACGGCACTGTTATGCAGGTCCATATCGTCGATCTCAGCAACAGAAACGTTAAACTTCTCCCGCAGCCTGTCCTTCAGGCTGCGGACGACATGACGTTTCTCTTTGAGGGAGTGCGCATGTTCAATGCGCAACTCCAACGTGAGAACTCCGACCGTTGCCATACGACTTTAGATCGCTTCGGCTGCAACCCTCTGCATCGTGAACCCTTCGATAATGTCGCCCTGGTGGACGTCATTGAAGTTGTCAATCGTAATGCCGCACTCCATCCCGAACCGGACTTCACTGGCGTCGTCTTTGAAACGACGCAGCGAACCAATCTTGCCCGTATGGACCACAACATTGTCGCGCAGGATGCGAACCTGCGAATCGCGGGAGATGCTGCCATCCACCACAAGGCAACCAGCCACGGTCCCGATCTTCGAAACGCGGAAGACTTCCCGAATCTCGGCACGGCCCTTGTACTGTTCCTTGAACACCGGAGCCAGCAGGCCCGTCATGGCCTTCTTGATCTCATCAATCAACTCGTAGATGATTGTGTGGAGACGCAAGTCAACCTTCTCGCGATCAGCCAGCGCCGAAGCGTTGCGTTCCGGTCGCACGTTGAAGCCAATAACAATGGCTTCCGACGCCACCGCCAGATCCACGTCCGATTCGTTGATCGCGCCCACACCGGCCCGCAATACACGAATCGTAACTTTGTCTGTAGAGAGCCGTTCGAGAGTGTCCTTGAGAACTTCGGCAGAACCACCCACGTCGGCTTTGAGGATAATCGGCAGTTCTTTGACTTCGCCCGCCGCTCCCATCTTGTTGAACTGTTCGAGCGTGATCCGCCCGCCCTTCGCCATCTGCGCCGCACGTTCTTTTTCCGAACGGTAGATAACGATCTGCTTCGCTTTCGCAAGGTCCGTAACAACCTGGAAATTATCCCCGGCTTCCGGTAGATTTTCCAGACCAAGAACCTCAACAGGCATCGACGGCGGAACTTCCTTCGTCTGCTCGCCAAGATCATTGAGCATGGCGCGGACACGTCCAAATACCGTGCCGCAGATGAAGTAGTCGCCCACACGGAGGGTTCCGTTACTCACCAGAACGGTGGCAACAGGACCGCGACCGCGGTCGAGTTTGGCTTCCAGAACCGTCGCCATTGCCGGACGATTCACGTTGGCCTTCAGATCCAGCATTTCCGCAACCAGCAGAATCATTTCCAGCAACAGATCCAGATTCTGCCCGTTACGAGCCGAAACCGGAACCATCACCACGTCGCCGCCCCAATCTTCGGCCAGAAGGCCTCGGTCAGAGAGCTGCTGCTTAATACGGTCCGGCTGCGCATCAGCTTTGTCGATCTTGTTGATCGCCACGATGATCGGCACCTTCGCCGCCTTGGCATGGTCAATAGCTTCCAGCGTCTGCGGCATAACACCGTCATCCGCCGCCACTACCAGAACCACAATGTCCGTTACTTTGGCGCCGCGGGCACGCATGCGGGTAAACGCTTCGTGGCCAGGCGTATCGATGAAGACGATCTTATTGCCGTTCTTCTCCACGTGATACGCGCCAATGTGCTGCGTAATACCGCCGGCTTCCCGGCCCGCCACATTCGCCTGGCGAATCGAGTCCAGCAGCGAGGTCTTACCGTGATCCACGTGACCCATGATGGTGACGATTGGGGGCCGACGCGTCAGATCTTCCGACGATTCCGCCACTTCCACGTCCTGCATCGCTTCTTCTTCGTACGTAACCGTCGAAGTAGAAGCCCCGAATTCACGGGCAATGTCGTTGGCCAGCTTCCCATCCAGAGTCTGGTTGATCGTGGCGAAAATGCCCCGGTCCACCAGCTTCTTGATGACGAAGTTTGACTTCACGTCCAGCTTTTCGGAAAGCTCCTTAACCGTAATACCTTCCGAAATCGTGATGTCGCGGTTGATTGGCGGGGGTGCCGCCATCTCCCGGCGCGACGGCCGGAGAAGTTTTTCGTGATCTTCCTTATGCCGCTGGCGAGGCCGACTCTGGTGCTGAGCGGGTCTGCGTCCGGCCTGATCCGGTGCCGGTGGAGGCGCACCAGGCAACAGCGGACCACCACGGGAAGTCGGGTGCATCGGGCGGGGGCCGCCGGGGCGGTACCCTCCCGGTCCACCGGGGCCACCGGGGCCCGAAGGCATGCCGGGACGGGGTCCACGAGCCTGCGGTGCGGAAGGTTGGCCGGGCCGCGCCGGACCCTGATAAAGAGGCTGACCCGGACGGGGCGGCTGAGGCCGCAACGGAATATTCGGACGTGCCGGAGCCTGCCCAGGCATGGGCGGGCGCTGCTGTTGCTGCTGACCAAGCTTCGCCGCAAGATCCGGACGAGGCGGTACCGTCGGTCGAGCTATCGGTTGACCGGCCAGAGGGGGTCTTGGACCCTGCGGAGCATACCCAGGAGCCTGCCCGTGAGGAGCCCCCATCGGGCGACGCGGCGGAGCTGCCGGCGGAGGTCCGCCGGGTGATGTGGCATGGCCCATCCCCGGTCCCGCAGGTCGCGGGCCAGGAGCCCCCGGAGCTGCCGAAACCGGACGGGGTGGCGGCGCAATCGGCGCGCCAGGACGCACCTGGCTCGGTGGCCTGGGCATCGGTGGCGCAGCGGGCGGCAAAGGCTGACGCGGGCCCGAAAGGATCTGGCCCGGACGCGCCGGGGCTGCCGGAATCGGTCTCGCCGGAGGGGGCGTCGGGCGACCAGGTGTTGCGGAAACGGGCGGTGCCAACGGTACTGCCGCAGGCCGTGTCTCCGGCGCCTTGGGCGCTTCAGGTTTCACGTCTGCCGGCTTGTTTTCGACAGGTTTTGCTTCGACGGGCCTCGCCTCAGAAGAAGCCGTCTCCGGCGCCTTCGCCACTGCGGGCTTCGCTTCCGTAACCGGCGGACGCCGCTCGAACGGCGGACGCACCGGCGGCGCAAGGGGCAACGATGGCGGGCCTGCAGCACGGTTCCCCAACGGTGGCTGAATCGGTGTCCCCCGCCCCATCAGAGGCGGGCGCAACGGCAATGCGCGTGGACGGAAAGCTTCGTCCTTCTCTTCTTCTTTGGCCGCTTCTTTCCCTGCGTCAGCCAAAGCTGCAGCGGGCCTGTCCACATTCACGGAACTGCCCGCCGCCATCGCGACTTCACGGACCGTGACAGGTGCCGCAGCACCTGTCTCAGGCCGCGTATCCGGCTCTGTCTCTGAAGACCGGGGGCGGGCGACGAATGAACTATCGCCGGCATAATATCGACGGACCTTATCTGCCAGGTCATCGTCAATGGAGCTCGAATGCGTTACAGTTTCGGCGATGCCGAGTTCCCGGATTTTGTCGATGAGATCGCGCGACTTTACTTCCATTTCTCGCGCTAACTCATTGATTCGGATCTTGCTCGTATTCAAAAGTTTCGTTACCTGCCCGCTGCCGGCGCCGTAGCCTTCTCGCCAATCAGCATTCCACAACCAAAGCATTCCGACAGACTTAGAGCGCCGGATTCTCCCACGGACCGCACCCGGCGCAACTTCCGCCGGAGAACTTTAGGCCTGTTCCACTGGTCCCACTATCGTAGCAGAGCCGTCAGCCTCTGCGATTTCACCATTTTCTGGCGCTCCGGCTTCCTCAGGTGCCGCTTCCGCAGCCTCCCCTTCGGCAGTTTCCGGCTCAACAACTGCTTCTGAGCCGTCCCCTGGTTCAGCCACCACTTCCGCACCCGGCACTTGTTCAGACAACGCCTGTTCAGACAACGCCTGTTCAGACAGCGCCAGCTCAGACAGCGCCAGCTCAGCCGCTTCACTGTCCTGCTGTGCGGCCGCCGCCTCGGCTTCCTGCGTGTACTCCTGCCCGTAGTACGAATTGATCGCCTGCTGGATATGCGCCACAGCCTGACCATCAATGCCTTCAATGGATTCCAGCTGCTCAGGAGTCATACTCCCCACCTTCTCCACCGTGCCAATGTCGCCCTTCACCAGCGCATCCACCGTCGATTCGGCCAAACCGTAGTCAATCAGCGAGGAAACAGGCACGCCCGTCGAGAGCAGCGTCATCGCAGTCTGCATCTCCTGGCGCTTCTCTTCTTCGCTCTTGATGTCAATCTTCCAGCCCATCAGCTTCGCCGCCAGCCGCACATTCTGGCCCCGCTTGCCGATCGCCAGCGAAAGCTGCGTGTCGTCCACAATCACTTCCATGTGGCGCCCTTCCGGATCCAGAATATTCACTCGCGTGATCTTCGCCGGACTCAGAGCGTGGGTCGCAAACCCAACCGCATCTTCCGAATATTCAATAATGTCGATCTTCTCGCCGCGCAGCTCACGGATAATCGACTGCACCCGCATCCCCTTCATGCCGACGCAGGCACCCACCGAATCCACATCGCGATCCCGACTCTGCACCGCAATCTTCGTCCGCTCACCAGCCTCACGCGCACACGCCTTGATCGTGATCGTGCCGTCGTAAATCTCGGGAACTTCCTGCTCGAACAACCGGCGCACCAGGTCACCATCGGCGCGCGAAACCACCACGCCTGGCCCCTTCGCCGACTTGTCCACCATCTTGATCACGCAACGCACACGATCCCCGGCGTTGAACGTCTCCAGGCGCGATTGTTCCCGCTTCGGCAACCGGGCTTCCGTCTTGCCCAGATCGACCACCAGATCCATGCCTTCCACTCGCTTAATCGTCGTGTTGACCAGTTCCCCCACCCGATCTGCGTACTCCCGGTAAATCGTATCCCGCTCTGCTTCCCGGACTTTCTGGAAAATAACCTGCTTCGCCGTCTGCGCCGAAATGCGCCCCAGGGCGTCCGTCGGCTTCGAGATCCGGATCACAGCGCCAATATCCGCAGTCGGATCAATCCGCTTCGCTTCGGCCAGCGTCATTTCCAGGGCCGGATCGACAACCACTTCAGCCACCATCTTCACGGAGTACAGCTTCAGACCTTCTTTGCCGCTGAAATCCGCTTCGTAGTTTTCGTTCGTCTTGAAGTGCTTCCGCGCCGCCAGCAACATGGCGTCCTTTACGGCGTCAAGCACGATCTGAGCATCAATGCCCTTCTCTTTGCTCAGGATTTCAATCGACTGATAAATACTGTCCACGTTATGCCTCGATTTACCTATGGGGTCGAAAAACTACCACTCAAACTTCAAGTGAGCCTTGCTCACCAGGTCAAACGGGAAAGTCACCGGATGCCCTTTGCCGAGTTCTACTGTCACTGTCCGGTCCGCTTCCGAAGTCTCCAGAATCACACCGTCAAAACTCTTCAGCTTCCCGTCTTCCAGCGGCTCCCGGAGCACCACCTTCGCACTCTGCCCACGAAACCGGTTCCAGTCTTGCCACTTTTTCAGCGGCCGCTCCACCCCAGGCGAAGATACTTCCAGACTGTAGGTGCCCGGAATTGGATCTTCCTGGTCCATCAGTTCCCCAAGGTCACGCGACACACGCTCGCAGTCCTCATGGGTCACACCATTCTGGGGCACACCATTCTGGGGCACATCATTCTGGGGCACATCATTCTGGGGCACATCATTCTGGATCACATCAGGCGGCAACTCACCAGGTTCCGCGTCGGCCAAAATCGGCTTGTCGATATACACACGGAGATAATGACTGCGACCGGTGCCTTTCAGCTCCACCTCAAACAGTTCCAGGCCCGCCGCCTCCACCACCTTCGTGGCCAGGCGCTCGACGGCTGCGATCATCTCTTCCTTTGTCTTCAACGGCATAATTAACTCGTCCTGCAAGCCCAAGGCAACAAAAGTAAAAGCCTAAGGCAATAAAAAAGTGGGCTTGCGCCCACTTCTCTGGCTCGACCTTCAAGTAACAGTATAGCAGAAATTTTGTTACCTCATATACATCCCGCCGTTGACATCAATAACGTTACCCGTGATGTACGAAGCCTCATCGCTCGCCAGAAACCGCACCGCAGCCGCCACTTCTTCCGCCCGCCCAATTCTCCCCATCGGAATCGCCTGCGTAATCCGCGCCTTCTGTTCATCCTTCAGAACATTGGTCATATCGGTCTCAATGAAGCCCGGGGCCACCGCATTCACCGTAATGTTCCGCGAAGCCAGCTCCTGTGCCAGCGACTTCGTCAGCCCCAGCAACCCCGCCTTCGACGCCACATAATTCGCCTGGCCCGGATTGCCCGACTGGCCCACAACGGACGCGATGTTGATAATCCGCCCCCAGCGCTCCTTCATCATGGGCGAGATCACCTGCTGGATACAGAAGAACGCGCCCGACAGGTTCGTCTGCAAAACCAGATTCCAGTCGTCAGCCTTCATCCGCAGCGCCAGATTGTCCTTGGTCATCCCGGCATTATTCACCAGAACTTCAATCCGCCCAAATTCGGCACTCACCTTCGCAAAGCCAGCCTTGATCGACTCCTGCGACGCCAGATCCAGCGCCACAACGTACGCCTCCCCGCCCGCAGCCCGGACCTCAGCCGCTACTTCTTCCAGTTTGTCCGTCTGGCGCGCCGCCAAAGCAACCCTATACCCGGCCCGGACCAACTCCAACGCACAAGCCCGACCAATCCCCCGGCTCGCGCCCGTTACCAATGCAATTCGATTCATAGTATGAACTTGCCATCATAGTAAATCCCGCCCCGTCCCCGCAAAGCCACCGGCCACCCTAAGCCTTCTTTGCGCCCTTTGCGCCTTTGCGTGCCAAATAACACGGCCCCCCGTCCCCGAAACACGCAAAAAGAGCGTCTCCAGCGGAATCCCTTAAATCCCCCCTAAAGACGCCCTTTCCCAGCGCTGAAACTCCAGCCGTCCTTACCTAATTGCCGCCGCGACCGCCCCCGCGACCACCCCGTCCACCCGCCGCAGGCTGAGCCGCAGGCAGATCCTTCCGCGGTAACTTCTCCGGACGAGTCGCCGCGTTATACACGAACATGGCTTCAATCACCGCCATCTGCGCCATATCCTGCGGCTGAACCCGGTCATAGACATCCATATTCGAATGGTGCGTCCGCGTGTTGTAATCCATCTGGTCCTGTACAAACTGGAAGCCCGGCAGACCCACCCGGTCAAACGACTGGTGGTCCGTCCCCCCGGTATCGCGAATCGTAATCGCCCCCGGTGTCATGTCCTTCAAAGGCGCAAACCACGCTTCAAAAATCGGCCGCATCATCTCGTTGCCCTGCAGATAGATACCCCGAATCCGTCCCGTGCCGTTATCAATATTAAAGTACCCCGAGAAATTGTCATGCTCCGCGGTCGGCTTCATCGTCTCCGGATCCGCAAAATGTTGTTTCACATAAGCCGCAGACCCCAGCAGACCTTCTTCCTCACCACCCCAAAGCCCCAGCCGCACCGTCCGGTCCATCTTCAGGTTTAACGACTTCAAAATCCGCATCACTTCCATCGCCACCGCCGACCCGGCTGCATTATCCGTAGCCCCGGTCCCGTAGTGCCACGAATCAAAATGCGCGCCCACCAACACAACTTCGTTCGGCTTCGTGGTACCCGGAATCTCCGCAATCACATTGAAGGATTCCGTGTTGTTGTCAAATTCCGTCTTGATGTCGAACTGCAGTTTCACCGGAACATTGCGTTCCACCAACCGCAGAATTCGGTTGTAGTGCTCCGCCGTAATCGAAACCGACGGCGTATTCTGCGTCGGATCCCCCCGCCGTGCCGCACCACCGCCAAACAGCGTCCCGCTCTCGCCGCGCGCGGACGCCGTCACCGTCAACAGCACGCCCTCATCCTTCCAGAAGTTCCGCTGCTTCTCCTGAAATGCTGTCCGCTCTTCCGGCGTCATCGCCGCCAGCGCCGCAAAGCCCCCACGCCCGACCCCGGCAGCACCACCACGCCCCCCACGGCCACTGGGAATCAACTCCGTTTCCAGTTCTTCCAGCTGTTCTTTGGTGTATCGACTCGCCAAAGGTGCCGACGGGAAAGGCAGTTCCGCCAGAGGAGCCGTAAACACAATCTTGCCCTTCAGCTTCCCGTGGTACTTGTCCATATCAGCCTGAGTGTCAATCGTCGCCGTCGCCACTTCGCCCGTAACCGGACCATCCGTGCCCTTCGTCCACGCAATCGGCACGCCAATAATCGGCATATACGAAGGCGCAATCATCGCCCCCGAATACCCCTTCACCTGCCAGCCCGGAATCGCCCCGGACGGCACGTCCTTCGTCGGCCACGGTTCCAGCTTCACGTTCGCGAGGCCCCACTCCTTCAACTGCCCGACAGCCCAGTCCCCGGCCTCCCGAAACTGCGGAGAATTGGTAAGCCGCGGGCCGTAACGATCAGTCAGATTCCAGACCAGATCCATCACCTCCCGCCCTGCGCTCCACCCCGGCCACGGCCACCGCCGCCCCCGGAGCCAAACTCGGCAACCTTAATCCGATGCAGAACGTTCAGGTCCACGCGTTCCGTCGACTGCTGCGCAACGATCAGGGCCGGTACGGCCACCGCTGCTGTAATGAGAAGTGCAGATATTCGGGGTGACATAACTGTAATCAAGGCAGCATAGCACTTCCACCCTTCAGTCAGGCTCACAGTTGTTATCCTTTGATCTCCTGGGACGCTTGGCCGCTTTAATGCCTGCGGACGATTACCAGTACGATGTTTTCTTCAGTTACAAGCGCGATGAGTTGATCCAGGGCTGGATCAACTCATCAGCCGCCTGCGTTTTTGGTTAACTCAGGAATTGGGTGGCAGGCCAGCCGAGAGCTTCCTCGTCCGTGACTGTATCGAAACCGGCGACCACTGGCCCGAGCACCTTCGCACCGCCCTCAGACAATCCCGCTGTATGGTCTCCATCTGGTCGCCCACCTACTTCCAGTCCCGCTGGTGTATGACCGAATGGCGCAGTTTCCGTGCCCGCGAAACGCAACTCAATCTCGGGTTTCGCGGCCTTGTCGCGGCAGTCCGCTTTCACGACGGCGAACACTTCCCTCCGGAAGCCCACGAGATCCACTGGATCGACTTCGCCCCATACACCTCCACCTTCGACTCCTGCTGGGATGACCTATACGCCGTCGAGTTTGAGGACAGGATAAAGGTTCTCGCCAAAACGCTCGCCATTATCGTCGCACGCGCGCCGGAATTTGATCCGGCCTGGCCAATCGTCGACACAGCCCCACGCCCCGCCCCCAGGGTCGGCATGAGGAGACTCCAGGAGGCTGTCGGGATGAAAAAGCCAGCGAACAGGGATTGGACTCGGAGATCTGGATCGGCGGAGTGGTTGCCCGGTGTCTTTTTGACTGAGGGGCCGGCGAGAGCGCGCGCATCGCGTTGGTGAGTGCCGGTTTGGCGGTTTGTGAAGAGTTTCGGCGGAGCTTCAGGCCATCTGCGCCGCCTCGGGTTGGCATCGCTATCAGGAAGAATCTCCCACTCCTGCGCCTTGCTGAAGATGCAGCCGATGATGTTCCTCAAATCGACCATCATGTACCAGGCTTGGCACTTGTTTTCGAGCCAGTCCAAAACGTCCTTGGCGCGGAGCTGTGCCGGACGGGTGTCCTTCCACCGGGGCAGGATGTGGTTCTCGAGATGGGAAATACACTTTGCCCTGGTCGATGCTGCAATTAAAGCCCGTGTGTCGACTTTTCCATCAACGAAGTCCCTGCGCCACATCTCGGCGAGTTTGCCGAACAAGCTAGCCCCAACGTCTTCCGGTTCCGCTGTACCTGCGACGGCCAGACAGGACGACGGTGCCGCCTTGAGATCGAGTAAGATCTCTCTCAATCTCGGTGGCCTTCCTGGTAATTGCGCCTTCTCCTTTGATCGGACCGACGATGCGACGTTTTCGACTTGTCTTGATTGAGCCATCCGGGGATAGCTCGTCTGCCCAGTAGCGGAATAACCAGTATGGAGTTCCGCGGTCGCGACATTCGTCAATCTTCGCGTGTTGGACTCTCGGTTTCAGACGTACGCCTCCAGACAGCATGTGGAGGTTACCTCTCGTCGCCAACATCATTCAACCTTCCGGATCATGGTTTTTCGGCTGCAACATTCTCCGGAGGTCTCTCTCCTCCCAGAAACCAGACAAACCCGACAAATGACACCTAAGCTATTGATTCCAGCAAACACGCTGATGTCGGGTGGGGTTCATTTTCCGACAAAGAACCCCACCAATCGCTCCGAAAAACCAGATATTTGAGGGTCGCAACCGTTCGGACCGGCTCCGGGTGACGGCCGGCCGCGTTGGAGTCCAGGCATATGCACGGGCACCCCCCTGCCAGTCTCGACTGCACTTCGAGCGCTACCCGGTTGTCCGCGTCCGGTTTATCCCTACAGGTGACCAACTCGACTGGAATCCTTGTCAGGTGCAAACGACAAGCGTTGACACCCCGAACCCGCCAGAGCCAGAGCCCTCCGATCCAGCCCTGTGAAATCAGCTCGCAGGCGAATCAGGCCTGGGTTCGGTTGTGGCAGGGCGACAGATCAGACAACTTCGACACCCCGTTCATCTTTGCCAGTGGCGGGTCATCCGGATGCAGCGCCCGCTTTAACCGCGCCTCATCCGCCACCGGCTGCACCGCCTTCACAAAGTACGTATAGAAACCCCAGATATCCTCCTCCGAATACTCCCGGTCAAAAGCAGGCTTCTCCACCCTCTTCCGGAAATCCTCCAGATCAAACTGCCGCGTCGTATACCCCCGCCGCTGCACCATCTTCGTCGTGTACGTGTTCGCCGGATGGAAATCATACGACGCCACCGAAATCTCCAGCTTCCCCATGTTCCGCAGGAATCGCCGGTAAGTCTCAATATCCTCGTCCCGCCCCGCCTGCCCCAGTTGCAACCGCGTCGTCCGATACGAATAATGGACTCCCGAGAAACTCTTCATCCCGAACCGCTGGAAAATCAGCAAATCATCATCCTTCAGACCCTTCCAGTCAATCCGGTGCGCAATCTTGATCCCGTCAGCGTCATCATCCCCGCCCTGCCCCAATAACCTCTGCCCCGCCAACATCCCAACCAGTCTCAAAACATCACGCCGACCAGAACTCATCGACACAGCGTCTGCCGGTTTATCATGCAAGTGTCGTGACAACTCAATTATTCGAGGATCTGGACCGCCTCACAGCCTCCCCCAACCCCGCCGCAGCTCTCCACCACCTCACCGCCACCCTCCTCGAATCCGGCGAATACGGCCTCGCCTTCGAATCCCGCCTCATGGGCAAGCGGCACGAACTCGGCCTCCCCCTCATCCAGAGCGACCAGATCACACGAGACGACTACCAGCAGGCCGTCATGGCCATCGCCCGCGACACCGGCCAGCTCTTCCTCGCCGCCGGCAACCTCGCCCGCGCCTGGCCCTACTTCCGTGCCATCGGAGAAACCCAGCCCATCGAAGACGCCATCGCCGCCCTCCCCAATGAAGGCGACGTGGAACAGGTCATCGGTATCGCGTTCCAGGAGGGCGTCCACCCCCTCAAAGGCCTCGAACTCATCCTCGCCAACCAGGGCATGTGCCGCGCCATCACCGCCTTCGGCATGACCGCCGTCCAGAAGGACCGCGAGAAGTGCATCGCCCTCCTCGCCCGCCATCTCTACAACGAAATCGTCCCGCGCATGTCCGAGACCATCCGGACACACGAAGGCACCGCCCACGAAGGCAACACACAGGCAACCACAAATCTCCTCGAACTCATGCAGGGCCGCGACTGGCTCTTCGGCGAGTGGGACTATTACGTCGATACCTCGCACCTGCTGTCCGTCGTCCCCTATGGGATCGAGCTAAAGGACCCCGAAGCCCTCGCCTGCATCCATGAACTCTGTGAATACGGCAAGCACCTGGCACCCCAGTTCCAATCCGCAGGAGTCCCGCCGTTCGAAAATCAGTTCGAAGCCTACGGCCACTACATTCAGGCCCTGCGAGGCATTGATACCGAAGCCCACCTCGACTACTTCCGCCAGCAGGTCGCCAATGCCGATCCGGATGTCGCAGGAGACGCCCCGGGCCGCACGCTAACCCGTCTCCTTATCGCCCTGGGACGCCCCGAAGAAGCCCTGAGCGCCGTCCTCGATCACGTCTTCGAAGATGCACCCTGGGGCCAGCCCGTGCCTACCGCCCTGCAACTCTGCTATCAAACTGGAAACTTCAGCAAAATGCAGGACCTCGCCCGCGAACGCGGGGACGCGCTCAGCTACATCGCCGCCGCCATCCTCAACCGCACCTGAATGTAGGACATTTTTTGAAGTCCGGCCTGTGGGGCAGGATGGAATCCTGCGCTCCTGTCGCCGACAGGAGCCCGCGCCCCCAGGCGCGTTGTCGGTTGCCCTCCCCCCACCGGTGTCTGAGTCTTCGACGAAGCGGCACAGGTCGGGTGAGCAGCCCCTACCGCAATCGCAAAATGTGGTCCGCAAACTCGTCCATCTGCCCACAAACCAGATCCGGCACCGGGTCCCCCAGCGTCTCCGGCTGGAATCCATACGTCACCCCGCAGGCCCAAACACCCGCCGCCCGAGCCGTCAGAATATCCACCGAACTATCACCCACCATCCACGTATCTTCCGCCCCAACTCCGGCTTCCGCACGCAAAGTCTCAATCCCCACCGGATGCGGCTTCTTCTGCGCAAAACTATTGCCGCCGTACACCTTCCGGTTTTCGTAACCAAAGGCCACGTTCAAGGGGGATTTGGCCATGGGGCTCTTGATCGCTTCGATTTCGCCGTTTGCAGAGCCGGCCAATACGGTCTGCTCCACCAAGGTTGTACCGTAAGTGGGAACACTGAGGTATGCCAACATCGCAGGCGTAATGGAGCCAGCAGGGCCAAACAGGTTAATCGGTACGCAGCCTCCAGTATTTACCAAGCAGTTGGTAGTGCTCACGGCATTTGCCGCTTGCTGCAGCTTGCTAAAAGAAAAACCATTGCCGGTAGTTTGGATTTGCTCAGAACGCCCAAAGGAGTAATAGGCATCATAGTTCCAGTTGCTAACGAAAGGAACCTCTCCACGAACTCCGCCTGTGTATTGCATTACGGTGTTGTCATACGAATAAATGCGAGGACCGGCCTCTACGAAACGACGTGCGTAAGCAGCAGTAAACGGGGTTGTACCTCCAGCCACGCAATTTGCAGCCGAGATGGCATAGGCGGAACACAATTGCTGACGCACCGCATCGGGAATATAGGGATTTCCGATGGGCATCGTCAAACCAACTCCAAAGGTGCCCGATGGCGCCAGATTCAGCGTCACATTGCTGCGAATGGAATAAAGTTCAGCATAGGCTTCTGCGTAGTCATTGATTTTGAAGCGCCCCATACCCGTCAGTTGCGTACGATCAAGGGGAGTTTCAAAATAGTTGGGTGGGTTTGTGTTGTATCCGTCGGGTGGTCCGGAGCTCACAGCAGTTCGCAATAAGCCCGTCGTCGCATCGATAACCTGGCTCCCGTTGATGGGTGCGGGCATGCCACTGATGATGGATGGTACTGAGGTTCCGGAAAAACCGCCGGGTCGACCGGTGGTCGACGTCAAAGCGGTCACTGCGTAACTTCTATCGGCGAGGCGAATCGGATCAGTACGAGTCGCCCCAATATGCAACACAACGTTGCCACGGTCATCTGCCAAATTGGCGCCCATAGTCACGTCGTTCTTACGGCGCATCGCATCACCTATGGCCGACTGACTATAGGTAGAGGTGGCCTCAATGCCGGAAAAGCTGCGTTTGGTCACAAAATTGACAACCCCAGCGACGGCGTCCGCGCCATAAACGGCAGAGGCGCCACCCGTGACGACGTCGACGCGGTCTAACAGGGATACCGGAACATTATTCGTATCCACCACACCTCCGAGGGTGGCTGGTACAAACCGTTTACCGTTCACCAAAACCAAAGTGCGATTGCTTCCCAAGCCACGTAGATCAATGGAAGCGGTGCCATTGGAGCCATTGTTTATACCGGGTCCGATGGCCGGATACGAGGCAGGCAAACCTCTAATGAGTTCTTCCACTGAAACCGGTTGGGTAACGTCAATTTCGGCTTTACTAACCACCGAAATAGGACTGCTTGCCTCGTTTACGATTGTTTTGAGGCGCGAGCCCGTTACTTCAACGCGCCCCATGTCAGTGGCACCCGATTGCTGCCCAAAGGCGGCGTGTTGAAATGACAGGGCCATGAGCAGGCCCGTGACACTGGCGATTTGGGAAAGCCGGAAACGCATTTTCATCACTTTTTCCTCCTTGAATGTTTGGATCCCCCGGCAAGAATTTTCCGAGGTGACACTCCAATATATCTAAGTTTGTAAACTATTTGTAACAAAAATCCAGATTTGTCCCGTTTGTACGCCCATT
>RGPS01000088.1 GCA_010084195.1 Terriglobia bacterium
CCCCAATCCGCGGCTCCACTTGCGGAGGAAGAGCCGGAATCGGCGATGAAGATCGCGTTCACCTGTGGGCTCTGGATGCTGTTCATTCGCATCTCAGTGCTGCCCGAAGTAATTGTGAACCTGATTCACGTCGACACCTACATCCTCTACCTCATCACGCCGCCTGTTGTGCTGGGCCTGATCGTCACGGGTGGTTTTGGCCGTGCGTTGCGGAATCTTCCGGTCATGTTCTGGTGCGGGATGCTGGTGTGTATGCTGTGCTCGGTGCCGTTCAGCATTTGGGTGGGTAACTCGGCCCAAAAAGTGCTCACCTACGCCCGGACAGATTTCATTGCTCTGTTCGTTCTGGCCGGAACCGTGGTGAATTGGGGCCAGATTCGGCGCGTCTGCAACATGCTGGCGGGGGGCGGGGTTGCGGTGATTTGTGTCGCAGCAGTTTGGGCGCGGCCTGACAGCGAAGGTCGTCTGATGCTCGATTTCGGCGGCACAATTGGAAACTCGAACGACCTTGCGGCCCACCTGATACTGCTTATGCCGTTTATGGTTCTGCACGCAATCAAGCCGGAACGAGGGGCTTTGGTCCGTTATGGCCTCTTTGGCCTGACCCTGTATGGGCTTTGGATTGTTATCGGAACCGCGTCGCGCGGTGCCTTGATTTCCATCGCGGTCATCACCCTCGTTCTTTTCATGCGCAGCAAGGCCTCGCAGAAACTCCTGATCGGGCTGGCGATTCCGGCGCTGGCGGCTATCGTGATGGTGGTTGCTCCAGGCAAAGTTCTGGAACGGCTGGCGACGCTGTTCGTTTCCGAAGCAACCAGTGAAGTCTCTGCCGAGGCCGGGGAGTCGATGAACTCACGAAGGTACCTTCTGGAGCAGAGCATCAAGTTTACTCTTGAAAATCCAATCTTCGGTGTCGGTCCTGGTCAATTCGCAAATTTCGAGGGTCAGTACATGACCGCTCTTGGCAAGCATGGGAACTGGCATGCCACGCACAACTCTTATACCGAAATGTCGAGTGAGTGCGGCATGCCCGCACTCATCTTCATGATCCTCGGTCTTGGCAGCGCAGTGGTGATAGTAAATCGGACCTACGTAAGGGCGAAACGGCTTGGTAATGAAGAGATCATGAGGATCAGTTTGTACTTCACCTGTTCGATGCTGGCCTATGCCGTATGTATCACTTTCCTCGCCTGCGCCTACCGTTTCACCTTGCCCACAATGGTGGGGTTTGCCGTGGCAATTCGCAACGCTTCCCTCACACAGTTCACGCTGACGAAGCGCTGATTCCCCGAAGCAAAGAAGTCATGCCCACGACATAGTTCAAATGTTGCCAACCAGTCCACAGATCACCGATTTGCAGGATTCGCGTGCGGTTATTTTTGATATGGACGGCGTCCTGATCGACTCCACGAATTGCCATCGAGCAGCCTTTGAGCAAGTCCTCGGCACGTTCGGCATCACCGACTTCGAGTATCCGAGGTATGCCGGTCACCGCACGCTGGAGGTTGTTCAGGATGTTTTCCGGCGCGCGGGTAAACAGGAAACTCCCGATGTGATTGCCGGTGCGGCGCGGGAAAAAACCCGTCTGGCGCTGCAAATGCTGGAAGAACAGAAGCCCTTCGTGCCGGGTTGCGAGTCGGTCCTGGCCAACCTCTCGGCGCGTTATCCTCTTGGCCTCGCGAGTTCAGGTTCACCGGCCAGTGTGGCTTCGTTTTTGCGCGGCACCGGCACCGCAACCATGTTTTCTTCCGTGCTGAGCGGCGGCGACGTCGCCCGCGCGAAACCGGATCCGGAAATCTACCTCGAAGCTGTCCGGCAGCTTGGCCTGCACCCTTCGCAGTGCGTTGTTATCGAAGACGCTGTTTCCGGTGTCCTGTCCGCCCGCGCAGCCGGTATCTCCCGAATAGTGGGAATTCCTGGGACCAGTTCCGCTGCTGAACTGGAGGCCGCCGGAGCAGACCGGATCGTCTCCACGCTTGCTGAAATAACCGAGCTGTTTCCTGCTGCTGCCCCCCTTGACCCCGCCAACTGGACTGCCGTTATTCCCGCTGCCGGCCGCGGCTCGCGACTGGGCTTTGAGCGTCCCAAGATCCTGTATCCTGTGGCCGGGCGTCCGATCCTGGACTGGCTCCTCGATTACCTGAAGCCCTCCTGCGAGCATTTCATATTTGTGCTGTCGCCGGAAGGGCATGCCGATGTCGCCCAGGAGCTGGAACAGCGTATTCCTGGCAGGTTTGAAGTCGTCATCCAGCACACGCCAACCGGTATGGGAGACGCAGTGGCGCTGGCCCTGCCGCATGTCAGCACCCGCCACATGGCGCTGGTGTGGGGGGACCAGGTAGCTCTTCGGCGAAGTTCGGTCGAGGCCTGTCTCCGTCTTCACCAGGGTCCGCTTGCCGCGGATGTTACCGTCCCGACCGTGATCCGGCGGCAACCTTATATTCATTTTCAGCGCGATGCTTCCGGTCGGATCATCGAAGTTCGCCAGGCTCGTGAAGGTGCAGAGATGCCCGAAGAAGGTGAAAGCGATACCGGATTTTTCTGTTTCAACCCGGTGAAATTGGGAGCGTGGCTGAAAAGCATGGCAGCGGCGGGAGAAGGCCGTGGAGCCCGAACGGGTGAGTTCAATTTGCTCCCCGTGATTGCCCGGGCGGCCATCGAAGGCGTGGTCCTGACCCCGCGCGTCATTTCTTACGAAGAGACCGTGGGCGTCAACTGCCAACAGGACGCCGAAATAGCAGAAGCTTTCTTGCGAAGGACCGATATCAATGGCAACTGAACCCCAAACAGGCTCCGGTTCCGGCGGGACCAGAGTCCGTAAATCACAAATTAACGTCGTCCTGTTTTCCGGCGGCAGCGGTACCTCAGAAATCACCCGGAGTCTGCGGAAGCATTCCCAAATTGCTCTCAAGATCCTGATTAACGCCTATGATGACGGGCACTCCACAGGGCGCTTGCGGGCCTTTATTCCCGGCATGCTGGGACCCTCGGATGTCCGCAAGAATCTGCTCCGGTTGATGCCGCTTACCGAGCGTAGCCAGGTCAGCCTCAAGGAGGTGTCGGAATACCGGCTCAAGGTAGGTATTTCACGCGAGGACGCCCTCCGGTTCGTGGGGCGCATCGTAGAGGGAAATCTACAGGTTGTAACCTGCACCCCTCTGCCGGACACGCTGGGCTCGGCATTTTCGCATCTCGCGTGCTGGCAGATGCAGACCCTGCAAGCCTACCTTCGCACCTTTGTTGCCTTCCTTCTCGAACAGGAAGCCCTCGGCAGGGCTTTTGACTTTACGGATTGCGCGTTGGGCAACCTGTACTTTGCCGGCTGTTATCTGGAGCAGGGTCGCGATTTTAACCGCACCATTGATGCGTTCAGCCAGTTTCACGATGTAGACCCCGGGATGCTTCTGAACATCACCCAGGGCGAGAATCTCTTCCTCGCTGCCAAAAAAGAGAGCGGCGCCTTTGTCCTGAATGAAGGAAGTCTGGTTGCTGCTCAGGATTCAGCCCCTATCAGCGAACTGTTCCTCCTGGACGAGCAGCTTTACCGGACCTCGGTAGAAGATGCCCCCGAACCTCCCGACGGCTGGGGCCCCCTGCTGAACCGCGCACACCGGGTTCCCGAAGCCAACCCGGCGGCGGCAACCGCGCTGCGTGAAGCCGACGTCATTATTTATGGTCCCGGCACCCAGCATTCTTCGCTTTTCCCGTCCTACATGACGGTCGGCGTGTCCGAGGCGATCGCCGCCAATGCCACGGCGGACAAGGTCTTCATCGGCAACATCCACCGCGATTTTGATATCCAGGAAGATGACGCGAGCGATCTTGCCCGAAAGCTTTTGGCCGCGATGAGCCGCAAGGGCCAAACCAGCGTGGAGTGGCGCGACGTTGTCTCACATTTCTTCGTTCAGGGCAGTGACGAGACCACTTACAGTCGGGCTAAATACGTACCGTTCGACAAATCTCGGTTTTCCTTCCCTCTGGAGACTGTCAAGGAGCGGGACTGGGAGGGTCTGGAAGGTCGCCACGCCGGTGGCTATGTTCTGGATGAACTGCGCCAGATCGTGCAGACCCGCATCGACGTGGAACTCGTCCAGGTGCATCACATGGTGTCGTTTGTCTTGCCCGTCCTGAACGAGGCAGCCACAATCGAAGCCGTACTTCGGGCGCTGACGGGCCTGGACCTGCAGCCGCTTGGTCTGAACAAAGAAGTCATCGTGGTGGATGGCGGGTCTACCGACGGCACTGCCGAAAAGGCCTGCGGCATGCGCAACGTCCGGGTTTTTGGCCTTCCCCGCGTGATCGGGCGCGGTGCGGCCATGCGCCTTGGTATCGAAAAATCCCGTGGCAATCTGATCGTTTTCTTCCCCGGAGACAGCGAATACCGTGTACAGGACCTGCCGGGGCTGGTTGGGTCACTGGTGAATTCGAGTTTCCGCGCGGTTTTTGGGACGCGCGCTGTCAAATGCACGGATCTAACGGATCGGCTGAAGCAGATCTACCAGAACGACCGCATGTTATACCTGACCAGCAAGTACGGCGGGATGTTGCTCAGCGTGATGACGCTCCTGCTCTACAATCGCTATGTTTCCGACGTCCTGAGTAGCGTGAAGGGTTATGATGCCGAGCTTCTCCGCTCCCTGAAACTGGAGTCAGACGGTATTGACCTGGAGACCGAGATCGTCGCCAAACTGTCCCACAAGCGGGAGTACTTTTTGGAAATGCCGGTGGACTATAAACCCAGAACCCGTGCTGAGGGCAAGAAGATCCGTTCTTCTGATGGCCTCGCTGCACTCAAAGCGCTCATTCGGTATCGTTTGAAAGCCTGATTCATGCCTCTTTTATCCATTGTCATTCCCGCCTATAACGAAGGTGCCTTTCTCGGCAAGCTGCTGGAGCGAATCCTCGCGGTTCCCTGTGAAAGCGTGGGGTTCAAAACCGAGATCCTGGTAGTAAACGACGGCTCGAAGGACAACACCGAAGAAGTTGTGCGCGGTTTCAGCCAGGTGCGATGTTTTACTCAGGTCCCCAATCAGGGCAAGGGTAAGGCTGTCCAGCGCGGGATCCGCGAGGCCACAGGCGATTACATCCTGATTCAGGATGCGGACCTGGAGTATGATCCGGACGACTACCTGGCGCTATTGGAAGGCCTGAAAAGTTCGGATGTCGTTTACGGGAGCCGGACTCTGGGGCAGTGGACCCGAAATGGCAGTCGCTTGTTCCCGGGCAGGCACCCGCAGCAAGGTCTGGGGCCATGGATTGCCGGCGTCCTGTTGACCCTTTGGACGGCGCTGGTTTATCAACGCTGGATCACCGACACCCTGACCGCCTACAAGCTGTATCCTGCAAAGGCGGTCAAGAGTATGAAGCTCCGCACCAGCGGGTTTGAGACCGACCACGAGATCACGGCAAAGCTGATTCGACAGGGTCTGCAAATTTCCGAAGTGCCGATTCGGTATTATCCCCGTTCTGCCGAGGAAGGGAAGAAGATCAAGCCCTCTGACGGTTTCATTGCTGTGTGGACGCTGTTGAAATACCGGCTCGTTTCGTAGGCCGTTTACAGGAAGATTCGAAACAAATGAGTAATACGAATGGTGTAACTGTCTCCGATGTCAACTGCCCGGTATGCGGCGGCCACGATGCGAAGGTTCTGCGTGAGGCGTCCTATCCTGCGGGGATTACGGTGCAGCAGGTGCAGGCAATGTTCTCGGCTTCAAGCGACCACGGTTTGCTGGATCGGGTAGTGGAATGCAAATGCGGCATGATTTACATTGCCCCGCGCCTTGACGCCGAACTGATTGAGAGCGGCTATTCATCGGGGGAAGACCCGGCATTTGTGGCCCAGAATGAAAATCGAATCCGCACCTTTGCGGGTAAGATTCGCTCCGTCCTCAACCGCACTGGCCTGAATGCGAAGGGTAGGAAAATGCTGGACGTCGGCTGTGCCGGCGGAGCGTTTCTCGTCGCCGCGCGCGATGCCGGTTTTGACGTGCAGGGTATTGAGCCCAGCCATTGGCTGGGTGAGTACGGACGCAAAAGCTATGGGCTGAACGTGCGCCAGCGAATCCTGATGCCAGGGGTTTTCCCGGACGGGACGTTCGACGTAGTCACCGTTTGGGACGTAATTGAACATGTCCCCGATCCGCATTCTCTGCTGGAGACGGTTCACGCGGCGCTGAAACCGGAGGGGTATTTGTGGGTGAGTTATCCCGATGCCGGCAGCCTGGCAGCCCGGATTCTTGGCTGGAAGTGGCCGTTCTGGCTCAGTGTTCACCTGCATTACTACCGTCGGGATTCCATGCGTCGCCAGTTGGAGGGCGCGGGTTTTGAAGTGTTGTACATGAAGCCCTTCTGGCAGGAACTCAAGCTGGGGTACGCACTGCAGCGGGCGACCGCCATTTTCTCGCTGGCCAAAATCCCCGGCAAACTGGTTTCGGCATTGGGGCTTGGCTCGGTACCGCTTACTTACAACATGGGCCAGACACTCGTGATCGCAAAGCGGTTGGCTGCCGGACGAAAGGGCCACTGACTTGCAGTCGCCCGCTATACAGCCAACGAAGTGGGTTGCGGCATTTCTTCTTTTGGGTACCGTCGCCCTTGGCCTCTTGTTTCGGTGGCAGGGCGGGCCGACCATTGGCAACGACAGCTACCAGTACCTGGATGCTGCCTCCCATCTCGCCGAGGGAAAGTGTTTTTGCGTGGAAATCGCTCACTTCGATGAGCAGACTGCCCCCGGTCGAATGCCCGTTCCGTTTACCCACTTTGCGCCGGGGTATCCGGTCCTCATCGCAGCTATTTCCAAACTGGGTTTCGGTATGGAACTCTCGGGATATCTTGTTTCCGCGCTCGGTTTCCTCCTCACAATCTGGCTGATCTGGGACCTCGCCCTGACGCTGGGCGCACGTCCGGTCGCGACCGCCATGATGTGCCTGCTTTGGATCATTCACACTTCAGCCCAGTTTTTTGCCTCGAACGTCGGCACTGAGTCCATCTTCACGGCGGTGGTGTTGGGCGTAGGAGCCCTGATGGCGCGCGACCTGAGAGCCGAAGGTCAGAACCCGGCGTGGCTGCTCGTTCTCGGCCTGGCCGCGAGTGTTGCTTACTCAATTCGTTATGCCGGCCTCTTCGTTATCCCGGTTGTTGGCTTGTACCTCGTGTGGCGGGCCTGGAAAAATCCGGCGGCGCGGCTTTACGCTGTCGTGGCGCTGTTGCTGGAAGGCGGCCTGATGGCCGCGATTCAGATCCACAACGTCCTCGGCAGTGGCTCCTGGAAAGGCGGGTTCAGCGCCGGTGCCTCGCATTCGCTGCGTCAGGTTGCGGTGGAGACTGTCAAGGCAGTTTTCCATGTCATCTTTGGTGACAGGGTGATTGCCACAACTATCTGGCCCGTGCTCTTTATCCTGGCGCTCGGGGTGGCACTCAGTTTCCTGCGAAAGGCGAGGTTTCCGCGGCCTTACGTGTCCGGGTCTTTCCTCTGGATCGGCGGTCTGATCGCGGCCTATGTGGCTGGCATCGTCATCGTTATGCTCACCTCAATCGCCTCCGATATGGCCCGCTATATTTTGCCCATGTATCCTCTGGTACTGGCTTTGATGGCGGTGCTGTTTTCCCTCCCCGGGGTTCGTACTCAGTTGCTTGCAGTCGCCGTGCTCACTGCCTCGGTTCTGATAGTGCAGGGCCAGAGCCTGGCCGTCCTCCCGCCGCCGCCGCCGCACACAACGGCCATAGTCGACCTGCAACAGGAATACCAGGGCAGGCCGTTATCGGAATGGCTGCTTTCCAGGTTAGGGCCCACCGAACCCGTAGTCTCAGTGAATGGTCAGGCTGTTCACTATGTGCTGCAGCGACCAGTGGTTTCCATCATTGAGCCCGAATACAGCACAAGCCAACTGGACGATGTCGGCATGCATTCGCTCATGAAGAAGTTCGGCGCACGGTTCCTGCTGGTTTTTCCTGGAGAAAAGACGTTCTCAACTTCGTCGCAGGACACCATACCGTTCCTTCGAGAGTTGACGCTGGGCCAATCTCCCGCCTGGCTACGCCCCGCGGCCAGTACGAGGAATACTTCTGTCTTCGAGTGCGTCGATTGTGGGCGGATTCCGTAAAGGCCGGCGGAATCAGTCTTCCGAGGCTTTTCGGATCATGTCGACAAAGGCATCGGTGTAAGTCTGCTCGTTGAAATCGGAGTGCGACATCTCATACCCACGATTGCCCAAACGGGTCCGAAGCTCCGGATCTGCAAGCAACTTCCGGAGGCAGGCTTCGAGGGCGGCATCGTCTTCTTCCGGGAAGAGAAGGCCATTTTCGCCGTCCCGAACCAGCGATGGAATGCCCCCCACCCGGGAGCCGACCACGGGCACACCCGCCGCCATCGCTTCCAGAACCACACGCCCCATTCCTTCGCAGCGTGACGCCAGCACCAGAATTGAGGATGTCGCGATGCGGTGTAAAGCCTCTGGATTCGGGCAGGCCTTGAGGATCTCAATACGAGGACAACCCTGGGTCAGAACTCGCAGTTGGTCGCCATCGGGGAAATGCCCCATGATTTGCAGTGTGACCTCCGGGAAGTCCGCGGTCAGCCGCAGGAACGCTGCCACCAGAAGATCCGCCCCTTTCAGGTACCAAGGGGCACCCAGTAGCAGGATCACGGGCGGCTCAGCGGGCTTTAGTTTCGGGACATGGCCCACTGGTACATATTCGTGAAAAATCGTTCGCGGAACCTGCCGTAGCAGAGGATAGGCGTCCAGTTGCTCCTTGTATAAAAGGTGGACCTGACTACAGGAAAGCAGCGTGATGTGCAGGCAAATATCCGAATAGAATTTTCGGAGCATCGCGCTGAAGGGAGGATGGGGGTACTCCTTGATAAAGACGCGGTCCGGTGAACTGACCACCTCGACCACCAGTTTTGCCCCGGTGAACCAGCAAATGATCAGGCCCAGCAGCGCCGTCGTCATGTGCGAATATGCCATCACACAGTCGAAGGGCTGCTCGCGGTGTGCGCGCAGCCCTTCGGCTATGTAAAACCAAAAGACGGAAACCCTGGATTTCAGGGTTTGATACTGCCATCCGGTGCACCAGCGGTAACGGAAGCTGCCCCGAACCAGGGACGGCCAGGCGTCATGGCCCAATGCCTTTTGGATGTCAGCCGGAGTTTCCAGCCACGTCGGGGCCAGAACATCGCCTTCCAAACGATCCGACAGTAAAACGAATCGATCAATCGAGGTGTCGGTGGGCGGCGGAACCGGCGTTGTCTGAAGGTACAAAACACGCAGTTTTCTCGACTTTTCCGGCATGATTCCGTCCTGAGGATAACACGCAGCCCCCTACCGGAGTTCCAGCAGTTCCGGCTCCTGAGACGCCAGTACGGCCCCTGTGGAGTTCAGATAGCTGATGCGATACCAATGCGCGCCCTGCCTTGCGTCCACCGACACCGAACAGGGTGACGATGGGCAGGCATAGGTAGCCTCCGCCCCGGAAGGCTGTGTCACCACGATCCGGGCAGAAACCGCGCCAGGCGTACCTGCCGGGTTAAACGTGACCGAAGCGGAGCGGAAATCCGGCGGGCGTACCCCTCCCAATCGCACTGCCGGCCACTGGTGTGCCATTCCCATCCCGAACATGAACCCCAGCCACTTAAACGCCCATGTTTTATCCGACTCCAGCGGAACAAGGTAGATATCGTCATAGTATGGCCCCCCCAGCTTGCCCCACTGGGCACCATAGAATTGATCGCCGAACTGCTTGTTTTCCGGCGTCGGATTCGCCTGATACACCACCCGAACCGCATTTTGCGCTTCTGCGTTCAGCGTGCGGCTCTCCATCTTCGCCGCCGGGTAGGTCGCGAAAGTGCAGTTCAGCCGCGGATTGAGTTTTGGCTCGCACCCGGCAATCACCCGGGCATAGTGCAGGCCACCCGTATCCGGGTCAAAACCCTTGCTCAGGATCCAGTTCGCCGTTCCGCGTGCCAGTTCGCCGTAACTCGTGGCTACCGATCCGGTATCGGTCAGGGAAGCCAGGTTCATCGCAAAAACCTTTATACCCGCCAGGAAGGGCTGCTGGCCGTAGCCGATCAGATTCCCGCGAGCCCCCGCCCAGGTACCGGTTTCTCCATGCCAGGGGCGATCAATCACAATATTCGACGAGTCCACCCACCGGCACGCATAGATGATGTCGGCGTTTTCGTGATCCGTGAAGTCTTTGGCAAAGGCGAGCCACCACAGGTCAGATTCTGCCTGGTAGTAGTACGTGCCGGAATCCCCATCCCAGGGACTCTCCATCGTAATGCTGTTTGGTGACTGGACTGAGAATTCAGTCATCAACAGGACAGGTTTCCCATTCCGCTTGCCACTGATCGAGATCTTGGCCTGCTTCGAGAAATTTGTCCCCGTTGCCGCTGTCGAGCCGTTCGTGACATTGATCGTCCCTGAGGAGACAAAGTTGCAAAGTGACCGGGGGATGTTGGTTCCCGTCACCGCCGTACTGTCCTTCGTCATTGTCAGATTACGTGTCGCGTCGTCCTTCCAGTACGAGACGGGATATTCATTGTTGGGGCCCTTGCACGCAAGGTCCCTCGGCAGCGCCCGGGCAAGTTGAGCCTTCCAGTAGGATCGCTGGCTGGGCTGCGCAGGGTCGCCCGTATCCACGGGATCAAACAAAGCCGCCATTGCCAGCCACGACAATGAATACGCAGTTTCGCGGACGTCCGCGTCGCATCCCGGAGTAATCGCGCCAACGAAAATTTCCGACACCGCTCGTGACGCCAGCTTGCGAATCGTGATCCAGTTTCTGTCTCTGCTGTCCAGCACCGCTCCGGCGACAACTCCGGTCCCGCTCGTACGGCGACCATAGTTTGGAACCCAGCCCTCGTCAAATGACGGATTGGTACCCCAATAGTCCCCAATTTTCCGGGCATTGTCCCGAAACAGGTTATATCCGGATCGGAAGTACCCTGCATAGTGAGCGAGGACTTCGTCGTAGAAGTTCGGGCCGAAGTCGGAGACCCAGTTGCTGTCCGAGAAGCCCCAGTGTTGTGCCACCATGGTGCCCGGGATCTCGCTCACGATGTTACTCGTATACAGGTCGGTGTCGGAAGTGCACGTCGACAGATCTGCCCCTTGTCTCCCCGTGGTTCCATCGGGGCGGATCCACCCTCGTGCGATCGTCCGTCCGGGGACCAGGATCGCGTAAGTCAACCCCGCCCCGGCATCAGCGTTCGCAGGCCAGGGGCGGCTGATCGTGAGTGTATTCGCCGTCGCGCCCGTGATTGCTGCGAAGAAAACGAAGGGTTGCCCGGAATGTGTCCCTTCAATTCGGATCCGAAGCGTATTTAGCGTACTGCTCCACACCACGCCTGTTCCGGTCACCTGGTTACTGCCGGGCGTCACCTGAACGGTACCTGCTGCGGTCCTGATCTGGCCTTCTTCACCAGCCCCGGCAGGGCAAAAAACCGAGAGGAAGTTCGTCCCCGTACCCGTCATCTTGAACTGGCGCACTACCGAACCTACCGCCCACAACTGGGGCGCAGGGGTCCGCAGATAGGTGCCCGCCCTCCAGTTACGCCCGTCATAGCAGACTGTCAGGACATTGCCGGAAGCCGAACAAATTCTCAACTCCTCAATGTTCACGTAACTCCCGGGTCGGTAAAGAGCAATGATTGCCGGGAACGACGTCAGGTCCAGTTTAGAAGCGTTGGCTACCGTAATGGTGGTGGCCGAAGCCCCAACTTCTGATGCAATCGTTGTCTCTGCCGGCTGCCCGGGTCGCGCCAGTTCGTACGAAATTGTCCCCGGCTGGTCTGTGCCCCAACCCGGGGGGCTAATGGTATCGAGGTAAGGACTGCGTACCTCGGCCGAGCGAAGTGCCATCTGATCCATCCACGGCCAGGGGTTCTTTCCGAAGGCGATCATCGGGCCGAAGAGAATATCTGCTGCCGGGTTAGCCTGAACGACTACTCCGTTGTCGTCCGTGGCCACCGCCCCAACCTCCAGATCGGAGCTCACTGACTTCCCCGAAGCATCTGTCACCTGCAGCCGAAAGCGGTAGGTGCCAAATATCAGGCCCCGGATTACAGGTTTGGCAATACTGCGATTCGACCAGCGAACCGCTGAAGGCCCCGCCATCTGCTGCCATCGATAAGACACACTATCAGAAGCGTCAGTCAGCGAGAAACTGGCCGAGCCGTCCAATGTCGCCGGAAACCCGGCGCGGAACGAGGTCCAGTTGGACCACGATGGTGCCGCGTCCGTCTTTGGAAGCGCCACCGGCAGCTGGTTCGGGGTGGTTTGAAAGGAGGTTCCCGCCAGCGTGATGTTGCGGCCCCTTCCGGACGTATCCTGCCCGGTGCCGTCAAATGTGAAGTTCAGGAGATTGCCAAGCCCTGCTGTTGTCGGGGGACGGCTTCCCTCCGGCAGAAGCGTGTCAAACATCCGAAGAAAGCCCAGTTGTGCCCGTGTCAGCGAGCTTCCAAATGATCCACCGGAGATTGTCGTCGCAGCCGGGTGCGTCATGGCGCCGCTTACCTGCGCATATCCGCCCCCATCTGAGTTCCATTCTTCGCAGGAGAGTTTCGAGTTAGCAACGTCCCGCTGTACCCGGACCAGGACATTTGTCCGGTTCGCCAGAGGGAGAATGCACTGTGCTCCGTCCCGATTGCTCAGAATCCATAGCTGATCCTGATTCAAGGCCGTATAGAGGCCTGCACCATCCAAAGCAAACACTTTTCCTGCAAGGGTAATCGTCGAGGGGATGGTCCAGTCGTGAATCTGAAACTCCACACGCCACGTCTGCTGAAGCGGCTGGACCGGATCCGCAAACGTAGCGGTAGCCCCGGGAGTCAACACCAGGGACAAACCCGCGAAAGCCATCTGCGGCAGCGCCAGCAAGAAGCATATCTTTCTCAGTTTTGATGTCATTTGCAAGGTCCTTAGTTATTGTAAAAAAAAGTCAGTCTTCGGTGCCGAAGGAGCTGGCTGGTTCGGGGTCGGTTGATAGGTTGCGCCTGTCACCGTCGCGTTTCGGCCCAGCCCTGAGGTATCCAGCGTGTTGCTTTCGAACGTCAGATTCAGCAGATTTCCCTGCGCAGTTGCCTGGGGCTTACTGCCATCCGTCAGCAGCGTGTCGAACATTCGAAGGTATCCAAGCCGCGCGTTAGTAATGCCGCTGCCCAGTTGTCCCCCTGCAAACGTTGTGGCTACCGGATTTCGCAGGATGTCGGTGACTACTGCATAGCCGCTTCCGTCGTAGTTCCACACTTCACAACGCAGAAGTGCATTGCCTGGATCCCTTTGAATCCGGATCAACGCATTGGTGCGCCCTGTCAAGGATAAGAGGCATTGCGAACTGTCGCGGTTGTCCAGCACCCACAGCAGACCCAGGTTCAACGCCATATAGAGTCCCGCCCCGTCCATAATCGCCACCTTGCCTGTCAACGTATTCGTCGAGGGGAACGCGAAGTCGTGAATTTGCAACTCCACCCGCCAGGCCTGTCCAGCCACCTGTACCGGATCCGCGAAGGTGCCGGTGACTCCAGGTGCCAGTACCAGTGACATAGCCGCCCCCATCATAGCCGTCGGCAGCCAAAGTGCAATCATCGGCAGCAGCGCCGCCCGCAGCCGGGCTACCGCTTTCCTTCGGAGAAACTGCAGCATCACATCAACCTCCGCATCGTAATCACCACTTCCGCCATGTTGACCGCTCCGGTTCCTCCGGCAGCCCTGGCCAGTCGGAGATGAGCCCGGTTTCCGCCAACGCAGTTTGTCGGCCAGTTGAGAGCTGTTGCCGAGACCGCTGCCAGGGACCCCGCCAGCGCCGGCCCTGCCACCGCTCCCGGTGCAAAGAAACTCCCTGAGAATGCGCCCTCGTTAACCACAGTGCCGTTCG
Organism: Terriglobia bacterium; assembly: GCA_010084195.1. Classification (GTDB taxonomy): domain Bacteria; phylum Acidobacteriota; class Terriglobia; order Bryobacterales; family Bryobacteraceae; genus BOG-234. The sequence goes on from RGPS01000088.1 coordinate 13,876, forward strand.
ATGGCGTGCAAACCACCTCCAGCGTGGGGGTAAATGTCACGGCGGACACCGCCGGTACGTAATAGAGCGACACATCCGCAGTTCCGGTCAGGTTCTTTGGCAGTATAAAGCTCGTTTGCAAAGAGGAAGCGGTCGTGCCGAAAGATGCGTACCCCTCGTTGACTTCTGTCCCCGCGCATCCCGCCCCCACAGGGGCCACGCCGCTTCCGGGAGGCGGATTCCACGTCAGCACCGCCCCCGTGCCCGTCACGCAAATGGCCAGAGGCGCATGCCATTCGGAGGTTGCTGTCACCGTGGTCGGGCCGCCGGCTCCGGTCGAGGTAATGGTCGTGGGCGGCCCCGAACTTCCACCCGATGAGCCACCTGCGGCCTCGGCTGAAGGCAATCGGAAGGCAGTGCCGTCAAACCAAACCGGGTACATTCGGCCGTTGAAAATATCCGTTCCTGTGGCGGCGGTGACGCCATCTGCCCTGCGTACCGGCGTCGCTCCAAGTAAGTTGATGTTCAGGGTGGTTGCTCCCGTGGTTCCATTGGCCGAAGGGGTCCAGTTGACCACCATGCCCTGGGTGTACGTTGTCAATGCGGGGCTTAACGAACAACTGTAACTCGGGGGCGTGTCTCCGACCGACAGGCAGAACACGGAACTGCCACTTTGTAGACCAGTTTTTGACACAATTGTGGAAGTATCCACAGTCTGCTGGATGTTGAGCTTGTTGCCCAGGTCTGTGATGACGTTGACAATTCCCGTGCCTGGGACGAAATTCTGAGTCTGTCGCGCACCGACATTAGTGCCCCCGTTCTGCACCGTCAAGGTCCCCTGGGAGGCCGCTTCCGGCACCCAGGTTCCAGAAATGCAGGCGTAGAGGTTGGAACCAGCCGGTGCCGACGTCAGAAACAGCATCTCATTGTCGCTGCAGGTTGACGGAAGGGTCGATGCTGTGCGCATCGGGCGAGTGAGGGTGGCATTCTGAAAATCCACCGATTTGGTCTGCGTCCTGAGATCCAGTTGCGTTTGAGCGTTCAGGACTCCGGATGTAGCGGCGCTCAACAGCACGAGTGCTGCGGCGGTTCGTCGAGAAAGGTATTTCATGCGATTGCTCCTGCCCGGAGTTTATCGGCGAATACCCTGAATTCGGCCGCTGGGCGGCCAGTGAGCTGGTTTTGGTGGGCTCTGTTAAGAGTTGCAGAATCTTACAGATACGGGGGTAGCAAAAATATCTTCAACGGTTGTGAACGGAAATATGGACCACCCTTCCTGGGTGCCAAAACTTCAAAGCAGGAGGCTTACCCCAGCTGATGAAATGCCGCTACATCCCGCACAAAACATACATCCGTCTGCTCCTGGAACGGCGTCGCGGGTGCAAAATGCAGTTTGGGGGAAAACAGCCCCATGGTCCATTCCAGAGTTGGGATCAGCGCAGTGAAGCCCAGTTCCTTCATCAGGGTCATCAGTTGTTCTGCAGTCCCGCCTTGTGCTGCCAGCCACTCCGGCGTTACTTCCACAACCGCAATGGACACCCGGCTCAGCGTTTCCGGCAGGCCGCGCAGCGCCAACAATTCGAAGCCCTCAACGTCCATTTTCAAGACGGTCTTCCCGGTCAAGGGGGTGTCGCGAAGTACATCGTCGCCCCGCCGAACGGGCACCGTTACTGACCGTGTCTTGCCCGCAACCGCCCGCAAAGTAGCGGTTCCGCTGTGCGTCTCCATCAGGTTCAGAACCGCCTCAGACTCGGCCTCTCCCAGCGCCACATTGTGCAGCTTACAATTCCGGATCCGGTTCATCGCGATATGCGCCGACAGCAGCAGAAAGGTCTCGGGATTCGGCTCGAAGCTCAACACCGTTCCCGACGGGCCTACCAGTCGGCTGGCAAACATGGACTGAAAGCCCAGATTCGTTCCCACATCGATATACGTATCGCCGGGCTTCAGGACCTTGCGCAGCAGCAACTGGTGCGAAACATCCCAGAATCGAGCCCAGTAGTAACAGGAGCGACCTCCCCATTCGGATACATCCACGGTTACGATGCATTCCAAGTCCTCGTCGAAGTAGGCGCGGTACTGCGGCTTCACGCTCTTCCACGCAGGATCGTCTCCCCACCCGGCGCCTAACAGCCCGAGAAGGTGAATACTCTGCCGCGGCATCCGTCGCAGGAGAGGCCGCAGGAAGTCAACCAGTTTCATGTTTCGTCCGATTTCGCCTGACGCAGTTTAGCTGACGATGCCTGTTTTCAATCAACAACCCGCCAGTTTCCAAGTCTTGATGCTAGCATGAGCTTAAAGGGTTTAAGCCCGTGCTTTCCGCGAGGGCTTTCGGCGGGGACTTTCTGGGGGCACTTCAGCCTGAAACCCGCTTCCCCGGTTGCAAACTCATGTTCACACTCGGGATCCACACTCGTCGGCAGTTTGATTCTCTGGGCCCCGAAAGGCGATTTTCCGGGTTCCGAACAGCTTATAATCTGCTCGATGTCGGCCCCAATCCCAGCCCCGACGACATTCGTGCCTTCGAGGACGTCAGTTTCGTCCTCCGCACCTCTAACGGCACCTACAGAACCTCATTCCGCAACCGCTTTACCGATGTAAACCTTGCCCTCGACAAGTGGCTGCAGCAACTCCGGCCCGCCGCAGGCGTCCTCCGCATCCAGGATCGCGCCGTCTCCCACGGTCTCACCGCCACGGAATGGGCGTTGCACCTGCGGAACACCGGGCCCTCTCTCGACTTCGAAGCTTCCGACCTTCTCCTCGAACTACTCGAATTGACCCTCGCTGACGGTACTCGCTACATCACCGAAATCGATTGCACGGCACTGCAGTACATAAGCCCGCCGTTCGTCGTATCTGTCTTCCATCCCGAAATCCGCCGCGATATCCCCCAGCGCCTCGTTTCCGCCTGGGCCAGACGGCGTTTTCGGCACCTCAATCTCCCCAAAGGCTGGGCGGACACATCGTCCGGTCCCGGTTACACTGTTCGCCGCCTTTCCTGCATCCACCCTGAGGCCGCCGCGATGATGCGCAAAGGCGCTGGTTTCCGGCTTGTCCGCCGATCTCTGTTCGACATCACCCCCGGTGCCTGCGACGTCGTTCGCACCATGAATATCCTCAATCGCTCCTATTTCTCCGAAGAACAGCTCGGCGTCGCCTCCAATGCTATTTTCGACAGCCTCGCTCCTGGTGGAATCTGGGTCCTCGGCCGGACCCTCGAAGAGGATTTCTCCAATCACGTCTCCATCCTTCGTCGCGAAGGATCCGGCTGGGTTGTTCTCGACAGGCTCGGTAGCGGTTCAGAAATTGAAGATCTCGCCGTGGCCGCCCGACGGAGTTCCTAATGCCGGGTCAGAAATATCGCGTCCTGCTGATTAGCGATTCCTATCCGCCCGTGCTCGGTGGTTCTGAGGTAGAAGCCCAACGCGTCAGCGCAGGCATGATCCGGCGTGGCCACACCGTCAAAGTTCTGTGTTCCGGCGGGCCACCTATGCCTCCTGTCCGCCACTGGGTGGATGACGTCGGCGTGAGCGTCGAAATCCTCACCCGCACCAGTCGCGGCAAAGTGAAGGATCTGATCTTTGCCACCGAAGTCGCCGCCGCCATCATTGCGGGCAAAGGCCGTTACGATGTCGTCTACTTCCTCATGCAGGGCCTTCACCTCGCCTTTGGGATGGTTGCGGCCCGCCTTGTCGGCATCCCCTTCGTTGTCAAAATCGCCGGCAGCGGTGTCATTCCCGTCATGCGCCGCACCCGCATGGGCAAATATGAACTCGACTGGATGAAGAGCTGGAAAACGCCGCTCATGCTGCTGAATCCGGGCATGTTCCTGGAAGCCATCGATGATGGCCTCTCAGCAGATCAGCTTGTCTGGATGCCCAATCCTGTAGATCTGGAACAGTTCCGTCCCCGTCGCTCCAACGAGGCCGAACAGTGGCGCGCCGCGCACGGCATCAGCCCCGATGCCACAGCCGTCATTTACGTGGGGCGTCTCTCGCACGAAAAAGGTCTGCGCGAACTTTTTGCCGGCTTTATGGTTGCCGCCCGCACCAGCCCCCAGGCTGTGCTGGTTTTGGTAGGCGACGGCCAAATGCGTCCGGAGCTGGAAGCTCTGGCTGCGCAGTCCGGCCTGCCCTCGCACCAGATTCGCTTCATCGGCAGAGTGAAGCCTCACGAAGTGCCCGTTTGTCTCCGGGCCTGCGACATTTTTGCCCTCACCTCTCCGGGTGAAGGCTTCGCCTGCGCTCTGCTGGAGGCCATGGCCAGCGGCTTACCTTCCGTGGTCAGTGACATCCCGGCCAACATTCAGCTCGTGGACGATGGCGTCCACGGCATCATCACTCCATTTGGTGACGCGGATCGGATTGGGCAGGCGTTTCAACGGCTCTTTCAGGACCCCGACGCCCGTAACGCCATGGGCCAGGCCGCACGGCAGCGCGCCGCCGACAACTACGCCACCGACAAAGTTGTGGAGCTTTACGAAAACCTCTTCGCCAGAGCTCTGTCAGCTCGCAGCTAAAAGCCTGCACACCGCGTCCGTTACCTGAGCGGTGGTAGCGGTCCCCCCCAGATCGGGGGTATGCAACCCGGGGTCAGCCATGGCTGTTTCAATCGCCTGCATCAAACGCGCAGCCGCAGCCGGTTCTCCCAGATGCTCCAGCATCATCTGCCCCGACCAAAACGTCCCTACCGGATTCGCGATACCCTTCCCGGTAATGTCGAACGCCGAGCCGTGAATCGGCTCAAACATGGAAGGGAAGCGCCGTTCCGGGTTGAGGTTCGCCGTTGGGCCAATCCCCAATGAACCCGCCAAAGCCGCTGCCAGGTCCGACAGGATATCCGCATGTAAGTTCGTCGCAACCACCGTGTCAATCGACCCCGGCTTCAGCACCATCCGCATGGTCATCGCATCCACCAGCATTTTGTCCCACTTGACATCCGGAAAGTCCGCCGCAACTTCAGCAGCGATTTCATCCCACATCACCAGTCCGTTCCGCTGCGCATTCGACTTCGTCACCACCGTCAGGAACTTCCGTGGACGGTTCTGTGCCAGCCGAAACGCATAGCGCATAATCCGCTCCACGCCGACCCGGGTGAAGATCGCGACCTCGGTAGCCACCTCTTCCGGCAGGCCCCGATGCGATCGCCCCCCCTGGCCCGCATACTCGCCTTCGGAATTCTCGCGGACAATCACCCAGTCCAGATCCGCAGGTCCCACATCGCGCAGCGGCCCCGCAATTCCCTTCAGCAGGCGAGCCGGACGGACGTTGGCGTATTGGTCGAAGGGCTGGCAGATGGCCAGTCGAAGTCCCCACAGAGTGACATGGTCGGGAACCTCGGGAGCCCCAACCGCTCCAAAATAGATCGCGTCGAAGTCTCTGAGTTGAGCCAGACCGTCCGCCGGCATCATCACGCCATTCGCATGGTAGTAGTCGGAGCCCCAGCCAAAATGGGTCACCTCCAGCGAAAAGCCGCCATCGGCCCGGGCGCAGGCGTCCAGAGCTTCGAGGCCCGCCGCGATCACTTCTTTGCCAATTCCATCGCCCGGAATCGCGGCGATTCTGTATTTCTTCATTGCTTCGATAATATCGGGACGTGCCCCTGCATCTCTCAGACCCCGTGAAAGCGGTTCTCGCCCGCATGGCCGCCATGGATGATCGCGATGGCAGCATTGAGGCTGCCCGCCGGTATTTGCTGCGTATTTCCGCCTTTTCCGGCCCCGGTGCCCCCATGCTCAGCGTGGAAGATCGCCAGCTCCCACAGCCCGTCCGGATCTACCGGCCAGCCGAGGGTATTCTCCCGGTGGCCCTGTTCTTCCACGGTGGCTGGTTCTGTCTGGGAAGCCTCGAAACCCATGATTCTGCCGTCCGCGATATCGCGAAGGCCGCCAACTGTGTCGTGGTGGCAGTGGATTACCACCTCGCCCCGGAACATCCTTTCCCCGCCGGACTGGAAGACTGCATGGCAGCGACCGCCTGGGTTCGCGAACACGCCTCCGAACTCAGCGTCGATCCCGGTCGCGTTCTGGTCTTTGGTGATTCCGCCGGTGGTGCCCTGGCTGCCGCCGTCGCGCGGCACAACCCCTGGCTGCGGGGCCAGGTCCTGATCTACCCCGTCACCGATGCAGCTATGAATACCCCGTCCTGGGATACCTTCGCCGACGGGCCCACCGTAACCCGGGCGCGCGGCAACTGGGCCTGGGATCTCTACGTTCCTGATCCCGCGCAGCGGGCCAACCCTGACGCGGCACCGCAACAGGCAGAAGACCTGTGCGGCTTGCCCCCGGCGCTGGTCATTACTGCCGAACTGGATGCTCTTCGCGATGAAGGCGAAGCCTACGGGGAGCGCCTCCGCGCCGCTGGCGTCACGGCGACGATTGAGCGTTGGCCGGGACTGATTCACGGCTCCATGCTGATGGCGGAGGTCCTGCCCGAAGCCCCGGAACTTCTGGCGCGAATTGCCCGCCAGCTAAGAGCCTTCGCGGTACTCGCCGAAGACGGTACGCAGGCAATCTGAAATCTCACCCACCGTAGCCATCGCTTCCGCAGCTGCCAGAATGCGAGGCATCAGGTTTTCTGTGCCCCGCGCCGCCGCTTCCAGCTCCCGGAGCGCCCCGGCCCACCCGACAGCATCACGTGATGCCCGCACTTGCTGAACCTCCGCAATCTGCGAGCGCTGGAGCTCGGGATCAATGCGGAACGCCGGTACCGAGTCCGGGGCCTCCATCCGGAAACGATTCACGCCGACAATCACCCGCTCCCCGGATTCCACCTCCCGCTGCCACGCATAAGCAGCGTTCTGGATCTCCGCCTGAATAAAGCCGGTTTCAATGGCCCGCAGGGTTCCTCCCATGGCATCAATTCGGGCGATGTAATCCACAGCCTCGGCCTCCAGGCGATCCGTCAGCTCTTCAATGTAGTAACTCCCCCCCAGGGGGTCAGCGGTGGCCGTAACGCCGGTCTCGTGGGCCAGGATCTGCTGTGTCCGCAGCGCCAGGCGGGCTGTGTCCTCCGTCGGCAGGCCCAGCGCCTCATCCAAAGCGTTGGTATGTAGTGACTGTGTTCCGCCCAGCACCGCCGACAGCGCCTCCAGCGTGGTTCTGACAAGATTCACTTCCGGTTGCTGCGCGGTCAGCGTGGAGCCAGCCGTCTGCGTATGGAATCTGAGCATGGTGCTGCGCGGGTCTTTGGCTCCAAAGCGATCCCGCATCAGCCGCGCCCAAAGGCGCCGGGCCGCCCGAAACTTGGCGATCTCCGTCAAAAAATCAGAGTGCGCATTGAAGAAAAATGACAGCCGGGGAGCGAAAGCGTCCACCGCGAGCCCCGCCGCCATCGCTGCCTCCACATAGGCAATCCCGTTGGCAAAGGTGAAGGCGATCTCCTGTGCCGCAGTGGAACCCGCTTCGCGGATATGGTACCCGCTGATCGACATTGTGTTCCATTCCGGAACTTCTGCTGCCGCCCAGCCGAGCAGATCTGTGATAATTCGCATCGCCGGACGCGGCGGGTAAATGTACGTGCCCCGTGCAATGTACTCTTTCAGGATGTCGTTCTGGATCGTCCCGGTGAGCTTGTTTCCGGGGATACCCTGCTCACGCGCCACCAGTACGTAGAAGGACAGCAAAATTGAAGCCGTGGAATTGATCGTCATTGAGGTGGATACCTCGTCTAACCGTATTCCCTGGAACAACTTACGCATGTCTGCCAGCGTCGCCACCGAAACCCCGACCCGGCCCGTTTCGCCCGCAGCCAGAGGGTGGTCCGGATCCAGCCCGATCTGCGTCGGCAGGTCAAAAGCGACCGACAGCCCCGTTGTTCCCTGGCTCAGCAGGTAACGGTAGCGGGCGTTGCTCTCCTCGGCTGTCCCGAAACCCGCATACTGCCGCATCGTCCACAGCCGACGTCGATACATGTCGGGATAAATTCCCCGCGTGTAAGGGTATTCGCCGGGTTTGGACGTGTCAGACAAGGGCTCAGGACTTCGAAATCTTGCGTGCTTTCCGCACCGATGAGATCCCGTACCCGCCCATCACTGCGACAAAGATCCCGATGATCACCAGCTGTACCGGCGGCATCGTGTCGAATTTCTGGTAAATTCGAAACGCCCCGATGCCCGCAAATGATAGAAAAATAAAGCCCAGGATCTCATGCCACAGCGTGTGGATGGGTTTGATCGTGGCCGGCAGGACGTGCTTCACAAACTGCTTCGAGTGCTGTGCGGTGGGCAGCCACTGTTTTGTAGCGGCCCGGGAGGCAGCTTTGGCTTTAGGCATCATCCTGCCCACAAAGCGTCCCGCCACACGTCCGGCTTGTGCGATCTGTTCGTCTCGTCCCACGAACCCCATCCTACCAAAGCGAGGTGGCAAAAAGACGGTTGTTCGCGGCCTCATTCGCCTGTACAATCAAAAAATCAGCCCTGTGTCGGTCAATCTGACCACATCACGGAACTGTTGGCACCCCGCGTGCATCAGTATGGTTGGAGTGAGCGGCCGGAAAGGGGCAATTTTGGAAGAGCGTCTGAAAGGCTTAATGCAGGATCTCGGTAACGCGATCAACGAATCGCTGTCCGACTCGGACAATATCGCGGAGGCAATCGGCGAGATCAAACGTGCAGGTTACGACGTTTTCCTCGTGCTGGAGGCCACCATCGGTTTCAACAAGCGCGATGACGACGATGCCCCCGATACCGATGAGATGGCGGATCAGCCGTTAGAGACCACCGGCAAGGTGAGTTTCACGACCCACGACCACCGGTTCCTGAAGGCCCTGCGGATCGCTGTGGACGAAGACGCCTGACCCGCTATCCCACTTCCTAAGGTCTGTAGCGCTGCTGCCCGTCAGCATGCGCTTAGACAGTGCAGGCGGGCCCTGTCTTAAGCGGACGGTTAACGGAGTGTTACACCGAGTCAGCGATTGCCACTCGCTCCGAGTTCCACCGCCACTCAGAGTAATTCCCGGTAGCACTTAAGCGTTTCCGCCACGGCACCCGCCCAGGTAAAGTGAGCTGCCCGGTTTCGACCAGCCTCACCCAGCGCATGCCGTAGCTCCGGCTCACCCGCTAGTCTGACCAGAGCTCCAGACAGTTCCTCAACATCGTATGGGTCAACCGCCAGGCCCGCATCTCCTGCCACCTCGGGAAGCGCGGAGCGATTTCCCACAATCACTGGAATCCCAGCCGCCATCGCCTCCGCAATCGGGATGCCGAAACCCTCGTCGAGCGACGGAAATGCGAAGATCCGCGCTCTGGCATACCATTCGCCGACCTGGGCGTCGGTCAGGTAGCCAGTGACCAGAATCCGGTCACTGGCAGGGCTCTTCGAAATCTCATCCAGCGTTTCGCGGGCTTCGAAACCCTCCGAACCGGCCAGTACCAGGCGCCAGTCTGCCGGCATGGCGCGAAAGGCACGGACCAGCCTGGCCTGATTCTTCCGCCGCTGAATAGCCCCCAGACACAGCACCACATTTTCGCGGGGGAGATCGGGGATTGTGCGGGGAAGTACACCGTGATGGACAACGCGAATGCGGCTGGAGGGAACGCTCAGGTATTCCTCAACCTGACCCGCAGTAAAGCGCGACACGGCGATGATCAGGTCGGCCCCCGCAGCAGCCTGGCGGGCCTGTTCGATAAACCGAGCCCGAAACTCCGGCGTACTGTACTCCCCGGAAAAAACGAACAGATCGTGGAAGGTCGCAATCTGCTTCCTAAAGCGCCTGCGCGGCAAACGCTGATTCAGTCCGTGAAAAAGCGCGGCCCCCCGGCTCCCCAGCGTATCCGTAAGCAACCGCC
>RGPS01000089.1 GCA_010084195.1 Terriglobia bacterium
AACCCGCCCCCACCGGAGCGATGCGCCCCCGGCCCTGTGCTCGCGTGAAATTGACTCCGGGAAGCCGCGATCAGGCGGGGCTGTACCGTGCGGCTCGGATTCCTGACCGCCCGCTAACTCGCGCCCACCGCGTGCGCTGCTGATTCTCCGGAAGGGGAACAACCAGAGGACCAGCAGGCGCCCGGCGTGGGCAGGGCGGCTGACCGTACCAGGCGCTCCAATGCGTTCGCCCAGGCCGCTTTCATCGGTCGGGCAGCCCGCACATACTCAGCCAACTCGCTTCGGCGTATGCCGAGCAACTGAGTCTGGAAATTAACGCCAAAGTACTGTCTCGCCGCCGCAAGCGGCCTGAAGCCGAACATCCTCTGGTAAACCTCGGAATGTTCGAGGCGGGGACAGGCCACAAGCCAATCTGCTTCGTAATACTCAGCCAGAGCCGCCATATGCCCCAGGAGGGTGACGAACGAATCCCGTCTGGCATGGGGCCCGAAACAGAGCCGGCTCGCCTCCACATAGCTCTCTGCCGCAATCGCCTGCAACTGGGGATGATCCCCAAAAACATGCTGCGCCGGAGAGTCTCGCCAGCCCGCCGTCGGTTTCACCACGCTGATTCGCACCGTGGCCACTGCCTCTCCCGAAGTCGATTCCGCCAGAACACTGATGCTGTTGCACAGGTCATCGAACTGGTCCTGGAAGATTTCTGTGGGTGATTCGTTGATGGAACCCTTGCGGTGGTAACACAGGTACCGCAACTGAAAAACACGTTGCAGCAGGCTCGGAGTATTCGCAATGATGCAGTTCACAGGGTGGCTCGCTTTCATTTCCACTGGCGACCAGCAGGCCAATTCCCCGCCAGTTATTTTCCGACTTTCCCCGAAAAACAAAGGGGCCAGATAAAATAGCTTCAGTCCGCATATCTGCGGACGCCATGAGCATCTCCTCCCATCTCTCACCTTGGTTCAGCGAAGGTGTGCGCCAGCGTGGTCAAGCCTACTTCACAGCCGGTTACGTGCGTATTCTGCACGGCAGCCCCACCGAATTCGAAGGTCGGGTTCGGGGGACTGAACCCCATGAAGTGATGATCGAGGTCTCCGGCAACGAACTCCGGCTCTCCTGCGATTGCAGTTTCTTCGATACGGAGGGCCCTTGCCGCCATCTTTGGGCGGGTGTCCTCGCAGCTGAAAAGCTCCGGTACCTCTCCGCTGCGGCGCGCGCTACCCGTCTTGCCCCCGGTCCGGGCCAGGGCGCTGTCGCAGAGCTTGCCGAAGACGAACCCGACACCGATTCCGCCCTCACTCCTGTTTCTTCCGGCCTGCCCTGGCGAGCCCGCCTTCGCGAATTGCTGGACGGAGCATCCGGCCACCCTGCCGTCGCCGCATCTCCTTCCACTCCCGCCGAGGCCTGGCGGTGGCCCCATGGGCGTGAAATCCTCTACGTTCTGAATCGCAATGGTGCCTCGTCCGGCGGCGCGCTGCAACTCGGCCTCCACTTCCGGGACCGCCGCGCCGACGGGGAATGGGGTCGCCTGGTGCCGCTCACGCTCCGCCGCTCGGATATCTCGCGCCTGCCCGACCAGACGGACCACAATATCCTTGCCGCCGTCTCCGGGGCTCTTTCCGGAACCATGATGAGTTCCAGCTATAGCTGGGCCAGCCAGAATCCGGTTCCCTCGCTCTCCACAATCGATGCCCCCCTGGCCCGCATCATTATTCCCGTCGCGGCAAAGCAGGGTCGACTGCTGCTGCGCGAAGCCCAGGGTCCCCAGGATGCCGTCCCGGTCGTCTGGAATGAAAATCAATGGAATTTTGCCCTCGAAATCGAAGCCGCCGGGCCAAACTGGCGCCTCCAGGGCATGCTCAGCCGAGAAGGCAGCCGTATTTCCGTCGCCGATGCTGAACTGATCAGTACCGCTGCGCCCTCGGGCGATGGCTTCGTTTTTTCGCGGCTGCCTGTCAGCAAAGATGGTGCCGTTCGCATCGAAGTTGCACCCCTGGATGCCGAAGCCAGCCTCGACTGGATCAACCACTTCCGGTCCGGCCAGGTCCTTGATGTCCCCGACCCCGAGCGCGACGAATTTCTGGCCTCGCTCCTCAGCGCGCCGCACCTGCCCAGAATCAAGGTGCCTGTCGAGCTCCAGTTCGAAGAGATCTCGCCCACGCCGCGCCCCACGCTTCGTATCTCCTCCAGCGCCGATGATCCCCGCAACCTGCGTGGCATTCTCGCTTTCGACTACGAAGGCCACTCTCTCCTCCAACAGGCCGAAGGCTCCGGTGTGTATGATTCCTCAGCCCGTCGCTTCATCCGTCGCGATATGGTTGCCGAACGCGATGCCGGCACCCGCCTTGCCGCGCTCGGGGGCCGTTACCAGTCCTGGTACAACGACATCCACTGGCTCCTGCCCGCCACCAAACTGCCCCGCATTATTCGCGCCCTGGTGAACGATAAGTGGCACGTCGAAACCGATGGTAAATCCTTCCGACCTGCCGGGGATGTTCGCGTGGAAGTTACCAGCGGCGTTGACTGGTTCGATCTTTGGGGGCAGGTGGACTACGGCGGTGCCACTGCCGGACTCCCCGAACTTCTCGAAGCCATGCGCCGCGGCGAGACCGTCGTCCGCCTCTCCGACGGAGGCTTCGGTCTCCTCCCCGACTCCTGGCTGAAACGCTTCGGGCTCATCGCCGGTCTCGGCGAAGCCGTTGAAGACAAAATGCGCTTCGGCTTTGCGCAGGCAGGTATTCTGGACGCCCTCCTGGCAGCCCAGCCCGAAGCCACCTGCGACGAGACCTTCACCCGCATGCGGGTCGAACTCCGTAATTTCTCCGGTGTTGAAGCGGCAGTTCAGCCCGAAGGCTTCGTCGGCCAGTTGCGCGACTACCAACGCGAAGGGCTCGGCTGGATGAGTTTCCTGCGCCGTTTCGGCTTCGGGGGCTGCCTCGCCGATGACATGGGCGTCGGCAAAACTCCTCAGGTCCTCGCCCTGCTCGAAGACCGCCGCGCTCTCCGCGAGGCCAACCCCGACGGCGTCACTGTAGCCGGGCCCTCCCTGGTTGTTGTTCCCAAGTCTCTTGTTTTCAACTGGCAGGCAGAAGCCGCCCGCTTTACTCCCAGGCTGAAAGTTCTCGATTACACCGGGGCCGCGCGCACGGACCTGCCTCTCGCCGGCTTCGATGTCGTCATCACCACCTACGGCACCCTGCGCCGCGATGCTCCCAAACTGAAGGACATCCAGTTCGACTACATTGTTCTGGACGAAGCCCAGGCAGTCAAGAACTCCGGCAGTGAATCGGCCAAAGCGGTCCGGCTTCTCAAAGGCCGACATCGCCTGGTCCTCAGCGGTACCCCTGTCGAGAACCACCTCGGCGAACTCTGGTCTCTGTTTGAATTCCTGAACCCCGGCATGCTCGGCTCGGCGAACGTGTTCCGTCTCACCAGCTCGTCCATGCGCAATCCCGATGAAGAGAATCGAGCCCTCCTCGCGCATGCTCTGCGGCCCTTCATCCTTCGCCGTACCAAGGGCCAGGTGGCGCGCGAACTCCCCGAGCGCACCGAACAAACCCTCCGCTGCGAACTCGAACCCACCGAACGCCGCCTCTACAACGAGTTGCGCCAGCACTTCCGCGATACGCTCCTTGGTCGCATCGAACGCGAAGGAATTGGGAAATCCGGCATCCACGTCCTCGAAGCCCTCCTCCGGCTCCGCCAGGCCGCTTGCCACCCCGGCCTGATCGACAAAACCAAAACGGAAGAGCCCAGTTCCAAAATCGACCTGCTGATGGACCACCTCACGCCCATCGTCGAGGAAGGCCACAAGGCGCTGGTCTTCTCGCAGTTCACCAGCCTCCTCGACATCGTCCGTAAGCGACTCGACGCTCAGGGCATAGTCTACGAATACCTGGATGGCAAGACCAACAACCGCCAGGATCACGTCGAGCGTTTCCAGAACGACCCCAAGTGCCCGATTTTCCTGATCAGCCTGAAGGCTGGCGGCGTCGGTCTCAACCTCACGGCAGCCGGCTACGTATTCCTGCTCGATCCCTGGTGGAATCCGGCAGTTGAAGCCCAGGCCATTGATCGAACCCATCGCATCGGCCAAACCCGCCAGGTGTTTGCCTACCGTCTCATTGCCACCGATACCGTGGAGGAGAAGGTCCTCGAACTCCAGAAGTCCAAGCGCGATCTGGTGGATTCCATCATCACGGCCGACAACAGCCTCATCCGCAATCTCCAAAAAGAAGACCTGGAAATGTTATTGTCTTGATTTTTTTGCATCCTGGCCTGTTCTGGTGCATCACATAGGCTTGGAATCTGTAGTTGTAGCTGTGCCCCCTGTCAGACCCTACTCGAGGAGTACCAATTAACATGTTGAAAAAGATCACACTAAGCGTAGTTGCCATTGCCCTCGCGGCAGGCCTCGCGTTTTCCCAGGACAAAGCTGCCGCCCCCGCCCCGAAAGCAGCTCCGAAAGCAGCAGCAAGCATGCTGCAGCCCGGCATGGAGCCAACTGGTGGCTGGACCGCCGCTGGTGAACTTGGGCAGAAGGGTGTCGATCTCTGGACCAACACCACCAACGGCGCAGCCGTCGACAACAAGCCCGTCACGGGCAAGGCAGTAACCCTGACCGGCGAAATTCTCGATCTTTCCTGCTACCTCCAGCTCGGCAAGCACGGTGACAAGCATGCTTCCTGCGGCAAGAAGTGCATCACCGGCGGTCAGCCCATCGGCCTCGTTACCAAGACCGGCGACGTTTACCTCCTCATCGACGAAGAACATGATCCCCGCCGCGACGGCCTCACCACTTTCCGCGCCGCCGCAGCCGACAACTTCGCTAAGGTCATGACCGTCAGCGGTACCCAGACCACAGTGAATGGCACCAAGGCTGTCTTCGTTCAGGGTTTCCTGAAAAAGTAGAACTTCCGCTATGAACAAAACTTTCGCAGCGGTCGGCACACTTGTGCTGGCCGCTTTCGTCTTTGCGGCACCTCCTGTCGCCCCACCCAACCCGCCGTTGGGTCTTCTGAAAGTCGCCTGGCCGGCCGATAATCCTTACTCCGTGGAGAAGGTAGCGCTCGGCAAGTTGCTCTATTTCGAAAAGCGCCTCTCTGCTGACGACACCGTCTCGTGCGCCACCTGCCACGACCCGAAGTACGCTTTCACAGACGGCGCTCCGGTGTCCACCGGCATCCGCGGGCAGAAGGGTGGTCGCAGCGCCCCTACGGTCCTGAATCGCGCCTGGAGCCTCAACCAGTTCTGGGATGGCCGTGCCTCCACGCTGGAAGCGCAGGCCGTTGGGCCTATCGCCAATCCCATCGAGATGGGCAGTACCCATACTGCCGTAGTTGCCAAAATCGGAGCCATCGAAGGCTACAAACCTCTTTTCAAAGCGTCCTTTGGTGACGATAAGGTCGATATCGACCGCATCGCCAAAGCCATCGCCACCTTTGAACGAACGGTTGTCTCCGGCAACTCGCCCTACGATCAGTGGAAGGCCGGCAAGGCAACCGCCATGTCACCCTCGGCCATTCGTGGCTTGGGTGTGTTCAAAAAGGCGGAGTGCGATGCCTGCCACGAAGGCGGCAATTTCACCTCGAACATGTACTCCAACATCGGCGTAGGCATCAACGCGCCGAACCCCGACCTCGGTCGCTTCGTCATCTCAAAGGACCCGGTGGATTGGGGTGCCTTCAAGACCCCGACGCTCCGCGACATCGAGCACACTGCTCCTTACATGCACGACGGCAGTGTGAAAACGCTCGAAGACGTGGTGGAGTACTACGACAAAGGCGGCACACCCAACAAGAACCTCGACCGCAAGGTAAAACCCCGCAACCTGACCAAAACGGAAAAAGTTGATCTGGTAGCTTTCATGAAAGCCCTGAGCGGCACCGGCTGGCGCGGAATCACCGAACCGACGTCGTTCCCCCAGTAAGGCCCGACACGGGGGCACCCGCCGCTTCTCTGATCTCCAGTACCAGCAGGTCGGCGTCGGTAGAGGGATTGCCCCCTACAGTTTCGTTTTGCTGGTTCCGCGCTCGGAGTTGTTTTGCTCGCTCCAGCGCCATTGTCAGTCCGGGAAGCCATTTGTCTAAAGGGAGGTTTTTGGCGTATCCGGGCATATGTTGCTGGCAGACCACTCTCAGGACCTTGCGGTCGATGTAGGCATTCTGATCCTGAAAGTGAAGCAGCGCCCACAGGTCAAAACAGGGATTGGATATTGCCATCGGTATGCTGTTGGCCCGAGCCTGAACTTTGGCTGCCGGGATGTTTGGATGCTCATCGACATCGCAAACCACCCAGATGCGGTCGAAGTCCCGAACCCTCTTTCGCTTTTCCTCAACTGCTTTCTGGACCAGTGTCAGCGGCCCGCATCCGGATATGAACCTGAACGTGAGCGGGATTCTGTAATGGCATCTTAGGTCGGTTAGGTAGTTCTTTTCCGTAACATCTCCCTCGCAAACAATCAGGTATGTAGGATTGACTTGCTTGGTGGCGCGACGACGCTTCAGCTGATCCCTCTTACTCATTGCTGCGCAGCCGTTCCACGATTCGTTCGGTATTGATGAATGGCACACCGCCAAACCTGCCGCTGAGGTAGAACCTGTGGGTGTCTTCCCCCTTGACCGGTTTGAAGTCACTCAACGGATACAGGCTGCTCGCGCCGGAGGTATCCTTTTGCACCAACCAAATCTCATCCCGGGTTAAGGCTGCCATCTCCGGGGTTCTGTTCTCCAAAAGGGTTGTGTCGTGGGTGGTAAAGATCAACTGCCCACCCCTGGGGTTGCTGGTGGCACTCGTGAAGAGCCTGACTAGGAATGAAGTGAGGTTGGGGTGTAAGCTCGAGTCGATCTCGTCAATCACCAATACAGAACTGTTCTCCAGCGCAAATAAGACGGGTCCGGCCAGCGCAAGATATGCTAGGGTCCCCTCGGACTCATCACTCCGATCAAAGTGAATGGCCGCTTCCCCAATTTGGTGGACCATCGCGATTTTATCGGGAGGTGTGAAGTCAGGCATGGGTTCGTTGACCTCAAGTTCTCTCATCATCGCCCCAAGAGCACGTATCATTTTTTCATTTGTCTCTTTCGGGGTCTTCTCGATGAGCAGATCGGCAATGCCTAAATCCGCAAATGACATCAGAGCGGCGATCTGTTTGCGATGTTCTTCGTTATCACACATGCGCAAAGTGACCAACGGGGCCATCTTGTTACCACTGGCAAAAAGCAGGGTATGCTGAAACCATTGATAAACTGGAAGCAGTGTCTCATGGTTGTTCTGGGCCGCAGTTGACAGAAACAGACTGTTCCTCCTCATCAGAGCTGCGATCTTCCTGTTATCCCCCGGAAATCCCCTTCCGAACGTCATGCCTTCGCTCGTCCGGGAGAACCAAATATTCCGTCGCCCGGCGGGGTAATAGAATAACCATTCTTTGGTGATCTCCTTATGAGTTGCGCGAAATCCGAATTGATAGCGAACTCCACCGATCAGAAAATCAACAGAAAACTCCGCTTCCCCTCCCGTCGTTCCCATGCCAAACGTGTGCAGCGGAATCGGGCCGTCCGGTTCCCATAGTCGGTGGGAGTGGAGCACGGCGCTTTCGACGAACTTTAGTGCCTTAAGTAGGTTGGACTTGCCCGAAGCATTTGAGCCGTAGATGGCGCAAACGGGTAGCACGTTCTCCTTAGACTCCGCCACCTGAATGCCCGCCCGTCGACGTGCTTGCGTTCGGTCAGGGATAGTTCCTGTTCGTCACGAAACGAGCGATAGTTTGAGAACCGGAAGCGAAGCAGCATGAATTGTATGTTAACAGCAGATGGAACGTACCAAGGTGGTCGAAGCAGCGCGTTCGGTCCAGAAAACTGCATGAAGCATGCAGTTTTTAAGCATTGTTAGTCTATCCCCGAATTTCCCGCAGCCCGGGACTCGCCAACAAAGTAGCCTCCGTCACGCTCTGAATATCAGCAAACGTCACCCCGTCTGCCAGTTCCGCCAGCACCAGCCCGACCCCACGCACGTGGATCACCCCCAACTCCGTCACAATCGTGTCCACCACGCCATAGCCCGTTAGCGGCAGCGTGCACTTCTTCAAAATTTTCGGCGCCCCCGACTTCGTGGTGTGCTCCATCGCGACAATCACTCTCTTCGCCGCAGCCACCAGATCCATCGCTCCGCCCATCCCCCGGACCAGCTTCCCGGGAATCATCCAGTTCGCCAGACTACCCTCTTCATCCACCTGCATGGCCCCCAGAATACTCAGGTCCATATGGCCTCCGCGGATCATCGCAAACGACTCCGCAGCCGAGAAGAACGACGACCCAGGTATCTCCGTAATCGTCTCCTTCCCCGCATTAATCAGATCCGCATCCTGCTCCCCCGGTTCCGGATACGGCCCCGTCCCCAGCATCCCGTTCTCCGACTGCAGCACCACCTCCATATCGGGCGGAATGAAGTTCGCCACCAGTGTCGGAATGCCGATTCCCAGATTCACGTAATACCCGCTGTGCATTTCATGCACAACCCGAGCCGCGATCCTCTGCCGCTTCAGCTCCGCACTCAGCACAGGTAAGCTCACTGTGCACCCCCGCGAACCCGCAGCCGTTCAATCCGTCGCGCGGAAAAAGGCGATTCCACAATCCGGTGCACGTAAATCCCCGGCGTCATCACCTCATCCGGGTTGATCGCACCGATCTCTACCAGTTCGTCCACCTCAGCAATCGTCACCCGTCCCGCCGTCGCCATGATCGGGTTGAAACTCTGCGCCGTCTTGCGATACACCAGGTTCCCCGCACGGTCGCCCTTCCACGCTTTCACCAGTGCGAAATCGGCCTTCAGCGCCCGCTCCATCAGGTACTTCTTGCCGTCAAACTCGCGGACTTCCTTCCCCTCCGCCACCACCGTCCCCACGCCTGTCGGGGTATAAAAGGCAGGGATCCCCGCGCCCCCCGCGCGAATACTCTCCGCCAGTGTTCCCTGCGGCACCAGATTGACTTTCAGTTCTCCCGACAGCATCATCCGTTCCATCACCTTGTTTTCGCCGACATAGCTGCCCGTGTGCTCAGCAATCAGCCCCGCTTCCAGAATCAGTCCGATGCCGAAACCCGCAACTCCCATGTTGTTGCTGATGGTGTGCAGCCTGCGCGGGGCCAGTTCCAGGACCGCCGCAATCAGATTCTCCGGAATGCCGCACAACCCGAATCCGCCAATCATCACGGACGCCCCGTCGCGGATATCCGCAACCGCCTCCTTCGCCGTAGCGATCTCTTTATTCATCTGACTTCAGAATAGCGTCGGAACTGTTTTCCGCCACCTGTGATATAACCCTCAAGTGGCTCTAAAATCGATCCTGTTCTCTCTCGTCCTCACAGCCGTGGCCGCGCTCCCGGCGTTCCCCCAGGAGGGTCACGGCTTCACCCCTGCCGAAATCCAGCGCGGCGGCATCGCTTACTCCTCCTTTTGCGTCAACTGCCACGGTCCTGACGGCGATCAGATTTCCGGTGTGAACCTCGGCTCCAACCAGTTCCGCCGCGCCCAGTCTGATGCCGAACTAATCCGGATCATCCAGAAGGGTATCCCCGGCACCCCTATGCCGCCCGGTGCCTACACCGATGAGCAGGCCGCCGTCCTCGTCGCCTACCTCCGCTCCATGGCCACGTCTCCCCGCTCCACTCGCAAGGGCCCTCCCGGTGACCCTTCCCGTGGCAAGGCCCTCGTGGAGGCGAAAGGCCAGTGCCTGAACTGCCACCGAATTGGCCACCAGGGCACCGTAACGGGGCCCGACCTGACATCGATCGGGATCACCCGCCGCCTGGCAGAAATCGAGATCGCGCTGCTTGACCCCAGTATCGATATTCGCCCGGAGAACCGGCCCGTCCGCGCGGTTGCCAAAGATGGCACAAAGATCGCCGGCACGCTCCTGAATCAGGACACCTACACCATCCAGATACTCGACAGTAACGCCACCCTCCGCTCCCTCTACAAGACCAACCTCCGCGAATACGAGTTCCTGAAAGTTTCGCCGATGCCCAATTTCAGGGACAGACTTTCTGAGCAGGAAATCTCCGATGTCGTCAGCTACCTCGTTTCTCTGAAAGGTCTCCGCTAATGCTCCGTCGCATCGTTTTCACTCTTCTTACTGCCATCACGCTCACGGCCCAAACACCGTTTGATCGTTTGGTGAACGCCGAACGCGACCCCGCCAACTGGCTCACCTACTCGGGCACCCTCGACGGCCAGCGCTACAGCCGCCTCACGCAAATTACTCCCGCCAACGCGAAGGATCTGGAACTGAAATGGGTCCTGCAAACGCGCGCTCCTGCAGAGCCCAACAGCAAATACGAAGCCACTTCGCTCGTCAGCAACGGCGTTCTCTATACCGTCCAGCCGCCCAACGTCGTCGTCGCTCTCGATGCCGCCAACGGGAAGATCTTCTGGACGTACCCGTACAACCCCGCCCCGTCCGCCCGACTCTGCTGTGGCCGCATCAATCGAGGCCTCGCCATCCTTGGTAACACCCTTTTCATGGGCACCATAGACGGCAATCTCATCGCGCTCGATGCCCGCGACGGCCACACAATGTGGACCACGCCCATCGGTCGTCCGGAAGCCGGGTACTCGGTGACCGTCGCACCCCTCATCGTGAAGGACAAGGTGATCGCGGGCCCCGCCGGAGGAGAATACGGCATCTCCGGATTCCTCTCTGCTTACTCAGCGGAAACCGGCAAGGAAATGTGGCGCTTCAACACCATTCCGCAGCCCGGCGAAGCCGGCCATGAAAGCTGGGAAAATGACGCCTGGAAGCACGGCGGTGGTTCCATCTGGACCACCGGCTCCTATGACCCCGCTCTGAATCTCATCTACTGGGGCATCGGCAACGCCAGCCCGGACTGGAATGGCGACGTCCGCCCCGGCGACAACCTTTACACCAGCTCCGTCATCGCTCTCGACGCCGACACCGGCAAGCTCAAGTGGCATTTCCAGTTCACACCCCACGACGAATTCGACTTCGACGCGACCCAGGTGCCCGTCCTGGCCGACCTTATCTGGCAGGGCAAGCCCCGCAAGGTTCTGCTCTTCGCCAATCGCAATGGCTTTTTCTACGTTCTGGACCGCCAGACCGGCGAATTCCTCCTTGGCAAGCCCTTCGCAAAAGTTACCTGGGCTGACGGCCTCGACGCCAAAGGTCGCCCCAATCGCGTTGGCCACTCCACGCCCGAAGGCAGCCTGATCTACCCCGAAAACCAGGGCGCGACGAACTGGTACAACCCCGCTTACAGCCCCCGGACAGGTCTCTTCTACATCCCCAGCTGGCTCGACACGCACTCCATCAACACCAGCCGCGTGGAACCTTACAAGGAGGGCAATCAGTACGGGGGCGGCAGCGCAACCCACGAGGTTCCCGCTCTCCGCCCCGGTCCCACCAACAAGCGCCTCCCCGAAGTGGGTTACGGCGCGATCCAGGCTCTCGACCCCAAAACCGGAGCTATCAAATGGCACTTCAATATGATGGATGTCACCGACAGCGGTGTTCTGGTAACGGCTTCCGATATCGTCTTCGCCGGAGGCCGTGAAGGCTACTTTTACGCTCTGGACGCCCGAACCGGGGCACCCCTCTGGAAAGCGATGGTCGGGGGAGCCGTCTCCGCAGGCCCCACCAGCTATGCCGTCGAAGGCAAACAATACATCTCCATCCCCGCCGGAAACGCGATATTCACGTTTGCCCTGCGGTAGACGCTATTTTTTTGGGATAATTTTTCCATCGGGCCGCCACTTATGCTGTAGCGCCTGTGCACCAATACGACACCACTCTCAAAACCGTCCTCATGCGCCAGTTGCGTGGAAGCGTCCTGGCTGAATGGATGGGATTTCGTGTCACCAAATGGCTCCCCACTGAATTACCGGATGTCCGCACCCGACAGGTTGATTTGCTCGGTCGGATGCCCGGCGGCGGACTGGCCCACATCGAGCTCCAGAGCACCAACGTCTCCGATATGGCTCAAAGAATGGCCGAGTATCTGCTCGATATCCGTCGGCGACATCGGGCTTTCGCGAGGCAGTTGGTGCTCTATGTGGGCGAAGCGCCGCTCCGGATGTCGGAGCGACTGGCTTCTCCCGACTTTTCATTCCGCTGCCGCATAGTGGACATTCGGGGGCTGGAGGCCTCCGATCTTCTCAATAGCCCGAACCTGGAGGACAACATTTTAGCTGTCCTGGGCCGTCTGGGGGATCGTCGTGATGCCGTGCAGGAAGTTCTGAAACGCATCGCAACCGCGACTCCCTGGCGACGAACACGCGCTCTCGCCGAACTTACACACCTTGCCGGTCTCCGCCGCGTCGGAGGCATAATAGAAACGGAGATCCAAAAAATGCCAATTCTGCTCGACATCATGGATAACCCCATCCTGGGGCCTGTTCTTCGAAAAGGAATCGCTCAGGGGCGCGAAGAAGGCCGCGAAGAAGGCCGCACGGAGGCCCTTCGCGCAGTGGTTGCCGATCAGCTGGTCGCACGCTTTGGCGCCCTCTCGGCACGTGCACGGAAGCGACTCCAGGCTCTTCCACCCACTGAACTCAGCGCCCTCTCGCTCCGCTTGCTACGGGCGGAGTCACTGGAAGAAGCCTTCCTGCTTTCACCACGCGCCCACGCCGCTAAATCCTGATTCCCGGTCTGGTGCCACAGTGGGCCAATGCCACAATGAAATAGATGCCCCAGTACCAGGTCTCGACCCCCCAGCGAACCTACTCCGTCGTAGTTGAAAGAGGTGGAATCTCTCGCCTCCCCGAGTTTCTCCCGCCCCGCTCCGGAAAAATCTTCGTCGTTACCACCGCCGACGTCTGGGAACTGCACGGCTCCCATCTTCAGGCCGCCCTCGGTTCCCACGACTACGCCACTCTCTTTTTCGCCGGTTCGGAAGAAAACAAGCGGATGTCGCATGTCGAAACCCTCGCCGAGCAGATGTCCGATGGTGGTGCCGACCGCTCCAGCCTCGTCATCGCCTTCGGTGGCGGCATCGTCAACGACCTTGGCGGTTTCCTCGCCGCCATCTACATGCGGGGCATCCCGGTTATTCAGATTCCCACCACGCTCCTCGCTCAGGTCGACGCCTCCGTTGGTGGCAAAACCGGAGCGAACCTCACCACGGGCAAGAATCTCATCGGAGCCTTCCACCAGCCTCTCGCCGTCCTGATCGACCCCGCCGTCCTCTCCACCCTCCCGGAGCGCGAATTCAACGCGGGCCTCTACGAAATCATCAAGACCGGCGTCATCGCCAGCGAACCTCTCTTCCGCCTCCTCGCCTCCGGCCGCGACGAAGTCCTCGCCCAACGCCACCACATCGTGGACCACGTCATCGCCGAGTCTGTTCGCATCAAGGCCGAGGTCGTCTCCTCCGACGAACGCGAGTCCGGCCTTCGCCGCATCCTCAACTTCGGTCACACTTTTGGACACTCTCTGGAAGCGGAAACTCAATACAAACGCTTCCTGCACGGCGAAGCCGTCTCCTGGGGTATGCGCGCAGCCACCTATCTCGCGCACGAACTCGAAATGCTGCCGCCCGAGGATCATTTCTCCATCCTCAATGTTCTCGACCGTTATGGCCCCATCCCGAGCGTAGCCGGTATTTCAGCCGAAGCCCTCGCTGCCCGCCTCGTCAAAGATAAAAAGACCATCCAGCAGAAGATTCACTTCGTGCTGCCCACAAAGATCGGCGAAGTTATCGTCCGCAGCGACATCACCCTCGATCAGGCAACCCGCGCCATCGCCCGGGCGTTAGGTGACTGCCAGTAATGTCAGTCTCCGGAACCACCCCTGACGGCACGGCTTCCGAGCGCGAAGCCTCGCGCTGGGTCCGCTCCATGTTTGGCCGCGTAGCTCCGCGCTACGACCTCGCCAATCACCTGCTCTCGGCAAATATCGACAAGCACTGGCGCAATGTCACCGTCCGCCGGGTCCGTGACATCCTCCGTCGTCCCGACTCCCGCGTCCTCGATCTCGCCTGCGGTACCGGTGACCTTCTCGTCGCTCTCGAACGCGAAGCCGGCCGAGCTCTCGTTGGCAGCGACTTCTGCCACCCCATGCTGGAGGGTGCCCGCGAGAAACTCAATCGAACCGGCCTGCGCTCCACTCTCTTTGAAGGCGACGGCCTCGCACTCCCCCTCCGGGACGCGAGCCTCGACCTCATCACCATCGCCTTCGGCTACCGCAACTTTGCAAACTACCGAGCCGGCCTCATTGAAATGCGCCGAGTCCTGCGCCCCGGTGGTGCGTTGGCCATTCTGGAATTCACCCAGCCCCCCAACAAAGCCTTCGCAGCACTCTACAACTGGTATTCCCGCAAGGTCCTCCCCATCCTGGGTGGCATCATTTCAGGTGCGCCGGAAGCCTACAAATATCTTCCCGAATCCGTACGAAAATTCCCCGAGGCACCGGAATTGTCCGCCATGATGAAGGACACCGGTTTCCACCAGGTCGACTGGGAATACATGACCTTTGGAATCGTTGCGCTGCACGTTGGTCGCCTCCGTTAGTCTGCTTTCCGCAGCTCGAACTTACCGCCGCTGGAACCAGTAACGGTGGACCGGCAACGGCATCGGCGAATTTGCACCCTTCACACTCTTCCAGATAATCTCATTCAGCGCGAACATGGGGGCCCGATCCACATCGTCGAAGTCCATCTTCAGTGACGCGGCAGCTCCAAAGGACTTTGCCGTATTCTTCTCATTTACATCCAGCTTCGGCGCGATTGCGGCGTAAGGTCGCAGGTCGGCAGTCTCCCGAAATGAGCTGTACATCGGCAGCGCTGCGGCGTCATACTGCGTCATCGGCGGCAGGCCCAGCAGGAGTTCCATCGTGCGCAACATCGCGGACGTGGTGTACAGCGTCGAATCCACAAACCCACGTTTTACAAAGGGTCCTGCCACCAGGCCAACCGTCCGCCGCGCGTCCACATGGTCCGGCGAATCCTGCGCATCGTCTTCGATCATAAAGATCGCCGTCTCCGCCCAATACGGGCTCTTCGACATCCTCTCCACCAGCTGTCCGATGGCCCAGTCATGATTCGCCACCATCGCACGGGGGGTGAAACCTCCCGGTCGCGTTCCCACCGTGTGGTCCTCCGGCAGGCTCATCACTATGAAATTCGGGAGCCTTTTTGAGGCATCCTTCGAACTGAAGTTCTTCTCATACTCATCGAGTTCGCTGAAGAAGACCTTCACGTTGTCGGTATCGCGCATGCCCGGCAGCTTGAAGCCTGGCGAGACATGATTCAGCAATCCCCCCACACCTTTCGCCGCCTGCATCGTCGTCCCGTCGCTCGAACGTGCGGCATACTCACCGTAGCTCCGGTAGGTCAGGCCTTTCTTCGCCGCCAGATCCCACAAGTGTCCCGCTGCCGGAACAAATGCGTTGGAGGTCGTCGATTTGCTGTGCCCCCCATAGTTCGCCGGCCACATCTTCTCGTTGTAGTCCGTCGCAATCGCAGAATTCGACCAGGAGTGTCCGTCTACACTGACTTCCCCGTCGCAATAAAGGTTGTCCAGCAACACCCACTCATTGGCAATTGCATGGTGATTCGGCGTCGTCTGCTCTCCAAAGATCGTCAGCCGCGGGTCCCCGTTGCCCTTCTTGATATCCCCAAACAACTGGTCATAGGTCCGGTTTTCCTTAATCACATAAATCACATGCTTCACCGGAGACCCCGCACCCACTTCCTGCGGCACAATGCTCGGCTCCTTCGGTGCCCGAGCCATCGTCAGGTAATCATCTTTGTACGGGATATTCTCGTAGACCTTCTTCGTCCAGCCCTTGATCTCGCCCCTCAGGTTGGCCAGCGAAACGATATTCACCGTCCCCTTCTGTACCACCTTCACCGACTCCGCCTTCTGCCCTTCCTTCAACAACGGACTCGCCGGGCCCACCGGCGTCGCGTGCGCCTCCAGGCCTTTGCTGTTGGCGATATACAGCTTCATCTGCGGAGTTAAATGCAGCGCGCTCGGGTACCAGCCAGCCGGAATGAAGCCCAAAACCTCACTCTTCCCAGGCTCCTTAACATTCACGGCTGCCACCGCATTGTTGTCGGCATTGGCCACAAACAACATGTTGTTCCGGTGATCCAGCACCAGGCCGTTCGGCGTGGAACCCTGCGGCGCACGCGCTGTCGGCCCCACATGAATCGTCTCGATCGGCTGCCGTTTCTTCGTATCAATCACCGTCACCGTATTCTCATTGCCATTCGAGACATACAGCCGCCCGTCCGCCCCCAGTTCCATGTCATTCGGATTGCTGCCCGTCGGAATCGTGCTCACTACCCGCCCAGCCGCAGTATCAATCACCGAGATGGATTCGCTCCCCCAGTTGCTGACGTAAAGCACCGAACCATCACTGCTGAACTGCAGGTCGTAGGGACTCACGTCCACCGGAATTCTCCCCGTCACCTTACCGGTATTCGCGTCAAATATCACTACATGACCCCGGTCCGGATCAGGTCCGCGATTCGCCGCAAACAGCAGTTGCTTCTTCGGGTGCATTGCCAGGCCGCTCCAGTACACCTGGTCCGCCGGCTCGGAATCTTTCCACTCGGCCTGAGGTTTCTCACTCAGACGACCGTTGGCATAGCTGAAAACGTAAATCGGGGCAACTTCCGTCCGGGCATTGCCACCCGAAACGAAGAACTTCGACCCATCTCCCGACCACGCCAGCCCCAGCCACGCCGAACGCAACGGAATCCGCTGCACCGCTTCTTCCTTAGCGGTATCGATCACTACCAGCCCATGCGGATTGAAACCCCCATGCTGGGCGATCACGACCTTGCCGTCTTTGCTCGCACTCAGGTTCAGGATCAGATCTTCTGTTTGGATCGCTTTCCCGACAGGCGTGATCTGCCACCCGTTGGGCAGCGAGAAGCCTCCTGGCAGAGGATGTGGCGTTTGTGCCACTAATAGGCCAATGAACAGTGCCGGAATCAGTAAAAGCGGGCGAGGAAGTTTCATTTAAACCCATCATGGCAACCCATTGCTTAAGGCAGATTACAAAATGACGAAAATCTTACACTTGACTGAATCAAACCGGTTGGGTGTGGCCCTCTGGGCTCGTATATCATGCAGGGAGGATGCTTTCTCCTTTGATCAGATGCGGTTTGTTTTTTGCGGCTGCAGCCTCGCTCAACGCTGCCACTTACGTCGGCTCGCAGAAGTGCCAAACCTGTCATCCGGAAACCTACGCCCGCTGGTCAAAGACGCGTATGGCCAACGTCATCCGCGACCCCAAAGCCCACCCCGAAGCAGTTGCAGGAGACTTCTCCAAACCCAACCCCCTCGTCACCTTCAAACTTGCCGACGTCTCCTTCATGTACGGCGACA
The DNA here is from genome assembly GCA_010084195.1 of Terriglobia bacterium. Taxonomy (GTDB): domain Bacteria; phylum Acidobacteriota; class Terriglobia; order Bryobacterales; family Bryobacteraceae; genus BOG-234. The sequence goes on from RGPS01000089.1 coordinate 17,344, forward strand.
AATGGAAGCAACGCTACCTCTATAAGAAGGGTGACGATTACTTCGTTTACCCCGTTCAGTGGGATGTCACCAACAAAGTCTGGCGTGCCTACAACCCTGCGAAAGGCACCGACTGGTGGACCAACATCTACCCCCAAAGTCAGGCCGAACGCCCCACCGGACCCCTTTGCGACGGTTGCCACTCGGTCAACTACAACATCTCGAATCACACAGTGACCGAATGGAACGTCGGCTGCGAAAAGTGCCACGGCCCCGGCAGCGATCATGTTGCCAAACCGGCGCGCAGCAACGTCGTCAATCCTGCCCGCCTCGATTTCGTCCGTGCCAACGACGTCTGCCTCCAGTGCCACACCCAGGGCGCTCCCCTGAAAAATCCTCAAACGGACGGTCGGCACTACGACTGGCCGGTCGGCTACACCCCCGGTGACAAACTCTCTGACTTCTGGAAGCTGGAAGAACACAAGCTCGGCGAGACAACCTTCACCCACTTTCCCGATGGCACCGGCCACAAGAACCGCATGCAGGGCAATGACTACGTCCAGAGCCAGATGTATCTACACGGCATCAAATGCTCCACCTGCCACGATGTCCACGGCACTGCCAATAATGCGGATCTCATCAAATCTTCCACAACCCTCTGCCAGTCCTGCCACACCAACATCGAGCCTGTGGCGCACTCCAATCACAAGGTGGGTAGCGCCGGAGCCGAGTGCGTCGGGTGCCACATGCCGAAAATCGAGCAAACCATCGCCGATGTAAACGTCCGAGCCCACACGTTCAAAGCCAATATCGTCGCCTGCACCGCCTGCCACAAGGACAAGAACGCCGACTGGGCCAAACAAAACGTCGCGAAATGGCCCAATTTCTCCATCTGGCGTTTCGAATAAGACCATCACCGCCGGCACACGAACTCTGCTCGCCTCAGGCCTTGCAGTCGCCGGTGCTACTTACGTTATCCGCCAGTGCCCCATGCCGACTGGCCTCCTCGGCAGGGTAGTTCTCTGTCTCATGAACCAAACCCACTCGAAGCTGACTTCGTGGGGTTTGGAATATGTGCTCGTAGCGCGGGACGCGATGGTTCTCGACATTGGGTGCGGCGGAGGCAGAACGGTGCAGCGTCTTGCCGACATGGCAGACCAGGGAAAAGTCTTCGGGATAGACTACGCCGAAACCTCCGTAGCCGCAGCGCGTCCGCTCAACCCGACCGGCATCGCCTCAGGTCAGGTGGCGATCCAACAGGCAACTGTCTCGCAACTTCCCTCCGCCAACAACACTTTTCACCTCGTCACTGCCATCGAAACCCACTACTACTGGCCCAATCACTTGCACGATTTAGGAGAGATCTACCGCGTTCTCAGGCCCGGCGGTTCGCTTCTTCTGATTGCAGAAGCCTTCCGGGGGCAGCGTTTTGACGCCCTCAATGGCCTTGTCATGAAGTTTCTGGGTGCAGGATATCTCACTGCGGCGGAGCATTCCAAACTCCTCGAAGATGCCGGTTATCTCGGCGTCCAGGTAGTGGTAGACCGAAAACGAGGCTGGCTATGCGTCTCGGGCAAAAAAACTCCTGAAGCCTGACCCTTATATTGCTTTCCAGAAAATCGTTGTCGCGCAGGGTGTCCCGTCCGGCAGCAGGCAGAACTCCGGAATCGCACCCACCCGATTCCATCCCATCCGCGCATACAGTCTCTCCGCCGTATCGCTCGCCGTATCCAGCGTCAGCACGGATTTCCCTGCCACCCGGGCTGCAGTCTCGGCCTCTTCCATCAGCCTTTGCGCCACACCCCGGCCCCGTGCAGCCCGCCGCACCAGCAGCTTCGTAACCTCCCCTCTGTGCGGTTGATTCGGCGGCATTTTCACAATCACCTGTACCGTCCCCAGCACTTCCTCCCCCTCGATTGCCGCAAACGCCAGCCGCTCCCCCCGGTCCACCGCATCCGCCACACTTTCAAAGAACAACGTGGCCTCATCTAACGAATACCCCTGCATAAAGTTCACCGAAGCCCCGCCTTCCACGCAATCCACCAGAACCCCGGCCAAACCTTCCATCTGCGCCCAAACGTCGTTGCCATCCAGTTGCCGGATTTCGATCATGAAAACCAGAGTAGCGCCCACCCTGTGTCACCTGTCAAACAAAACTCTTGACAGCTATAGTGATATAGAGTTATATATCACTTAGTGCAGCTCTTCATCAATCCCGCCGGCGAGCTCTCCATCTACCGCCAAATCATGCGGCAGATCACCGAAGCCATAGCCGGTGGACGTCTCAAACCCGGTGACAAGCTCCCCTCTCACCGCGACCTCGCGGAGCAGATCGTGGTTGCTCCCCTCACCGTCAAGAAGGCTTATGACGAACTGGAGTCCGGGGGCTTCATCGAAACCCAGCGCGGTCGTGGAACCTTTGTCGCAGAATCGGCACCCCGCCCGGATGCCGTCGAAGCCCCGGCGCAGCTGAAAGCCGCTGCCCGCAACCTCCTCGCGCAGGCCTACCTTTCCGGGTTGGGCATGCGCGAAGCTACCGCCGCCCTGCGCGATGCGGAACGCGAGATGGCCAACGAACGCCGCCTTCGCGAAAAGGAATCACAATGAAAACAGTTCTTGAATTCGACAACATCCACCGCTCCTACAAAGTCGGGACAGAAGTCCTCGCCGGGATAACCTTCCGCATGGGCGAAGGAGAAGTCCTTGGCCTTCTGGGCCGCAACGGGGCGGGGAAGAGTACCCTGATCCGCATTGCGATGGGTTTGCTTGTCCCGCATCAGGGCAGCGTCCGTGTCTTCGGCACCCCGCCCACGGTCGACCCGGTCGCGGTGCGCCGCCGCATCGGCTAGGTTGCCGAGGACCAGGTCCTGCCCCCTGCCGCAACCATCGCCGAACTGATCGCGTTCCACAAAATGCTCTTCGCCCCCCAGTGGGATACCACGCTCGAAGCCGACCTTCTCGACCGCTTCAGCCTCCAGCGCGGTGAAAAGATCAAGAATCTCAGCAAAGGCCAGGCCCGGTAGGTTGCCCTGCTCTGCGCTCTCTGTCACCGCCCCGAACTCCTCATCCTGGATGAACCCGCCGGGGGGCTGGACCCCGCCACTCGCCGCGAGTTTCTGGAAGCCTCCATCCAGCTCCTGCACCGCGAAGGCAGTGCCATTCTCTTCTCCTCCCACCACATGGGAGACGTCGAGCGCCTCGGCGGTCGCATCGTCCTTCTCGACAAGGGCAAGGTCGCCCTCGACGATGATCTGGACAATCTCCGCGAAGGTATCTCTATCGCCTTCCTGCCCCTCGCCGCAGGACGCCAACAGGCCCTTGCCGCCATGTCCGGTTGCCTCCGGGTACGTGAGGCTGCGGGCGAACTCCACGCCATTTTCCGAGGCGAACCAAACGCCGTTGCCGCGCGCCTCTCCCAAATGAACGGAGGTCTCCCGGTCCGCTGCGGTCAGGCACCTCTCGAAGAGCTGTTCGTCGAAATGGTGGGAGGCCGTCAATGAGTACCTTTGCCCTGATGCGCCGCGACCCCGCCTGGCGTTACCTCCCTGTTGCCGCTCTGGTCGGCCTCGCCGCCCTCGCCCTGCGCTTCGAATCACCCGCGCTGCGCGGTGGCGCTGCCGGGATCATCAGCGGACTCTACCTCGGCTTCCTCGGCAGCGCCCGCATCCATGTCCGCGCCTCAGCATTTGAAGCAGCACTCCCTATTGATGGTCGCGACCTGATCCGGGCGCGTATCTTTTCGCTGCTTCTCTTTATCTGGCTCCCCGTCCTGGTAGCCACCACCGTCGCCCTCCAGTTTGGCCCCAATGCCGCACTGGGTCTCACCTGGCCGCTCAGTTCAGCCGCGATGGCTGCCAGCGCTGCCGTTATTTTTCTCCAACTCTATGGCCTGCCCGGAGTGGCAGCCGCGAACTCAGTGGCATTGGGTACCTGGCTGACTCTGGTTGCCGCTTCCATCGGGGTTGCGTACCTTGTCCGCAAATCGTCCGACGTAACTCCAGCGATGATCACCCTCGCCGTCGCCGCCCTCCTGATCGCCGCTTTTGCCGTGGTCACCTGGCCCCGATACCCCTTAGCGCTGCAGCTGGCGCCCCTCGAACTCCGAGAGGTCGGCACGACAGCGTCCACATCTGCCGACCCGGGTTCCTGGTCCGTGCTCTGGCGCTCGCTGTTTACCTGGCGGACCGCAATCTGGTTCTCGTTCTCTGCCGTCTACCCCCTCATCGATAACTTCATGCTGCCTCTGTTTTTTGTCCCCGGCTACCTCACCGGGACTTATTCGGCGATCCGCTGGATGTTCCCCCTTCCTGTCTCCCGCCGCCGTCTTCTCGCCATTGTGGCGCTGCCCTACCTGGTCGTCTACGGAAGCTCGCTGTTTATCAATCTCACCTGGGGAATCGGCTCAGACGCGGACCAGGCTCTCGACCCCCGCCCTACTGGCCTCCGCCTCGCCTCACCTTGGTGGAAACACGTCTCGGCCAACGAAGTCCCCTTGGTTCAGGCACCCTGGGGCGAAGCCCACTCTCCCGAAATAAAACGGGTGTGGCTCATTCGCTCGTATAACCCCTTTGAATCTGGTGCTGACAACTCCCTGCAATTTAAGGACTGGCAATTCCGCCGCGCCACCCGGACCGTCTTCGGTGAAGAAATAGCTCTCGCTTACCGCGCCCGTCTCAATCACCTCCGCCCCCTCAGCCGCCGCCCAGTAGGCAATCTTCTCAACGTGGCAGCGCTTCTCTTCATCGTCATGGTCCTGATGAGTATCTGTCTTCTCCCCCGCTGGAGCCGCCTCAGCCACCTCCCTCCCGCTCTCCGCAAATATGGTGCGATCGCACTTGCGCTGCCCCTGGTCCTCACCCTTGCCCTGTCTCCCCTCCTGGCCAAACCTGGCGGCAACTTCGCCACCTTTGACCTCTTCGCCATGGCCTGGGCTGACACCGTTCGGGCCAACCCCGTCGCCGCCTGGAGCACCATCCTCCTCGTCCTCTGGCTCCTCTACAGGTTCCTCGAAAAACAGTTCTCCGAACTCGAACCCGACAATCAACCCATTTCTAACTGCGGTCGATCCCCCTTTAAGGGCGGCCTCTTCGGCTAATTTGCAGGCAGGCGCGTAGACTGGTCATTTGGCCCGTCTGCGCAGCCTCCCGCTCATCGTCTTCGTCGCTCTCCTCCTCCGAGTGGGTTTCCTCTACGATTACGTCACGCACCACGTCCCCCGAGCCCTCTCCACCATCCCGTTCCTCTTCGAACCCGGCAATATCGCCGCCTCCCTCGTGAACGGCCACGGCTTCGCCAACCCCTTCCGCGTCGAGACCGGCCCTACCGCCTGGATGACACCCATCTACCCCCTCATCCTCGCCGCCATCTTCAAGCTCTTTGGCACCTACACAATCCAGGCCTTCCTCGCCGCCACCGGCCTCAACGTTCTCCTCTCCACCCTCACCTGCATCCCCATCTACGCGGCCGCCCGTCGTATGTTCGGCACCGGTGTCGCCGCCGGAGCCGCCTGGCTCTGGGCCATCTTCCCCAACGCCATCATCCTCACCTACGAATCCCTCTTCGAAGGCTCTCTCTCCGCGTTCCTCGCAGCCACCCTGCTCTGGAGCCTCCTCCGAACCGCTGACTCCGATTCCCCTCGCGAATGGGCCTTTCACGGTCTGCTCTGGGGGGGGGCCCTCATGGCCAACGCTTCCTTTGTCACCCTGCTCCCCTTCCTCTTCGGCTGGACCGAATACCGAGCCCACCAGCGCCCCCGTTTCTCCTTCACCAGGCCCGCCCTGGCCGCAGTTCTGGCCATTCTTTGCTGTGCCCCGTGGGCCATCCGCAACCACCTCGAATTCCACGACTTCGTTCCGCTCCGCACTGTGGGAGGTCTGGCACTATGGCTCGGCAACAACGAGCAGGCCAGCAGCCGCACCCCCGCTGGCCTCCACCCCATCGATAACCAGACCGAACGGGACCACTATGTCGAAGTTGGCGAACTCGAATACATGCGCGAAAAACAGAGCCTCGCCCTCGACTACCTCTTCACCCACCCCGCCGTCGTCATCCGCATGACTACCGAGCGCTTCACCGGCATCTGGACCGGAGGCAGCGTCCACCCGCTCGATGACTTAATAAAGGCCCGCAATCCGCGTTTCCACCTGGTTGTCTTCTCCAACCTGTTCGCGGCCTTCGGAACCCTGGCCGCGATCCTGATCCTCTTCCGCAAGCGAAGCCCCTTCTTCC